>NZ_LGHK01000001.1 GCF_001908235.1 Bradyrhizobium sp. NAS96.2
AAATGGCAGCCCAATCCAGATAATAAATTGAACATTAGCATCAACGATGAGTGGTGGGCTGACCACTTCGAGGAGCTAACGGTGCGCTTTAAGGAATGGGTACTAAGCTAGTGACATTGTCATATCCTTTTCACGGGGGCTTTTGCTGACGAAGAGAGATGGAGAGAGAGAGAATGCGGAGGCCTAAGGACCGACCGCTCTTGTCGAGTCGGCCACCGCGTTCTTGTCTTTTATGTGTTTCCGCCGCGCGTTAAATCGCGCACACAAGTTTGAATGGCACTGGCCACCTCTTACGGCGTATCAGCGGCTTTTGTTTTTCGCACATTCTGGTCCATGTTTGAGATTCGCATAAGCGCTGCCGCAGCGAGCCTCTTTCCGGGTATCCTAAAGGGATACATCCAGCGCGCCAGACGCTACCGTCCACACGGCGCTCGCGCCGACCCGCTCCCTGGGACGCGAATTGCTTCGACTATCTCTTGGAGCGCGATCTGATGTGCGGGGAGATCGAACTGCCGCTCGTGAAGCCAGCGCAGATAGCGCATCGTCCAACCCTTCTTGCGAAGGTAGGTACGGCGGTGCTTGAGCATGAAGGCGCTCACCTGTTCACCTGTCGAGACCCGCAGCGCCTCAACCGCTGCGGCTCGAGCGCGAACGAGATCTCGCATCGCTCGTGACCTTCATCGGGAACCCACACCGACGTCAGTTCGCCGGCGCGCAGCAACCGGGCGGGAGAAACGGCGTCTCGGCGGTTCGTCTTCACCCTATCGCCCGGCTTCCTTGGGATCGGCTATGGCACCACCACTGTGCATTCATGGCCGAGCGACCGGATCAGGCGATAAAGGCCATAACCGGTCGGGCCGGCTTCATAACAGAAGCGGAGGCGGTCAAACCGAGCGGCGATCCGCACTATGACGCGGCGGCCGAAGCATCGACCTCACCGGAGAAGCGAACCTCCCCTACCGGTCTGCGTCCGCAATCGCGACGGCATATCTCAGCTTGGCCACGTCGATTCCGACAAACCCTTCCCTATAATCCGCCACGGCTCGTCCTCCTGTGATGAGGATCGGCTCGGACCGCCCGAGCAACCCGCGGACGCGCAGTGTAGGGCGAGCCACCTCACCGGCAGCGGCGGACATACGGTCCTACGATTATTAGACATTCCGCAGGCGTGTGGCGCAAAATGCCTCCGAGCGACGGCGGTTATCGGCAACGATGCAGGCTTTCACGCCGAACCTCATAGGCGCGGCGGCTATAACCCCGCACTCCACCTCCGGGGTATCGAAAGAATGAAGCTTCCGTCCACGCCGGCGTTGCTATTGTGAGCGGATTTGCGTGGCTCAGCTAAGCCGGGAGGCGAACACCACCTGCAGCGCCGCGTGCCCCTCGATCTTGCGGCGGGTGTCGCGGATGAACCGGTCAGCCGGCCGCGCAGGATACCCGATGCAGTGTGGACCGCACAGAACTAGATTTTTGCACCCTGGCTTGCGGCATTATTCCTCCTTCGCCCCGCACTATCAAGAATTAGCCTCGAGGGACGTGGCTTTCAGAATCCCGTCAGTTAACCAGCCCGCGCGAGATTGTCAGAATGGATTGTAATAATATCAGACAGAAGCGCATATGCTGTCTCCGTCCGCCCTGCTCCCGGACCTGATATCGTTACTGGTCCGAGCAACTCGGTATTGAGCGAAACCGCGTTGATACGACCTGCAACCGCTGCGAGCGGGTGTCCGAGCGGCAGTCGTTTTGGACTAACGTTCGCGACCACACTCCCGTCCTTGTCACGAATGGCGGACCCAATTAGCTTCCATCGGGAGTTCTCCTTAAGCGCTGCGACGATCTCATTGAGAGACAATCTAGAGATTCCTTCGCAAGCAACGTCCTTTGGTTTGAGGTTTGCACCTAGTAACTCGTTCGCAAGGATCACGACTTTCAGTCTAATGTCGTTTCCTTCGATATCCGAAGTCGGATCTGCCTCAGCGTATCCCAGCACTTGCGCTTCCTTGACGGCGGAGAAACGATCGATGCCGCTCTCCATCCGCCCCAGAACAAAGTTTGAAGTCCCATTCAGAATACCCTCGAAGCCGGAGATCTGATCTCCAATGAGCATTTTTTTCGCCATGCGCATTATTGGCGTTCCACTCATCACTGCACCTTCGTACTCGAATTTTACCCCCTGATTCTTCGCCAACGTCTTAAGCTCGCCAGCGGCAAGAGCCACTGCGCCCTTGTTCGTGGTTACGACATGTTTGCCGGCGTTAATTGCCCAACGGCAGTGCGTCGCCGCAGGCTCACCGTCTTGCGAGTTGGTAAACGTCGCTTCAACGATGATATCGGGCGGCGCTGACTTGATGATCTTTTCATTCTCTGCTTGGGAGCTACCGCCGGAAAGCTCCCCAAAGCCAACTTGAGCGAATTTTGACTCGATGATCACTTTCGGGTCGAGCCCATCGGGCGACACCACGGAACCAAAGCGAAGATCGCTGACTGCGACAATCCTTAAACGGAAGCCAAGTTCACGCTCCCATGCCTCGTTCCTCGTTGCGACAAGCTCCGCCAAAGCTTGGTTCACGCCACCAAAGCCGATCAGTGCAACGTTGTAAGTCGTCATGACGCTTTTCCAAGATAATTTGCCAGCTATCTATATTGAAGCCCGAACCACTAAAAGCAAGGTGTTAGCCAAACGAAACTGCGGATCGCTCTGTCCAATGTTTATCGCCATTCCGTTGGCAATTGCTGGCTCAACTTGGAACGCCGATCGAGAGCACTAACCCAAGCGCGTTACGACGAAGAGCACTCGACTTCGAAGCATCGCTCCGCACTCGAGCGTGATACTTTTCAGAGCGCTAGGCTATTCGCATGCACAACCCCGATCGTTGAAAAGAGAAGCCCGCTGCGGCTAAGGAGACTCTGCTTAACCGTAATCCCCTTCCAGTTTTCCTCTTCCGCTGAACGGAATCTGCAAGGCCGATTGAGACAAGCACCGCCTTCGAGGAGAGCCTCCTGCACCATCGAAATGCATCTAAGCTTGCATCCGGTCGTATTGGAGCTCGTTTCAGATCGGACTCGATTGGCGATTTGATCCGACGCGACCCCGCCTAGATGGCCGGCGTGATGATCGCGACTCGCTCCATTTTAGGGACGGCCGGCAAGAATAGGCGAGTTGGTCGAACGGAGCTTGGGCAAGACCAAACAAAATCATCTCTGCGTCGCTTGTCGTACATTTATAAGAACGGCGCAGCATCGGATAACCGGTTGGTACTCCGAAGAGGCTCCCGAGCATGCCTGTAGCGGGAGCCGCGTCAATTACTAAGTCGGTATTCACGACGTAGACACTATGACTCTCTAGCGCCATCGTTACAAAGCGCTCACCGAGCCCCTCTACTATCCCGGCTTCTACATCGGACGAAAGATAGGTGGACTCATACATCACGGGCACGCGATCATCGAAGATAAGCTTACGGACACATAGCATGGCCTGCTTAGGCGGCCCGAATGCGCCTATTGCTGGATCAGATATCTTTTCCCGCGTGATGGACAACAGCTGGATCGTCGCACCGTCAACAGTAGGTGCGGCGACATCGAGCCTGCGTAGCATCCTTGTCTGCTTCTTCACATAGGTCCCCTTACCTCTGAACGAAACGACAACTCCCGTGGTTTGTAGATCGTGTAAGGCTCGTTTGATAGTGATTCGACTGACGCCAAATTCCTCAGCGAGCATAGCCGTGGATGGGATGGGAGCGCCCGGCGGATAGGTATGGCTCTCTATTCGCCTAAGCACTTCCCCACGAACCGCCTCATACAGCAACGATGATGAGGTTCTTAATGGTAGCTTATTCACAAACCTTCTCCATTGCGTGTGGCCCAAAGCTGACGTCGATCCATGACAACTCCGGTGACGGATCAAGACCTCGACACGTTGCGTGTTGGCCGATCGTAAACCCACTCGAAATCTGAGACAGTCAAGCATGGGGACGTAAAGACGAGGCCCTATTAAGCTCGCGATTACTAATTGGAAGCACAACAACGCCGGCTTTGCTGCACACTCGATCTTGCGTCAAGTTTCTCGGCCGGCAAGATCACCATTGCATTCATAACCAAGCGGCTTGGGGATGCGGAGCTACCAATCCGCGCGTGCAACACGAACGGTTTTAGGCCGTCACAGTCGCTGCGTGGTGAGATTTGCAACGAGCACTCAAATTTCGACAACAGGCAGTTTGGCCGGTGAGAGTTCTGTCAAGAACTCAGGACCGCTCGGCGTAACCCTGAACACTTCTTCCATTTGAAACACGCCGTCGGCGGCCTCGAGCTTTGGCTCTACATGCAGAATCATGTCTTCCAGAATCATCTCCGTAGAACCGGCCATCAGAGACGGCGGTTCCGTCAGCGCCACCCCCGAGCCATGTCCGACACGTCCGGCGCTGCCGACATTGCAGAGCCTCCGAGCAGACCAAAGCTTGTCAAAGAACGCATATACGTCGTGTCCAGTCATGCCTGGCCGGATTCCTTGGGCCAGACGGAGCGTAACACCTCTTACGAAATCATACATCCGCTCTTGTTCCTGCGTCGCCCGGCCCACCTTAGCCATCCGGCTTACGTCGCTGATCTGATCGGCACGGCGCGCACCTATGTCGACCCAGACGAAGTCGTCGTGTTGCAGCCTGCTGTCCGAGTTCGGCTGGGCGTAGCTTTTTCCTCCCCGTCCAAAGCGAACCGGGAGCCACTCGACGCTGTCTGCACCGAGGCCAATCATGCGTTGCGTGAGCAATTGCCCATATTTGTATTCGCTCATCCCCAGTTGGAGGTCCAGCAACCCATCGAAAAATGCATCAGTCGCAATCTTGCAGGTTACTTTTTTGGCTTGTAGCTCGTGCTCCCCCTTAACGGCGCGCTGTCTCCAAATCAGTTCGGCAGCATCCGCCAACCGAAAGTAATGCGGGGCGCCGCGCAGAGAATCGACCAAGGCTAGCGATCCGCGGCCGAACATATCTTGTCCGTAATCCAAGCCGATGACAGATCCGTTCGGAAGCTCTCGCAGTAAGTTGCCGGCGCTCTCGAGGGCGGCTTCGGTGAACCCGTCATAGAAAATCGGATGCACATCCGGATTACGACCACAATATTCGTTACGTTGCTCGATCCGGTTGATCAGAATTGAAATCCCGCATTTGTCGCGCCGAACAATTCCCAGCAATGGACGCGTGTCGGAGATCCAGGATAGCGTTCGGAATCCTGTGTAGTACTCGAAATTGCAACGAGACGTAATGACAAGCGCATCGAACGGCGACTCGATCATGTTTTCCTTCAGACGAGAGATTCGACAGCTTATTTCAGCCTCGCCCGGCCAGGAGGGAATCGCGGTTGACATCCTTTGCTTCTCCATAGACGTCCATTGCATTAAAAGATGAGATACGGGTTCCGTACGCTTTCTTTGAACCGACCGGCTTCGGGCTCTCAATTAGAATGAACGACCTCATGCTCACCTAAGTTCGGGTTGTACTCAGCAAGCCGCGAAGCTCGCTCAATGAGCTAAACCGGTCGATATTCATCGCTGTCTCGACAATTTGCTCTCCATGCATTTCAACACGCGTCCCGCGCACATTATGCAGAAATTTTTTCTCGACGTCGGAAGCACTAAAAGGTCTGCGCCAATGACCGGGTGGCCACGCGACGGTTGAACTGAAATGCTGGCCGTCCTTCAAAGAGATCATTACTGACGACATACACTGGCCATGGCTCCAGAATGCTGCTTCAGCAGTGGGATCGACTTCGATTTGGATTTTTCTCATCAGCGCCGACACGCTATCGCTTGCCATAATCGCCGGAGAGTACCACTCCCTTCCCACCTCTATCGAAAGCAAAGCCATGGCTGAGACGTATTGCACCGAGAATTGAGCATCAATCCAGGAAGAAGGCGCGCTGTCTGAAAACCACTCAGCTATTCTTGAGAAACAACGAATCCGTAGTTGATCTACCTTCTTATGATCAATGTGATATACGTCGACGAGCCGCGAAATTGCATCAATCGTGGTATGAAAAAAGCCACAACATGGGAATGCCTTGAGCGATGTTTCTCTTGTACGCCACACTTTCCCAAGGCCTGCTGAGAGATGGGTTGGGTCGAATTGATCGGATCCAATTATCTTCGCAAACCCCCTTTCTGCATCGCTTAGCATTGAGAACGGACCGACGATGTCTTGACGAGCGCAGATGGCCGCATCGAGACCACCCAGAGCCATCTGACCATAGTTTGCTTTGAGAGCATGAGCTGGCCGACCGTATTGAACGTACCAAACGGGAAGACTTGTATTGGCAGCGGCATGCCCTAGAGCAGATCGAAATTGCTCCTCCGACCCGCCTGACACGACCATAGCGGCAGCGCCAGCTGCCAGGCCGTGCCACGCATGGTAGACGGCTAGTTTTCGATAGGTTTCCGGGCTCGCTCTAGTCGCATCATGAACGCGTACACCTGCCTCATAACCAGCAACGACTGCCGCGAGAAACTGCTGCGGTGTTGTATTGAGATGCTCCGCCATAGCTAAGGCTGCGGGTATTATTGTTGCGCTTGGATGACCAAACGTTGCATCCTCGTAGTCAAGCACATCAGACAACCAAGCGTTCAACTTAGCTGCCAAGGATGGCGACAGTCGCAAGGAAGTGCCGGGAACGCAGCAGCCGTTCGGTTGGTTTCCGGTACCATATGCAGTCAAAATCTTCTCGCCGAGAGGCGTGATCGTCCCCGATATGATACAGCCTAGCGTATCAAGCGTAATAAGCTTTGCCGTTTGAAGAACATCGCTCGGAATATCTTCGTACCTTAAATTGGTAAGAAAGCGCGCTAAACACCCAGCATCCTCGTGAAGTGAGCTGCGTGGAAAGAGGATGTGTTCAAATGAGGAGAGCGCCCCAGTTTTCTCAACGAAAGTGTCGGTTCTTTCTATCGGCATTGTCTTTCCCGCATCTAACGGTCTGTCGAATTGGCCTTTGCTAACTTCTCTAGTATGCGCCTTAAGATACGCAGCTGCGTCCGTTAACGAATGTCGGGGCTTACTCGCCGCATATGAAGGACGAAACTGGTGGACTGAGGGCCCCTTGCTAAGGGACGATGTTGTTCATCATGCAACACCACATCGTTCTTGGCTGCGGGTGCCAGTTGATAAGGCCTTGTGCTCCGTACGCAGCGGGTCACGTAGTTGCTGTTGCATGTGGCCCACTCGCATCTCCAGAAATTCGAGGCGGTCAAGCAGCAGGGCGACTGCCTTGCCCACCGGCTTCGGCATCAAATGGTGGTCCAGATCGATATAGCCGGAACCGCGAGACTGACTATTTTGCGACCGCACCACTCTTGCTGGGATGCCTACGACGGTAACATCAGTCGGAATACTTTCGTTGACGACCGAGTTGGCGCCGATACGCGCGCCGTGGCCGACCGTGATTGGCCCTAGGATCTTTGCACCTGCGCCAACCACTACCCCGTCCTCCAGCGTCGGATGGCGTTTGCCGGATGACCATGGCCATGTTGCGCTGCCGAGCGTAACACCATGATGGAGCGTCACATCGTTGCCAATCTCCGCGGTCTCGCCGATGACGACACAGGCGCCATGGGCGATCAAAAATCGGGAGCCAATCGTCGCGCCAGGATGAATCTCGACATTGGTTAAGAAGCGGCCGAACAATGATAGCAGCCGGGCGGAAAGCCGCCAGCCGGCCCTCCAGAAGCGGTTAGCAATCCGGTACCAGATCACAGCTTGGACACCAGGACAGGTGAGCAATATGTCCAACCGGCTGCGCGCTGCCGGTTCGCGCAGCCGGACGCCAGCGATGTCTCCGCGGATCAGAGCGAGCACGGTAGGGGCTCGTGGCTCACGGCAGCGGAACCGGAGAAGAAGATGCTGACCGTTGACGCGTCGCGCGCAACGTAGCAAAGAGCCCCTGCAGATATCGCGCCAGCTTACGACGATGATGTTGCGCTCGGCCTGCCCCTGCTCGACCGCATACTTGCGGATACGCGCGAGAGTCCTGAGCGCTCGCCGTACATTGACGTTAAACTGCTGAGAGAGCCGTGCGACAGCGGCAGAAGACCATGAACCACTGCCAAACAAAGTGCGATTGGAGCACCCAAGCCGAGGCGGACCGATCGATCGATAAATGCGATGATCGTTCTGTCCGTCGACGTGGACAATTGATTTAGGCGTCAATACATGATCACCGAGACTTGCATTTCTGTCAATGTTCGCGCGCGCGGCTGCGATCGCGACCAATGCGGAGACGTTATCCAGTTCTGAAAGCACGATACCGGTGTTGTGTCGGTAGAGCTGTTTCAGTGCAACCGCGACGTCCTCCAGCCCCGCGTTGGCAGCGCGCTTACCCAAGCAGTTCACAGCGACCGAGGCATGGCTCGCGCCCCCCTTGATTGCTGCGAGCGTGTTAGCAGTGGCGAGCCCGAGATCATCCTGTCCGCCAAATTCCAATTCGAGATCGGTGGTTGCGCGCAAACGGACGACAAGTTCATAAGCCGAGAGAGGATCGAGGACGCTAAACGTGTCGGAGACACAAAAGCGCCTCGCCCCCGAGGTCTTTGCGGTTGCGATCAGCGAGATGAGAAAATCAACATTAGCGCGGGAGGCGTCCTCGCCCGCTACAGCCACTTGAAGCCCTCGCTCGCGGGCGTAACTGACCACCCGGCGCACCCGCCGCAGCGCCAGCTCGCGATCACCACCAAGCTTAGCGGCGATTTGAACGTCAGAGGCCGGAATCGTGACATTGACCATCGACACTTTCGCCTCGATTGCCGCATCGACATCGGCTTCACGCATACTGCAGCAGCCGATGGTCAGGAGCGGAAGACCGGCCTCGGCAATGGCTCGGATAGACCCAATTTCCTCTTTGCTCAGTGCTGGAGTGCCTGCCTCGATCTCGGTGACGCCCGCCCGTGCCAATGCCTGCGCAATTATCAGCTTTTCGGCAGCAGTAAAGGTAGCGCCGGGCGCCCGCGCGCCATGCCTAAGCGTCGCGTCGCTGAGTACGATGGACGTCGTCTCGGAGCATTTGGCAGTATTCGCGGTGATCATGGGAAGCTCCTCCTCGCCCTTGGCCAAGTAGGCGTCGAGCAAGTCGCATGCCACCCTGCATTTGTCCAAGGTGTCCAAGAAACCGTAGTTCGCCGTGCAGCCGGATTGTAGCAAATTCGACAGTGTCGCAACGCCGACACCATCGCGCTTGCAGCTCGGAACTCCGGATTTGTCTCAAACCGACTGGTGACCTAATCGGACGATGCGAGAGGATTCATGTCCCGACCGCCGCTGACGTGCCTCGATGGTATGATGTAACACATTTGATACTGTTCTCGCGCGACCGGCCGGTTGTGCAAGCGTTGTACCGCGCTGGTAGGCCCTACGATCTAACTCGCGTGACCATACTTGCTGCCCTTGATTGATGACGGATCGTCGCAAGAATCCACTTTGCAGACCCGTTTCGATATCTCCACGGCGTCAGTGCCACGGAATGTGAACAACGGCTCCAGCGTGCGCGAGAGCGCTAGAATGTATCGACGATCAGCAACATACGCATCTTGTGGTTGCGCGTCCGTTCGTCACGAACGAAGTCCGTAGCCCTCGTCTCGTTGGTCCTGCCCGCCGCCTGTCCCGCAGCTTTGCCTTAACAGGACGCTTGGGCATCTTGTCAAGTAATTGCAAGGCCAGCCACACAATAGATGCGCCGACTCCAATCTGATTGACGAGCCGACTTTTCACCGCTTCAGACGTGACGGTCCTTGTACCGCAGCGCAGGCTATTCTGACAAACCATCCACTATTCGGCTTGCCTGGACGATGAGCCGCGAAACCGCTGGCGATCGACGCTCCCAATCGTGATGCATCTCATCAACGAGCTTGCGCTTCCGGACGTGCATTAGATTTTCCGACGCAGCGTATCCTGCCGGTTTTTCTTGTCGAGCCGAGATATGTCATCAGGTTGCGCAGCCTGTCGTCATCGTCTTCGACCTGCTTCAGCGGTTGGATCTCGGTCGGCAAACGCGCGTCATTCTTCTAAATTGAGTAGCTCAATTGGCAATCCTTTCGCAGCTGTCCATCACCAGCATCGCATCGGCGCGTGCTGCACAAGGAGCGACTCTTCCGCTCTAAAAACTTCGAAGCCTTCATCTTTCTCCGCTCCCTCATCACAGCGAATTGCTGCGGATGCCTTCAGCGAGAGCGCTCCCGTAGTAGGAGCTTCAGGCCGCCGCCGATTGGTTCGACGAAACGATGGACTAATTTGTCAATATGCAAATTCTCGAGCCCATCTATGTCTTCTCCCTCCGGCTTGGCGTGTTAGGAAACTTGTTCTCCGAAGTCGAACGACTCTCGATTCATCTGGCATGCAAATTCGTCACCCGGAGGAGCGTTGGGACCTGAGGAGGAGAGCGAGGGCGCTTGTGGCGCATGCATAGCCGGCCGATCGCGCCGTTGGTACTGTGTCAAAATGAGCAAGCGTACTTAGGAAATGCTAGTTCGTCATCATCGCGTTGCCCAGTCGCTATCAAGCGATGCCGTGCGATCCGGCGATGTGCGGATGCCTGACCAAGAAGGCCTCGCGCCAAGCTCCGGCGCGGCCGCGCGACCGATTTTGACGCTCGCTATGGTGCTATGTAGTCTACACTGCAGTCCAGTCGCTTCGCGCTGTACTTTGAATGCGATACCGGCCGGCCAACGCACGGGCGATCCGCTTGATAACTGCGGAGATTGCCTTTTCGACCAAATCCGTCGATTGTGGGCCGCGTTCGGCTTGGCGCACCAGACATCCAAGTCTGGTGAACGATCCGCTATTCGTCGACAAGCTACGCGGCCTTCTTATCCCCACCTGAACACAGTCAGCGCGGACACCCGATCGCGAGCCGCCGCTCTTGCCTGGCGTACTGGAACGTCGCAGGCACAGCTATGTACGCTTGCCAGCCTCCGCTGCTTGTTGCACTTGACGTCGTCTCACGGTTTATCATCGGCGTATGCTACAGGCGTTACCATGGTGACGCAGACCAGATTTGGCTCCTGTCAAGAACTTCGATCACAAAGCTCGGCACTCCTTATTGGCGGACTTGACGTTCGCGTAACTCGCAACCTTTCTTGTAATTGGCCAAGGCCTGTAGCAACGACGGCATGCAGCGCAGCTTCACTCCGTCCGGGACATGTTCTGGAGTGTCCAGCGACTTTAATGCCAGCTCGACCAATTCGATCGCGCGCTCCTTGTCGCCACTCTCGTAACAATACTGAGCAACCGCTCCATAAGACAAGAACTTATAGCCCTCGTCTTCCGGGGGATTCAAGGCAAGAATTTTCTCGGAGAGATCTCTCCCCATCGCGAGCCGCTCGGCGCGCGGAATATGGTCGTGGTCCTGCGTCGGATCAAAGAGTTGGCTTATAGCCTTTGTCATCCACAGCTCGGACTCTTTATCGATCGCATCGCGAACCAATTGGCGCATGACCAGCAGGCCGGCCTCCACGTCATGCAGTTTGTGAAGCAAGAGGAGCGCATGAGTAACACGGAACTCGATGCTGTCCGGCATCAGGACGATTCCCTCTTCGACAGCCGAGAGCGCCCTTTTCCAATCCTCAGTCTTCATCGCCGACCGCAGTTTGGTGTAGATCGGTCCGGTCATGGCTAGAATCATAACTCGGTTTTCGGATATCCGCTCGGCATCCAAAGCTTTAGCTTCATCGCTTTTGCGCCACACGCCAGCGACAACTTTAGGCAAGACATAATCGAGCTGCGTCGGACTACCGACGAAGGCGATGTGACGATCTCGGTCGACGACAAACGAGGTAGGAATCGCAAGCGAAGAACGGGGATCACTCCAAGCATTGCGCATTTCATCGGTATCAAGAGCAACCCGATAGTTCAGTCTCGACAGGGTCTCGGTCAGACATGCGTCGAACTCGATTCGCGGTTCGGCCGTTGTTGAAGCTCGCCACTGACTCGCGACTCCTATGACCTCAAGTCCGCTATCTCTGTATTTCCGTTGCAGCCGTGCAAGGTAGAGCATCGCCGCCACGGATGGTCCGCAGGAAGTTGCCCAAAATTCAATGATGTACACTACTCCGATTTGGAAACTCGTGAGGGGCTGTCCACGCAGCCAGCTCTTCACTATCATCGGGGGAGCTGGGCTCTCCATACGCAGCACAATGTTGCTCTCCATAATCTGGGCATCGATTTACGCAACCTTGCGAGTCGGCTCTTAGAAGAGTGCACAGACTTCCGCAGCAATGGGAGCGTCGCCCGTATTGCGTTTGCTCGCGCTCACGTTCGCTCAACGTTGCCATATCAAAAAAAGCAATCGCCGTGCCAGCCGCCCTCTGGCGTACTAGGTCTCCGATAGTGCCCCGCCCTCCTCGATATGGAGATCACCGTGCTGACCGTAGCGAGCTTTCGCGAGAGGCAACCGACATCTATTGAGATGCAACCGTGTCCGATCGCAGACGACAATGTCGGAACACCATCAACGGAGTGCAGCTTGACGGACTGACAGCAAGGCGCGCTCCCGTTCAAGCGGCGTCAGCCATCCTCCGAAACAACCGACGATGAGGCCTTGATCATTTAGACCAATCGAGCGGGCTGAGCGTTCGAAGCCGGCCGGCGGGCGCATTGTCGAGGACGCCCGGTCAACCACCGATGACGAGCGAGAAACACATATGGCATATCATCGTCTCTAACGTTCAAAAGCTATCTCCAGCAGCTACCTCTTCGTCGTGCAATTCATGTCTGACTTAAGGCCTTGAGCTCGTTAAGTGGCTGCAAATTCAAATGGCCTATCGCCGCGCATCCGATCTCGCGAGTGGCACGCCGATTGCTGGAGCAAGATCACCAGGGATAGACCGGCGGCTCTTTCGCGGATTTGGTGGGAGCGCCTCCCCAATTGATGGTAACGAATGCGCTGACGCCGTTTATCCTGAGACTAGCACCGCCGACGCGGCAACGATTCACGCACCGGCTGCATCATTGATCCGATGGAGATTGTTGCAACAATCAAAAACACCAGTGACCTGGCCGTTTGGCGGCGCTGAGCTTCGGCTCAAGCGAATGGTGCTGCATATAGAGGTGCGCTAAACGCGGCGTCGCCAGGTGGTTCTCTCGGGCTAAGAACCCCATGCTGAGGAAGGCGATCGTCGCACGATTCCGGATCACTTGTCTTCATGGAAGGATTAAGAATATGAAGATTGTCGATCATCCTTCGTGCCCAGCATCGATCGTTTGTGTTGGCAGGAATCGTCGTGGCAACTGGGTTGCTCGCGAACAGAGCGGCCTTTTTGGTGGTCTGTTCGCGAGCCGCACCCAAGCCTTCAAATACGCGCTTTTCCAAAATGGTCATCATCCAGAAAACATCGTCGAGGTGCCGCACGAAATCGAACTCGAGATTCCCTATCAGAAACCCCCGTCGACGGGTCATAGAAGATGACTCCAATATCTCTCGTACTCCCGTGGTCTCTCAAATATGCAGATTCTGACTACGTCAGTGTCACGATTCTAGTCTTCCACGTCGCAGGCAGCACGCGGAATTTCGGCACGACGCGTTTTCAGCTGCTTCACTAGAGTTCTATGGAACCTCGATTAACCCAGCTTCGTCGCGTCAACCTTCTAACAGAGAACCTGAGAGTCTCATATGATAGCGTCCTGAACCTACGTTAACTAGCATCCGATCTTGTTCAGCTAAGCTCTGATGTAGCTGAGGTGGTCAGCGCGATGTCTTGCCGCCAAGTATCTGCATCGCTATCATGCAAGACTCGTCAATGTGATGATCCTCCCCAAAAACCAATTGATAGGGTTAAGCTGCTTTCTGCTCCAACACCTCATACTACAGGTGTCCATCAGTTCGGAGACGATTCAAGACACCCCCTATCGACGAAACACCTGTTAGCATACGAACAAATGCGTTTGCCGTTTGAGCCCGAGGCCATGCGGCACATCCTCAACGCGCCAGTCGGCAAATGCCGCGGACACCACCCACCGCAAAAAAATGAGAGAGCGCCGAAATAGAAAGCTTGTCTTCCGCTGAAGGTGGTGATGCATTCGGGCCCACCAGAGAGGGGCTCGCCTTGCCTGTTTGCGAGATCACGAGAAGTCGGCTTTCGAGCGCCCCACTTGGACTGGTTGCGGACACGGCCTTGCCTAGCGCTCACAAATAGGCATCTGGCATTTTTTCTATGCCACTTCTGTGGAGCCAGTCACAACGAAGTTCAGACGACTAGGCATTATTTGAAGTGGGATGTCTCGAGTGGCACGACCGATCGGCAATGCAAATGTAATCTCATGCTGCATGTGCCTTGCCCAAAAGCCAGGCATCCAATTGAGCGGCGATCTTCGGATCCAGCAGACGACGTTTCGCCATCCACTCGTCATCAAAAATCGTACTAAGGTACTTTTCACCGCCGTCGACAACCATGGTCACGACCGTGCCGGTTAGCTCGCCTGCAGCGATAAACTCCAAGGCCTTGTAAATCGCGCCTCCAGTTGACCCACCGACTAGAATTCCCTTACGTCGAGCGATGTAGCGTGCCGTCTCGAAGGCTTGGGTGTCGGTCACCTGCACTCCATTATCGATGCAGCCGTAGTCCAGCACCGAGCCGACCCAGTACCCCGATGGTATGCCCGTGCCCGATTGATAGTAAGGATGCCCAGGCTTGCCAAAGACAATGGAGCCGGCTGGCTCCACGCCGACCGTGCGCAGATTCGGATTATGGCGCTTGAGGCGCTGCGCGATACCCGTGATCGATCCGCCGCTCCCGACGCATCCGACAAAAGCGTCGATGCCATCGGAAAGCTGGCCGATCAGTTCTTCCGCGAGGTCCACATAACCTTCCGGATTTGCCGGATTCTCCTGTTGGTTCATGAAGAGGGCACCGGGAAGCTGTGCGCCGAGCTGCGCCGCTACGCGGATGCGCTCTGCGACAGGGATTTCGTCCTCGGCAAAATCCCCATCGACGTAACGGATCTCGGCGCCGAGCGCGCGCATCGTCCGGATCTTGTCGGGTGCCGCATGGTGATCGACAACGGCGATGAAGCGAAGGCCAAATTCCAAGGCGGCTAGCGCGAGCCCTGTGCCAGCATTTCCGGAAGAGGATTCAATTATCGTGCCCCCTGGGGCAAGGCGCCCGTCCCTCAGCGCGGCGACGACCATGCTGCGTGCCATGCGGTCTTTCATCGAGCCGCCGGGATTGTTTTTTTCGAGCTTCAATACCAGGCGGACGTTGGGGTTGGTGACTTCTATTAACATAATCGGTGTCTGGCCGATCAATTGCGTTACGATCCTGGGCAGCATCATATCTCTCACTGTATTTGGTAAGACTGTTGGCCGAGCCGCCGGCGGATGGGCCGGTAGCGCCACCGGAAGGTCAATAAGGGGTATCATCCCGAACTGATTTCATATTCAAGGATGTTCTGAGGACCGATTGGGCCAGAGTGGGTAGCGCCAGTATCCCGAAAACCAGACTTCAGATAGACGCGCCTAGCTGTTAAGTTTCGTGCGTTGACAGCTAGCATGAGACGGTTGATGCCTACTCGGTTTGTGGAGATCCATTCAGCGGCAAGCCCAGTTGTTGCCTTACCATATCCGTTGCCTTGGAATGCCCGGCCAACCCGAACACTATGCAAAGTGACCACGTCTGGTGGCGCCCATTCAGGCAAGGCCGCCTTTTCCCGAAGAACAAGAAAACCTACAACATCGGGGCCGAAAACAATCGAGAAGGGGTGCTCAAGTTCGTGATGTGAACTTTTTCGAAGCTGTGCAAACACCAAATCCAAGGGATCCACGAACTGTTCCTGCTTGGGCTCGAGCTTCAAATGGGCAACCATGGCGTAATCAAAGTAAGAGACGGCTTGCAGCCTCGCCCGCATATTGATCTCCTATTAGCTCGACCTCGATCTCAACCTCTGATGTACAAGTAAATTACTCACCAGCTGGTATGGCTGGCAGCTCCTTGCTCCGGGCAAGGGATGTCAAAAGTCGTGCCAACTGCGCAGAAAGAGGCTCACCACAGTTTCTCACAATGATTCAATCGATTACGGGGGCGCAGCACGGATCAAGCCTAACATGACGGTGTCGCGGACCCGACAACCCCCAATAGTGGTTGTCTGGTGCTTGAGCTTCCCGAAAGACTCACAGAGAGTATTCCGAAGGTGGCAAAACTAGACCCGTCACTGCGTATTTCCCCCAAGATGGAGTTTTGCTGACGAACTCACCGCGCCGACGCTGGCTCCTGGCTTCGAATGGACGAAAACGGCCTAATTTGGGGCCGATGCACGATATGACCGAACCTTTGGCCTCAGCGGTCCCACGGCGTCGGTTTGTCGCTTCGGAGACAGCCGCTCCGGCGAATGTGTGGTCCAGTTGTTATCGCCGTCCTACAAGCAAACGGTTGAGCTGCTATAAGTTTGCACGGGCCCGATCGCGGCCTGATGCCATCACATTGGCTGGCTGCAGATCACACAGCACGAAAGTTCTTCGAGCCGTATATGCAGTGAACTCAAGAGTCGTAACGACACGGTCGAGCGACCGTTACACCTCAGAATTCTCTTTTGCCGAGCAGGCGGTGCAATGACGTTGGCTTGCGCGATCAAATATTGGTTCTGAGGGGTGCCGCCTGTTTGTCAGCAGGTGGAAACGCAGGACAAGAAGTCCCGCGTAGATGGTCGTCCCAATTGATAAACCAATCCAGATGCCAACGATGCCAAGGCCTATCTTCAAGCCAAGCAAGTAGCTGAGAGAGAAGCCGATCAGCCAATGAGCGATGCCGACGAATAGAAGCGGCACCCGCGTGTCCTTCAGTCCGCGCAAACTCCCTGCCGCAATGAACTGCGCGGCATCAGCGATAAAGAAGCTCGCGCCGACCAATAGGAGTTTCGTAGCCAGTCCGATCGTCTTATCGGCATCATTTTTTGAGTTCTCGAGGAACAATTCAGCAATTTCAAAACGTGCGGCGATCACCGCAAGCGTCAGTATCGCGGCGATTATGATACCGAGCAAGATCGCGGCCAGACCTGCCCGCCTGATACCGGGACGGTCGTTGCGGCCGACGGCATGACCAACGCGCACGGCCGCCGCCATGCTAATACCGAAAGGTATCATAGAAAGGCTCATAGTGACTTGAAGAGCGATTTGATGAGCAGCGAGCGCGCTGGTGCTGATCAGACCCGCCAGAAGTGCTGCGGCCGAGAACGCACCGTAGCCCATTAACGAGGCGATTGAGGTCGGCATTCCGATTACTATGATTTGTCGCATCAAGGGCCAATCAAAATGCGAAAGATGTGCAAACACGCGGTAGTCATGGAAAGGGCGACGCATTGTGGCGAACCACAAACCGGCCAAGAAAGTCGCATAATTCACGAGGGTCGTCGCAAGACCTGCCCCGAACAGCTCAAGACGCGGCAGCCCAAGCTTCCCATATATGAAAAGATAAGCCAGCAGGGCATTGAGTGGAATGGCCGCGACCGTGATCCACAAAATGGGCTCCGGACGGTTGACCGCACCCATGAAGCCGCGGATAGCCACAAAACCCAGCGCCGGCGTTGCGCCCCAGGCTAACCCGAATAGATATCGCTGGGCGAGTTGCGCCGTGTCGGGCGCCTGGCCAAACGCCAACAGTATTTGCTCTCCGCACAACGCAAACGCCATAGTTGGGAACGATAGCATCATCGTCGCCCACAATCCCATGCGTAGGGTACGCCGTACCCTGGCAAGATTATTCGCCTCAAATGCCTGTGCCACCAACGGTGCTATCGGTGACAGCAGGCCCGTACCAAACGTGAAGGCAAGGAAATAGACTCTGCTAGCCAACGCTGCCGCGGCGACCGGCTCTGCACCGACGTGCCCAATGAAGGCAAGATCCGTTGTCATCATCACGATCTGGCCAATTTGGGTGAATGCTATCGACCACGCGAGTTTCATGGTTTCGCTGAGCTCGACAGCGACGCTATGGCCCGCCCGTCTGGTCACTTCCTGCCCCGAAGCCGACCCCGGCATTCTTTCGGCTATCTTGTGCATGAGAATTTTTGTCCAGGTTTGCCTCAGTGGTTAGACAACTTCGTTTTCCATTGAGATGGATCCGATTCCCGGCCAGGATTCACTGCCACTCGCGGGCAGGACTCACGCGCAGCGCTGTTCAGAAGCGCCTCGCAATCGACGCACGCAGTCGATAAAACTGACGTTAAGCTCGGATCTGGCACACACTTGGCCCATTGAAGAAACCAATGCACCTCGGCTCAGCCTTTCCGTCAGCGAACGCGGCAGATGGCCCGCGCGCCCGAAATTTGCTCGATTGCCAGCATCGCCCAATTGATGCTGTGCGAACCGCGATCACTGTGTGGTCCGTCAGAGGATAAATTCGTCTGCGACCAGCACTAAGGCGGATCCTTTGCATACGGGGCATCGATGTGATGAGAAGCGACAATTTCTATAAGCCATCACTGGAAATCCTCGAGCACGCGACGGGGGGCATCTGGATAGCATCTGCTTTTCAAGGCTCGTGCCATCTGTAGGAGCCTGATTTGTGACGACTATTTGCTCAAGCCCACGTTTCGTGGTCCGACAGCATGTCGTACATCCGACAATCGGTATGAGACGCTTGGTTGGGCATTACAGTGATCGCCCAAATGAAAGCTTTCAGTAATTGCGCAGTCCGCCGTTGGACCGGCCAATCCGGCCTGTTTGTGCCGAACAGATAAGAAACAACAACAGTATTGACCTTGCTCCCACATTTTATGCAGTTCTTAGTCCGCCCCGACAATCGCTATGGAGCGGCCGCGCGTCCGGTTCTCTGTCCATAATCGCGTATCTGCCGTAGGATAAGGCCCGTGGGTCTGAAGCGTGACATTATGCATCTAGTCATGTCGACGCATAGGGCACTCGCGATCCAGTGGAGTTTCTCAGGAAAGCCAGCCGGCAGCGACAGACCGCGACTGGACCAAAGCTCCCAACCGGTTTCGTCGACTTTGAGTCGCTACACAACAATCAACTATTTCGAGTAACTATGCGCGAGCATTCCGATTCTATGACACTGAAGGCCAGACTCGTCTCGACTACCACCAAACGCGGAGATGCAGCGGGTTACAAACCAAAGCTGCGGCTAAGTCTTAAGATTCCTCGGGAAGGACATACGCGGCATTTACTGATGAGCTCTCGCGACCTGACGACCGCGCCACTCTTACTATCACGCAGCTAACGTCCGTCGGAATATACTTCCATGCCTTTGGCGTTCGATTATCGCCCAAACGCCGCCAATTGAACCCGGATCATCATAGCGCCTACAGAAATATCGCAGCGAGCGTACCAAGCGCGCCGAACGCCAGCCCGATCAGCGAACCGGTTGTCGGTATTTCTCGAAAGAGCAGGAACGTGAGAATTGGTTCCACCACCAAAATCGCTCCCACAGATATTGCGACAATTATCCAAATATTCTTGAGATGCATGCATCCGAGTGCGTAATCCATAGACGAGCAAGATGCCACCGATCGTAATCAGCAAGAGCGCCGGCAGCAGTGTTGTCAGATACTCGCCGGCTTTTCCAAACTAAAGCGAACAACTCAGCGACTAACGAAAGGACTTCTCCTAAGAAAATTGCCCTACCGCTACAACCTTCGACACCGAGCTCATCGTCTAAGCTTAGCGAAAAGCAAGGATGAAAGGTACCTCCCAATATTCAACTTGGTTTCTAGACTGCCTTTAACAGCTGGAACCGCAATGCAATTACTCGTAGTGCAGCGGATTGATCGGGGATTCGGCGCGCTCGAAAGTCTTAACGAGGGCTTCGGCTATTCCATCGCTCCGAAGCTTGCCACAAAATCTAAGTCGGAATCTGCCGGCAGCCGTTTGCAGGAACATCGCGCGATCCGCCATCATCCGCAGCTGCTTGCCGTGCTTGACCACTGCGGTCGCAGAAGTCGCTAATGTAGCTCGCGCACTCAATCTCGTTTAGGGCGGCATTAAGCAACGCACAATCCTTTCCGAGCTGCCAGCGCTCTGGGCGGGTCCGCTTGGTCGTCATTCCCGGCCGGCACTCGGCTACACATGGATGCCTTCACAGCGCGAAGGCAATGGTTGGACGCTTCTGGTGTTTGCGAACCCCTTATTGTCTGACACAAACGCTAGTTCGAAACACGCAAATTCAGTGCCAACCCCGTCACCATGCATCCCGCATCTTCACATCATCGCAGCTCGCATCAAGAGAATGCACATGGTCTTGCGCCGGGATGATCCTCATCTTCGAGGTCACTGCGCGTCCAGCTAACTCACTCACTGGCAAGACCTCTTGGTTCGCCTGTTAGTCATCGATGCCAAGCGTGGCATCTCATACGTCACCGCTTCTTCAACTCTACAACCTGACGCAACGTGCGGTTCAAGCCATTTTAATACTGATACACAGTCGAACAACGCGACCGTTATGCGAGTGCCACTATCTCAGCAGCCCGGGCCTTTGCCGAAATGCTCGTTAGGATGCTGGCAAGCCATTGGAGTCACCATCAGCAACTGCCGATCGCTTCGCTCTTTTATCGTCATTGCACTCCTCGTCCTGATAGCTCGGTAATGAAAATTGTCGCCTAAACCCTTGGATGATGTCTCAAAGAGTCACTTGTCCCTCGTTCTGCCATGTTCGCATCCAAAGCAGACCGCCGCCGCTGGCGCATGTCGCGCCGGCGCGAGAGCGAGTGTCTCAGGGGAATTCCATGGTGAAGCCAGTTGTGATTGTGGTCGGCGCGGACAAGGGTGGCGTTGGAAAGACGACGGTATCGCGAACGCTTCTCGACTACTTCAGCAACAATACCGTGCAGACACGCGCGTTTGACACGGAGTCACCGCGGGGAACGTTGAAGCGCTTTCACCCTGACATCACCGAGATCGTCGACATGACGACGACCGGGGATCAGATGAAGATTTTTGACACCTTAAACTCCGGGCTATCCGTCACCGTGATAGACGCTCGCGCTGGCCTATTGTCCTCGGCGTTGAGTTCCTTGCGCGATATCGGATTTTTGGATGCCGCGCGGTCCGGGCAAATCACATTTGCCGTGTTCCATATCCTGGGTCCTTCCATCGCCTCGCTGGACGAGATCGCCGAAACCGCCGATTTCATGGGCGGCGCGAAATACTTCCTGGTGAAGAACTTCATCAACGACACCCAGTTCTTCCAGTGGGACCAATCGACCTACAACTCCTATTTCCACCGCATCAAGTATGCCACCGAGCTGACCATACCCAAGCTCGATGCGATGGCCTATGAGCAGGTCGAAGTCGCTTCCGTCCCCTTCGTCGACTTCGTCGCAAACAAGGGACGACGCGACGAGCCGGCGAACTACTCTTTCGTGCTGCGCGGCTACGTCCGTCACTGGCTCGCAAATGTCTGGAGCGAGTATGACCGCATCAACTTGACCGAATTGACCGGCGCCAAGCCGGTGACCCGCGGCGGCGAGAAATAGCCGCGTATTCCGCGAGCGACGGGCTGGGCCCACGTACGAAACTCGATTGATACTGCCGGCTATGTTAGCAACACCCATCTACATCATCTGCTCTCCTAGCCCGCAGGTCGGCAAAACCCTGATCGCCCGCCTCGTAAGCGAGTTCCTGGTGCTGACGAACGGCACGGCCCTCTCGTTCGATGTCAACCTGAGGGAGCCGTCATTGCTCGATTATCTCCCTCGCATCACTGAAACCGCAGATGTGATCGATACTTACGGCAAGGTCCAGCTGATCGACCCGCTTATCGTCCACGATGGGTTGGCCAAGGTGATTGACCTCGGCTTTCATGCCTTCGACGAATTCTTCAAGACGTGCGAAGAGATCCGCTTCATGAAGGAGACGGTGCGCCATTACGTCGTCCCGATTATACTATTCGTCGCAGGCACTGATCGTATGTCCTGGCGCAGTTACGAGATGCTGCGGCGACAGACCCCGCCGGGGGCGCTGGTCACCGTCCACAATGAATTCGTGCTACGCGGCGCATTGCCGGACATCATGGATGACGGGCGTGTGCTCCGGATCCCCGCGCTTCCGACATTTCTAAGGGCCTACATAGACCGACTGAGTTTTTCCTTCACTGGATATCTGCGCAACGAGAAGGATTGGTCGACCGAGCTGCATCAATGGATACGAGGGAATTATACCCTGCTTCGCGACTTGGAAATGAGTGCTCAGATACGGAGATCATATTAAACTCGCAGATTCAATGTCGTTGGTCTAGGTCGCACCATTGAGAGTCGAGGCTCCATCGGGTCGACTGCACCAATCGTCCCGTTATGAGCGCGGTCGTTGGCCATCGGCCTAAAATCTCCGCGATATGAGGTCACCGCGCGACCTGCGATAGGCGATCACGCGGGCGGGGCGGTGACTGTCGAACCCGCCGGACGTGGAGCATGGCAGAACGAAACTGATCTCGCTTCGACCTACATAGTCCAGCCCATGGATCTTCCCATCAGACTTTGGACTGCCTGGTCCTATTGCGCCCATGTCACGACGGCGCATTGGTCTCGATTCGATTGCGCAGCACGGAGATCAGCGTAGCCGCCGAGCCAATACGCTCACGAAATGCCGCCGCCTGATTGCGTCCGAGTCGGCATGTGGGGCTCGGTTCTGAGCGAGGGCGCAGAAAACTCGTCGCGTCGTTTCGAAAACCTCACATACGAGTTTGTGACGTTCGATTAGCCCTCGCAATGACTAGCTTGCGGTTGCAACGCATGGTGTTGTCGGAAGGCAAACGCGCCAGATGTCTGGGTTCTGCCAAGCTGGTTAGGGACACGACGCCGGGCAAGTTGGCGCATGCGCGGACTTTGATTCCTATCGAGGAGAATACCATATGCAGTTCAGTGGCAGATGCGTGTCGATCCTGTTGTCCCTGCTGTCGGTTGCAGGCGTGAGCGCGATCGCCAGGGCTGATGAGCCCTCGCCGAAATACGCCGAGGTGCTCAGTGCCCTGCAGGACGGCAAGAACGTGAAGGTCGTACTGGACCTGAGCCGATGCACCACCGCCGATGGCGGCAAGCCCGGACCGGCCGTGCAGGGCGGACTGGCTATCCGTGCCTTCAGGGTGTCCGCCCAGAACGGCATCAGCTTCGCCGATGCGCATCAAACCCTGGACAGCTCGGGACATCCGGTGACCGAATACATTCGCCACAGCCTCGGCCGCGACGGCAAGCTCACCGTGCGGGCGTCCAAGCTGGCTGCCGGAACTACGGAAGCCGTAAACCAGGGCGAGTTCACCTGCGAATTGCCCGATGGCGCGAAGTTCGTCTGGTAGTCGGAGAAAGCGCAGCCGTCGGCCGGTGTGCAGTTTCGCGCATCCTGCTGATGGCTGGCGCGCGTCCGGCTCTGGTCCTTAGTGACTTTGCCGGGCGATAAGCGATGTATCGTTCGCCACGAGATTTGGCCATGAACTCCGCCGATGCCATGACGGCAACATCAAGCTATAGGTCGGGGTACGCTCTCCACGAGTTCCCGGCCCCCGATAGCGTCTGCGATCCGCCGCCAAACGAAACGTGAGATTCAAGCCGAAATGCCAATCCATCAGCCGGCGGCGATGTCGCTGATGGCGATCGAAGGATCACGACCGACGCCACCTTCCTTCGCCGACACTGCTCGCGGTCGAAACACTGCCACCTACCCCGCCTTATTCGGATGTCCCGACATCGGCCGCTCGGTCTTCCCGGTTGAGTCGCTTGCGTAGGCTCGCTTGGTCGAGCTCGCCTTCCCACCAGGACACAAACATTGCGGCGACACCGTTCCCCGTGACGTTTGTCAGCGCACGCACCTCACTCATGAACTTATCGATCGAGAAGACGATCGCGATGCCCGGTACCAGCGCCGGACTGACAACCGTCAGGGTCGCTGCGAGCGTAATGAAACCTGCACCGGTGACACCGCTTGCGCCCTTCGACGTAAGCATCGCTACAATTATGATTGTGAATTGCTGGCCTAGGGTCAGGTCAATATCGAGCGCCTGGGCAATGAACAGCGTCGCCAAAGTCATGTAAATGTTGGTGCCGTCGAGATTGAATGAGTATCCGGTCGGCACCACGAGGCCCACCAGCGGCTTCGAGCAACCCAGCCGTTCCAGCTTTTTCATCAGCTGCGGCAGTGCGCTTTCCGAAGACGAGGTACCCAGCACGATCAATAGCTCATCCTTGATATACGCAATGAACTTGAAGATGGAAAAGCCGATCAAGCGCGCAATCAGGCCAAGCACGAGCACCACGAAAAGCGCGGCCGTGGCATAGAACAGGATGACCAATCCGACCAGATTGCCAAGCGCAGCTGGTCCGAATTTGCCGATCGTGAAGGCCATGGCGCCAAAGGCGCCGATCGGCGCCGCCTTCATCACGATGGCAATGACGCCGAATACTGCGTGGGCGGCATCGTCAATGATCCCACGCAAACGCTCACCCTTCTCGCCGAGGGCCATCAGCGAAAAGCCCAACAGAATGGCAAACAGCAGCACTTGCAGGATGTCGCCCCGCGCCAGCGCCCCGACCACGCTGTCCGGAATGATGTTGAGGACGAAATCGACCCCTTTCTGCGCTTCGGATTTGTTGACCAGGCCGGCCACAGCCGCGGCGTCGGGCTTGACCGCGAGCCCATGGCCGATCGGGACCAGATTGCCTATGACCAGACCAAGTAATAGGGCAAAAGTGGAAACAACCTCGAAATAGACCAGCGCCTTGATGCCGACCCGGCCGACCTTTCCGGCATCTTGAATGTGTGAAATGCCGGATACGACGGTGCAAAAGATGATCGGCGCGACAAGCATCTTGATCAGCTTGATGAATCCATCGCCGAGCGCCTTGATCCAGTCATTTGTCGCAACAGATGGCCACAAGTAGCCGACCATGACACCGATCAGGATTGCGATAAGTACCTGGACATAGGGGATTTTGTACCAGGAGCGCGAGGGCGCCGCCGGCGGAGCGGCTGCGATGATTACCATGATGATCCCTTCCCAAGCGAACAAGGACACGCGCCGCAGCCCCACGCGGCAGGTCTTCTCCTCTCGATGGGATTACGTGAAGCCTGCCATTTCAGGACAGCGAATGCTGTTTGTGGCCTTGTGAGACCGAGCGAGCCGAAAGTGCCGGGTCGCGTCTTACCCGGCCAACATGCGATTGGCGCGCCGAGCAATATCTTTACAGAGACAAGCGAGGCTCGGATGCGACGCCGGAGGCGCCGACATAGAGCAAGACTGCTACGGCGGACAGGATTTCGGAGCGCGTCCCGCAGCAAGCTATAGATCAGGACGCGGATGATTTCCGAATAGTCGCACTTGAGCGTCGCTAGTTCGTCGCTGTCGAAAGTCGCGCCCGCGCGAACCGCGACAGATCCTAGACAGAGCTGGCCCGATTTTGCGGCTGTCGTTCGATACTGCGCACTGCTCCGGGTCTGTCCGTTGAGCGCGATCGGAAAGCGGATGACAGTTCGGTCGTGGACCGGATCGAGGTTATTCGCCGGTGCCACGACATGCGAGTAGCGATGACGGGATCTCAACCACGGCCAACGAACACTGGCATCGGTTCGCAGGATAAAGATCTGTATCTTGCTTATCAGCCCACCTTCGACGAATCTCTTCGCCACGTCCGACCTCCCTGACCGGCGACTGCAAGGCTTGCAGTGGTCGCCGCTTATCTTGTTCTCCCCATCCAGCAAATGGCATGCCGCCGAAGAAGAGTGTGAGCTTTGCTTAAATGGGCGAAATGCCACGCGGTTCGCGACGTTCGCGCGGGACGCGTGCCCGTTAGTCGGACTTGCGACATTGATGCCTTCAACTAGACATTGCAGGAACACGACAAAACGATGACAGGCCGACGTGCTTTTTTGCCGGGCTCGACCCTCTGGAGCACGTCCTCCTATGGAGGTTTCACTCAGGGGACTTGCCTAGGGGCTTGCGCGAGCAAGCCCGGTCCGAGATTTTCAATTCAGCGCAGTTCGAATCTGACAAAGTCGGCGATAAAATATCGCCAGGGTTGGCGCGGGAGGATCGAAACCGGCTTTCCAAGCCTGCTGACGGGTTTGAGGCGCCGGACAATCCGCTATCCCTTTGATCGATCACGCATGACGGATAGTTCTTGGCCGCTCACGCCCGGGAGCTCCTTCGGACCGGCCGGGGTCCGTCAGGGCATGAATCTTGGATCTTGCAGTAAGGTCAAACGTCACGCACCTGAGAAGCAGGTGCAACGCTTCCGGACGCCCGCTAGATCCGCCACCTCATCGGCGTCAGTGATCAAGCTCGCGGGACGGAAACTCTAAACCCACGGCACGACGATGCCCTCTCGTTCCTCGAACCCTCGCGCCTGGAACATGCCGGATAGGCAATCTGGTGGTGTTTTAGAACTCGATCTCTAGCCACGAGCACATCTCGTCCGAGTACCCGTTGTCAGGCAATAGAAGCATTTGCTTCATGCAAGGCAACCTTTTTTTGCGCAATAGATAGAGACCTCATCCCGAGCCCGTTGAGACCGATGCTGCGCGCAATCACAAACCTCTTCGAACCTGGTTGCTGCCATAATCGGCTCAAGGACATGACGTCTGCAATCGAAAACTCGCAAGTACCGAGGCGTCTAAACCCGGTACCTTTATGGTCACGAGCATCTTGCCTTAGCAACTCCCCAGGACTTATCGCTTCCGCCGCGATCCAGCCCCAGCTTAAGATGCTATCGGGTGGTGCGCGCACAACCTCGCAGCGCTGCAGGAATCCCCAATTCGGACGCCCACAACGCCGGTAAACTTCGTGATCCGCCGCAAATGAGGTCACACGCGCGGCAACAGAGCGATATCGATTGAAGGCCTCGCGTACATTGAACTATTCGCAATGTCCCCGAAGCAAAATGGTCCGCGCCTTGCACTTGCGTAGAAACGAGACCGGTCGGCATAACATGGCGTGATGGAGCCGCGGCTTGCTGCGCGCCGGCACGCTGGTCACTTTACCGAAAGTTTAAGTCGGCGTGCGTGATGACTTCGATTGATGATAAGCTCAGCGAGATCAGATCAGTACGAAACGACATTTGGTGGTATCGTAAGCTGCTTCAAACCGAGTTACCTGGTGCGGAGCGGAAGCTCATTGAGAATCACCTGCTCGAACAGCATTCTGTTTTTGAGCGGCTGTTAGCGACAACATTTCCTTTGAGTTTCCGGCTCTGAAACTGGTTCGAGGCCAGCGCCGCTAAACCGTGGATAGGGATGAATGTTTAGCAGGTAGCTGACGTAGCCGGCTACTCTTGCTCGATCCACTGCCGGAAACTCGATGTCAAGGCGAACCGACCCCGTCAACAATCCTGCGACAAAGGCACGGTCTTCCGCGTCGTCGCGGGCGCCGTGAACTTAGCGGCGCGCGGCAGAAGACCTACGAGATCGCGTGCGCCTCGAAGCCCTCCACTGCCTTCCGGACGTCGACCGACTAGGTCGCCATCATCACTGGGGCCGTTCCGGATGGGCCGATCACCGAGTTACCTTCAGCGCATGAACGATGGCAGCAACCATCGCTGCGTCCGCACGGCGGCCGGCCCGGATGGTGATGCCATCGATCTCAATCACGATGGTACTCGCGCTATCTGGTCTGGCCTTGCGTCCTCGTGCCTTGCGCTCCGAGGCGACGGCCACGGTCGGTGCGTCGACCACATCAAGTCCAAAGTACTACTCGTCCGCCTTCGCCGGCGGTACCTCGCGCGCTTGCCGGCGCCAGGTGAACACTTGTTGGGGCCTCAGCCCGTGTCGCCGGGCAACGTCCGAAACGACCGCGCCGGGCGCCAACGTCTCCTCGACAATCCGGGCCTTGTCATCCTTGGAGAAGCAACGACGCCGTTCCGTCTCCGTGATCACTTCCAGCCGGCTCGCCGTTACGTCCGATTTAAGCCTATGGTCAAGCATAGATACAAGGCGATCCCTTCAAAGAGATCGTGAACCTCACCTATCCCGCGCGCCGCGAGAAGGGTTCAGAACCATACTTACGGTGCACCGCCACTAAAGCGCGGAAATGTGGCGATCGCCAGAAGTCAACTCCAGACGGCATCGTGGCCCCACTTTCGCGACGTCCGCCACCTTTCGATGACTGGATGACAATTGACTATTAGTCACGTGTCCCTCGGTGGACCAGCTACCAATCTTGGTGGGGCGAGGCCTCTTTCTTCCCTACTGATTGTCTCAATTCTCTCGGCGGAATGATTACAGCTCGAGTCGCATCGGTTCGACGGTTCGCTATGGTACCGTTGCGCACTTGCAGCTCGGATGCTCTCTTCCGAGCGGAGACGCTCGGAAGAGAGCGTTTGTTGATACCGCCTCCTCCGATGCCTCCTCTTCTCTCCGTCGCACCTGGAACCAGGCGGCGACATTTCGCACGCAAGGTTTTAAAGTGCTCCCTGAGACAAAACATAGCGGCGTCTGGGTCATCACGCCCAGTAAAATGGTCACAGAAGCGTATCAGGTCCGGCCTGCAAGACGCTAGCGTCTCTGCCGACCTCAGATCTCGCGCTCGAGCGTGTCTTGTATGCACGGTTGTTGTCGCCGCCAGAATAGCGATGGCTGCTGCAAAGCGATATGCCATGCAGATCCAATAGTTGCGTCGCTTTTGATTCACCATCTCTCTCTTAAGCTACGAGCGGTTCGCTATGGTCTTGCGCAATGTACAACGTGGCCTGCCAACCAGAAAAACAAGCCGAACCTCTTGAAGCATAGACGGCAGGGGACGCGCTCTCGTCCTCCCCCGATCGATGGCAGCGCTCTCGACTCGTTGACGCAGGGAACTACTCGCAGCCGAGACCAACTTCATTTGCGGCCGAACAGCGGGAGAAATTGACATACGATGCTCTCGGTGCTGGCCTGAGCGCGCAATCAATCTCAGAGCGCCGCTAGCACCTGCTCATGATCTGACCATCAAGCAATTGATCCGGTTGGCTCAAGCGCAGATCCAAACGATCCTTGCCGCGATGTGGGTAGACGAACGCCACCCTTACAAGAAGATCAGATCAGGGCCGAATGCCGGGCGATTCTGCGTTCGGTCAAACCAGGTGCGTCGGTGACTCCATAGCTGGTTGAGGAGAGTAAGCAGTTCATCCCCAGTCAGCATTTGACGTCTATGACACTATTGGGTGCTGTAAACCCGACCATCTGCGAAGAGCGGCGCGGAACATCGAAGACCGCACCTCGCCCGGGTCTGATCTTCAGCAGCACCAACGCTAAGACGTTCCGCTCAGATCTCGAACCGATCGTCCTGCTCCGGTGCTGCTTGACCCGCACCTATGCCGTGCATAGCCACTTTGAGTACTGAGCTCTCAGCAAGGATACACAAAGGGCTCTAGCGGAGTGAGCTTTGCAAGCTTGAGGCATTCGAGTTCTTTATTGCCCGAGGTGAAGATTCGAGTGGCGACAGCCGCCCGCCTCGATCGTACAACCTGACGCTACGTACGCTTCAAGTCCTTTTTTGCGCCCTGGGTGTGACGATAACGTCACGCGTACGTCTCGAAACATCTGGCCTGGCCACGACCGGCGGCGACACTCTGGCTGGCTTGTAAATGGCAGGTCAATCCGTCGTGTTGTGACAACAACGACAGGACGGCTGATCCGTTAATTGAGCGCGCACAGAAACGGTCTGTGTCGCCAGACGACTTGCGCGATTTGGATCTCCTCCGTGTCCCCTCCTGTTTCCGCTCAAGTGGTTGATGTGTTGTCGAAGATTCGGTCACTGGCCACGATCCGTATGCCGATCTGATACGAACCGGCTGGTCGGGGACCTATGTCCCATCGGATGCACATTGCGCATTCGGCTTCGCGCGCGGGGACCTAGATTCAGTACCACCTATGCCAACGGGTGGAAGTGGACGAAGCCGAGATCTTCGAGTGGGTTGTGAAAAAAGAATCCCTTGCACGCCACCCGTTCAACAGACGGTGCAGAGAGATTCAAAGCCGGCCGTCTCCTCCTACGCTGCAAACAAGCCGCTCGTCAGTCATCCGGCGGCTCTGCTTGACGAGATCATCCGTCCCGATATGCATACGCCCGAAGCCGGCGCCCTCGAGTCCGACTCTCGTCTGGTATCTATGTCCGTTTGGAGACACCAACGTCGGAAACTGGACGGATGCCGCGCGGCCAGGAGCTGCGCTGACAGCTCGAATTTCACCACGATCAAGCAACGCGCGCAAATTCCGGAAGCGGCACGCAGATTGCTGTGATGAGAAGCCAAGCGCCGCCGCAAGGAAAGCGGCGCAACCGCTCGCGCACGGGGTCGCTGATGAAGCTGAGACTAGCCCAGTTGATTCTGATCGTTGCAGCTCTGATGCTGCTTACGCTCGGAAGCGCTGGAGCGGTGAACATCCATGTGGCGGTCAGAGCGCACCTTGCGCTATTCGCCCAGGGAATTGCAGCGCCGTTTAAACCGAAGACCCGACACGAGGCCCTGGTGAGCTATGGTACGAGCCGATTGCTCTACAGCCAGACTACCCAAGCCGATTCATTTCAGGCGTCTCTGCCTGCCGACGGCTCCCGGCCGAGCGGAGCGATCGGCCATGGAACTGCAGTTCCATCAAGCGACTTCACCTGTCCGATCGGCGGCCACGCGCCGCGCAGTTCGGCTGCGGCGTTGATGAATGACACGGACGCGATCAAAATGCCGCGCATCATAAAACCGATGGTCTGCAATCCTGCCCCCGCTTCTTATGGCATAGAAGCGGGGCAGACGTCGCGCTCAAGCGAGACAGGCTGGCTTGCCGGCAGCATCGTGATGTTAGGGCTTGCGGTAGCCTTGATCGAAACCTTGATCGAGCGATACGGCCTGGGCACGAGCACGTGAGGACAGCAAAACCGGGCCGTCTCGAAGTCGCCTTCAGCGGCTCTCTCGCGAACATTCCGCTGGATGCCCAATTCAGCGTACCGGCAAGCGGTATGACGGCTATTTTCGGCCCGCCGGGCTGCGGCAAGACTACGGTGGCGCGTTGCATCGCAGGCTTCCAGCATCTGCCGACTGGTTTCTGCAAGATCGATGGCGAAGTGTGGCAGGATGAGACCACGTTCCGGGCGGCGCATCTGCGTCCCGTCAGCTATGTGTTTCGGCATCCGACCATTTTTCCTCATTTGTCTGTCAGATCCCATCTGTTTTATGCGACGCCTAAATCGGGACCAACGCTGATCGGTTTTGAGGAGGTGGTCGAATTGCTCGGCTTGGCATCGCTCCTCGACCGTTCTCCCTCGCATCTCTCCGCCGGCGAGCGGCAGCGCGTTGCCATGGGCCGCGCGCTACTGTCTCAGCCCCGATTACTTGTGATGGATGAGCCACTGGCCTTGCTCGATCGCTCCGCCAAGCGCGAGATTCTACCGTTCCTCGAACGCATGCATGACACGCTCACGCTGCCGATGATCTATGTCAGCCGCGACCTGGCCGAAGTCGAACACTTTGCCGATCATCTTGTCATGATGAAACACGGCAGGGTGACTGCGGCAGGGCCATTGCATGTCTTGCAAAGCGATCCAGCGCTGTGCCTTGCGGCACGTAGCGAAGCCGCCATGAGCCTCGATGCCGTGGTCGGCGGCTATGACGGGCGTTATGGGCTCATCATACTCCGCCTCAAAGGTGCGCGCCTGTTGGTGCCGGGACCACCGCTCAAACCCGGCGCACGCCAAAGGCTGCGCATCGCAGCCTGCGACGTCGGCATCGCTCGCGAGGCACCGCGCGCAAGCTCCATCCTCAACGTCTTTCCAGCGCGCATTAAAGCCTCTTTGCCATTCAGCGCGGCGGAGGTCACATTGGTGCTTGCCCTCGAGACTTCAGACATAGGCGCACAGATCCTGGCGCGCATCACGCGCCGCGCCTTTCATGCACTAGGTCTCAGCGAGGGAGTGGACATATTCGCCGAGATCGCACGCATCTCTCTGGTCTCAGCCTCTGAACGGCCGCTGCACGCCGTTTCGACCTTGAGCTTATCGACAGATGTTGCACGGGCACGCACCATGAGGTGACGCCATGACAATAGGACAAAGCCGGCGACTGCCGGCCCCGCCCAAGACAGCTGCCGCAGCGCCTCGGCCCGGCATGTCCTTTGACGGGAGATCAGGACTAGAAATTCAGCGAACGTACTGACGAGACGGCGGACACGATCACGCACCTTCAAGTGTCGTCAGCGCCCTGCCCATTCACCCCGGAATGTAAACGCATCCCGGATCGTCGGGTGGGCAGTCACAATCGCCGATGGTCTGAGCTAAATTAGAGAGTTGCGGTCTCTCTTCCACGAAGCCCTTGATCGCCGTCAAGCTGTTGCGGCGCACTTTGACGAACTGTCCGGAACCGGCAAGATGCGCATTGAGCTCATCACCCAGGCCGGCGTTGTGTATGGCAGTCATGATTTTTCCCAAGCCGTGCACTCCGAAGTCGACGTGGGTTCCTCCCGAACGGGCGGGCTTTGGCGGAGCGGCCGTCTTGCTAGCTTTCCCCGCCTTCTTGGCCCGCGATGGTTTGCGGGTCTTCGCCTTTTTGACTTTTGCCATGTCAGGACTCCCTTATAGTGCTGGCTTGAAAATCTTCAGTGCTAGAAATTGCTGAACAGCCCGCGCGGCGCCTTGTTCGGCTCTTCCACCTGAGGCGGTGATGAGCGAACCTTCATAAATCGGACCCCGAGCGGCATCGAGGACCTTTGCCTCGCCCTTGTCCAGATACAAGCCCACCGTCAGCTGGTGCGTATCCTTGCGCGACACGGTGACGGGAAAGCTCACGTCAGTGACTTGTAGCTGCGGCCCTGAGGGCGCGAAGACGATCTTGGGCGATGCCCCGCCGCCGATGGCCGTGGTGAACTGAAGCTGCTGGACCATGCTCGGCGGCCCTTTTTTCACCGTCGCAACGTCCTTGTTGAGCTCATCGAGATTCTCAAACAGGCTCATCAGGGTAAATTCCTTGATCAACTTGGCGAGCCCTACCTTTCCCGCGATCGGGTAGATGTAGTCCTCGGTTCTCACCAGATGGTTCGCGCAATAGCTCCCACTCGTCTTTTGAACGAGGTTTCCAAAGTTGTCCGTGATCGTAAACGACCATTCGTTCTGTCTCTGCCTGTCGAAGCTGCCGGTGAGGCCGAGGGTCACCAGTGAAGTTATGGGCGTCGGCCGAATGAGGTTCGCCGCCGGATCTATGTTGTTGGTCTCCAGGCCCGTCAGATCGTAATAGTAGGCAATGCCCGTGCTGTAGAGTAGCTTTGTCACCGTATGGGCGAAACCAGTCACCTGAGAGGGATCGAAGGCTCTGATCGCCTCGGGATTCTCGTTGTAGGCCCGCTCCAGCTCGTTGCCGATGGCAAAGGAGTAATCGTCGAGTTTCTTCTTGTTCACGTTGTTGTCGGCGCTCGTGAGATAGCCGAGCAGCGCGTCAATGACAGCCTGCCGTGCTTCACAGCGAATCTGCCTCGCAATATTGGAGGCTGAAACATGCGCGACGTCATCCGTGACCGGCGCAATGGCGCATCCGCTCAGTAGAAACAATGCACTAAACAAAAATGGGCGACTGCCCTTCGCCCGGAATCTCATCGCGCCCCCGCAATAAATCATTGAAAAACATCCGAGAATTTGAAGCCAAAAATTAGCTTAGAAATGAAGATAGAGAAATTCGCTCTCGCAGGTTATCGATCGAGCCTTCAAAAACGCAGGCGCGCGCGGTTGCTACCGAGCGGGCCACGCTAGCGGATTAAGTTCGGTGCTCCGAAAAGCCGTGAGCCTTCTCCTCCGAACGGTAAGCAAAAAGCCCGATGCGGCAGACCGATCCGACCTGTTCTTTGCGACAAGCCGAGGTCTCATCGTAGAATAGAGCTCCCCCTTCGGATCAAGGACAACGGCCCGGCTGGCTTGGCTCGCCCCGAGGCGGCGCCAGCGTTGGGTCCCCGCCGTCTCTACTCGCCGACAGACTTCAGAATGCACGGCTCCTTTTGAGAAATGTAACAAGATTGCTCAATTGCGTCCACGATGCTCCAGCCGACGCGCTCCCTTGCTGTGGTGCCGGGCAGATCAACTCGCCTCGCGTTCTCCTCGGGACGAGGTGCGGGCTATCCAGTCCATGTCTTGTCGCTCCACCGTCAAAAAAGGCGAAGAGACTCGCCTACCGCAAATTGCCAGCGCGTTGGGCCTGTCGCCGCGCGTTGCAGTCCGTCGGTAGGCGTGGAAGTTGGACGGCGGACCTTGGATCAGTCGAGATTCTTGCAGTCTTTGCAGCGCGGCCTTCCAGCATCACCAGGCTTGCGGTGAGCTTGCTTGATCGTCTTTCCGGCGGGGCAATTGTCGCGGTCGTGATAGACGTTACGGTGGGACGGCGGATATTCGAGCGAGTCAGTGTGGTAGGGAACTACTTTGGACATGTAAATCCTCTAATGCACCGATTGAGTAATGGTTGATAACAATCGAACGTTGACGGTGCAATCAGACACACGGTCCGGAACGTACGATCGTCAGCCGGCTGCTGGACGTCTCGCTCCAAGCCGCAACCTATCCGTCGAGACGCGGCTCGCTTAACCACACATTCAACAGCTAGCTACCTTGAACGATCCGCAGTACAAACGGGATTATTTGGTGATCCCATGCTGGACGATGAATTTAACAGGCAGCGGGCTCGTCTGGTTCGCGACCTTGCCGATCGGGCCGACCCGTTTATCAAGCGGCGGCTCCTGGATCTTGCGTCCCGGTACGAGCAGCCCCGGCAGACCAAGCCGCTGGTGCTCCCCTCGATAAACGTTGAGAAGCATCTCGACCACGGGGACGATGACTAGGAGCGTCCGCTAAATAATCCGGTCCCGCTCCTACTCCTTTTTAGCATTCTTCTCTGGCTCGGCTTCGGCCTCGACGTGTTCAAGCACGGCTTTTCGCTTGTCTTCGCTCTCGATCTTCGAGAATGCGCGCAATAGCCTGAGTGCCTGCAAATTTGCCTTCGTCACCTTCATCCTGTTCTTCCACCCCTCTTATATCCGAACGCGCGGAGGACGTCCTTCGCGTTCGGCTTGACTTGACGCTCTTCGCATTTCACGGCTTCGCCTCTGACGACGATCGGCACGGATGTCAGGTGCGGGACGTCCAGTTGGCCTCTTTCGATCGGTACCATTGTGACAATCCTGCGCCGCTCGGCCAAATGACAAGCTTAGCCCGGGACTGGACGTTAATGGGTCGGAGCATCAGATCGTTGCGTCGTCGGCCAGTTGACTGCCGGTCGAATGGGCGATACCGCCGTTCGTAGCATCGGCGAATGTTTTACCTGACCGACGCGCTTCCCACGTTAAGGGATTCGAGTTGCGGGAACGCGCAGACGAGAACTTTGCCGGGAAGGAATGCCGATGCTTGCGTGTCGACCGGCGCATCTCTTTGTTCGATTTGGATCCGATCAGCCTCTGGATCATGCCGAAACGGGGCACCGCTCAATTGCGACGTTCGCCGGGTCGGTCAATCGGTTCTTGTTCGACCGGCCCCTCGACATCTCCCCTGAATTCCGACTCGGGCAGTCGCTGATGGACTTCGATAAGAGATGATTGAGCGGACGGCGGCGCAGCCCCGGCATAGTAGCGCGTGGTCAGCGGCATCAGAACGGAACCGAAGAGCAGACTCAACATCGTCACGCCCAACGTCCTGAAAATCACCCAGGCATCCGTGGTTTGGGTTCGCCAGATGACCTCGTTCAAGACAGCCATGCCTGCGAAGAACATTGCCCAACGAAAGGTGAGGATACGCCAGCCCTGCGTTGTCAGATTGAAGATGCGATCCAATGTCACCACGATGAAGGAGCGGCCAAATAAAAGCCCGCCACCGAGAAGCGTCGAAAGCAGTCCGCTGACGATGGTTGCCTCTACCTTGATGAACGTATCGTCATGCAACGCCAGTGTCAGCATACCGAACGTCAACACGCTGACGCTGGTGATCAGCGATGTGATCGGCATGTGGCCCTTGACCACGAGGGATGCGATCGCGGCCAGGACGGTCACGACCATGAATGCGGCGGTAGCCGTAAAAAGCCGGAATTTCGCGTTCACAATATGGAGGACAATCAGCGGACCGAGCTCGGTGGCGAAGTCGAGCATCGTATGCGGTTGGTCTTGTCTATCACCTGCGCTGGCTGCCATCCTCTGACCCTTTTATTCAGTTGGAGAACGCTAAGGCTGAGGATGTACAACCTGACGCTGCGTGAGGTTCAAGCCCCTTCGAAGCCGATTCTCTTATGCCATGCTTGCGGTAGCCGCAGCCTTGGTTCAGCGCGGTGTTTGCTTCGTTCAAGGCAGCATCACCAAGTCGCCCGATGATACAGAGGTCTATTCGGCGCGTTCGGCGTCAAATGTCAGACCCCGGCGGAAGAACTGGATTCCGCCCAATCAACGTGAAGAATCCTATCAATCCTGGCGCAACACTATGTCTCCACTGCCGTCCGGATCCTGGCTGCTGTCGACGTCTCGATAGATACTTTGTATCGAAACGGAGCCTTGCGGGAGAAAGGCTTCTAGGCGTTCGGCCAACTAGTCCGTTTTGGGATTGCGCCTGCCAGAACCTCTGCACACGGTGATTGTGACCGATTGAGCGCCAGATCAAAGTAGATCCGGCAGTTAGCTGGGATCAAAATCATCGATGCTACGGGAACCTCGGCGGCCTTCCGATGAAGCTCGCGTTCAAGCGTCAGCACCATCTGGTGAACCGATGGTAAGATAACATGGACTTACTCCTGCATGTCGGTTTCGGCCGAAGCGCGGCTGAGCACCGCAGATCTGGGCGAAACCAATGCGGCCCCGCATGGCCGGTCAATTTGACGAACGCAAATGGGTCAGGGCATGCAGCCATGTACCTTTCTTGTACATCAGCTTGTTGTCAGCTCGCTCGCCTAAATTGCTGACTGGTCTTGAGTAGACCGACACCAACTAGCATCCAATGTTGTCGATAGGAGAACTACTCGCATGTATGGCAGAATCACTGGACCATTCAGCCCGTCTACAAGCGCGGGACAAGCCGACGAGTCTGGGCAGGTCGCAGATCACCATATGTTTACGGAACGGCTTGCAGACGCCGCGGCTGGCTCATCGTCGGCGAGACGGCCGTATTCCCTAACCGACGAGCCTCCGATCTACGAGATGGACAGCGATTCATTCAGGCGAGAACTGCGCAACTTTTATGGCGACGATGTCAAGCACATAGCCGATCATCCGCAAGAATACTCGGACTTCGTGTCCTCAAAGGCCGAGAGCACCGTAATGGTCGCTAGAGCCGGCTCGACCGAGGATCACAAGACGGGTTCGCAATACTTTAGCTACCAGCTGGGCGATAAGAGTGTCGGACTCCTAAGGACGGATCCAGGATTTCGCATCAAAGGGGAAACGTGGCAGAAGGAACACTTTCCGGATCGCAAGAACATCTCATCTGTCGTAGCTCTCCGAGTCACTCATCCGCTCGTTCTGAACGCGGGCGATGTTCTGCTCGAACATCAGCTGCGGCAGGACGGCAGGCGGCCATTGATCATGTCGCGTCCTGCCTCCGATGAAGCCAAACCACGTCTGGAGCAGATGGGCTTTGTTGACGTCGGTGAAAACCAGTTCGTGCTTGACCCTAGACGTCACCCCGATAAGTGGACGAAGAACGACCAGGATGAATGGCAGCGCGCAGACAAGCCTCGACAGTATCTTCAAGCGGAGAGCGAGGGTCCTGTCGAAGGAAGCCAGCACGATAATTCGAACGACGAATACCAGACAGACTCGTCTGGAGACGATCCTTCCTGGTATTTCGATCGCCTCAATATGGGCCCACCGACCAGCTAGTATCTCGTCATAGAGAGGTTTGGGCTGGTTGAAATTGACCTGGCTTGGCATCGGCCCTTGCCGGTCGTGCCATTTGACGTGAGCGCATTCGACATTGCGCCGCTTCTCCAGACCGGCCGCCTCGGCGACGAGGCGGCCGAAACTGTCGAAGCGCCGATCGAGGCATTGGCAGGCGACGAGAGCCCGATCAACTCATCGGCGAACTGCGCGAGCCGGTCCAGGCCGAGCAGGGATAGATCGAGCGCTGCGATTGCGCATGCTAGTCGAATGTCGTGACTTGCTGACGCCAATTGTAGACCGAACGTTGCGCAATCAGAGAGTCAGAGAGACGACCTCTGCGCGCCAATCTTTAAAGGCCCGCTCCGGCACTGTTCCGACTGCCGTTTCGATTCCCGCCGTAATTTGCAGCGGATTGACATGCCCTGAATTTTCATTCGGCGGCAAGCAGCATCAGAGCGACAACGATTCGAAGCGATCGCACATTCCATAACCACTTGGCTCGCAAAGCGACCGAAGTGGTTAAGGCGGCGCTGCCTGGCGCATAGGAGCAATATCCGGCGTTACGACAGCTCGGCTCACACCGCACAGATCACAGGCACCGGTTATCGCAAATCGGTTCAGCCCCAATCGAGCGCACCGCCGTTCTGATACTCGATGATGCGGGTCTCGAAGAAATTCTTCTCCTTCTTCAAGTCCATCGCCTCCGACATCCACGGGAATGGATTCTCCGCCTCCGGGAACACCGGCGTGAGGCCGATCTGCGCGCAGCGGCGGTTGGCAATGAAGTGCATGTACTGCTCGCACAATGCGGCGTTCAGCCCGAGGAAGCCTCGCGGCATCGTATCGCGGCCATAGGCGGCCTCGAGTTCGGCGGCCTCGCGGATCATGTTGCGAACCTCCTCCTGGAAAGCCGATGTCCACAGGTGCGGGTTCTCGCTCTTGATCTGGTTGATCACGTCGATGCCAAAGTTCAGATGGATGCTCTCGTCGCGCAGGATGTATTGATACTGCTCCGCGATGCCGGCCATCTTGTTGCGGCGGCCGAACGAGAGGATCTGCGCAAATCCAGTGTAGAACCACATGCCCTCGAAGATCACGTAGAAGGCAACAAGGTCGCGCAGGAACGCCTGACCGGCCTGCGGTGTTCCGATCTTGAAATCGGGATCGTCGAGATGCTGGGTGTGCTTGATCGCCCACGCCGCCTTGTCGGTGATCGAGGGCACCTCGCGGTACATATTGAACAGCTCGCCCTCGTCGAGGCCGAGGCTTTCGACAATGTACTGAAAGGTGTGGGTGTGGACGGCCTCCTCGAAGGCCTGGCGCAGGAGATATTGCCGGCATTCCGGATTGGTGAGGTGGCGATAGATCGCCAGCACGATGTTGTTGGCGACCAGGCTTTCGGAGGCCGCAAAGAAGCCGAGATTGCGCTTGATGGCGCGACGCTCGTCCTCCGAGAGGCCATCGCGTGATTTCCACAGCGCGATGTCGGCCTGCATCGAGACTTCGGTCGGCATCCAGTGATTGTTGCAGGCGGCGAGGTATTTCTCCCATGCCCATTTGTATTTCAGCGGCAGCAGCTGGTTGACGTCGGCGCGGCAGTTGATCATCCGCTTCTCGTCGACCGAGACGCGGCCGCCATGACGGTCGATCGTACCGAGGCCGGTTGCCTCGCTCAGAGCGGCGGGCGCCGCCGCGAAGGACTGCGGCATGAAGCGCGTGCGCTCCTGGCGGGCTGTGGTCGCAGTTTCTGAAAAGTCGAGCATAATGTCCGTTCCTTTGTTTTGCTTACTGGCAGGCTTCGCAGTCGGTATTATCGATCGAGCAGGCCATGGCGCTCGGTAGATCGGGGCCCGGCGCGGTCAGCGCCACTGGCGAGACAGCATTAAGCTTGCCGTCGGTGCCCTTGAGCGTTGACTTCTCGACATGGGTCGCGCTGCGCGAGCGCAAGTAATAGGTCGTCTTCAGGCCCAGCGACCAGGCTTGACGGTAGAGCGCGTCGAGCTTCTTGCCGGAGGGATTGGCGATATAGAGATTGAGAGACTGCGCCTGGTCGATCCATTTCTGCCGCCTCGCCGCGGCCTCCACCAGCCAGCGCGAATCGATCTCGAAGGCGGTCGCATAAAGCGCCTTGAGGTCGTCGGGGATGCGGTCGATCGCACCGACGCTGCCGTCAAAATATTTGAGGTCGTTGACCATCACCTCGTCCCACAGCCCGCGCGCCTTGAGGTCGCGCACCAGATGGTCGTTCACCACCGTGAAATCGCCGGACATATTGGATTTGACATAGAGGTTCTGGTAGGCCGGCTCGATCGACTGCACGACGCCGCAGATGTTGGAGATCGTCGCCGTCGGCGCGATCGCCATCACGTTCGAGTTGCGCATCCCGACCGAGGTGACGCGGCCGCGCAGGGCTGCCCAGTCAAGCGTGCTCGTACGGTCCATCGCAACCCCACCGCGGGCATCGGCAACATAGTCGATCGAATCGATCGGCAGGATGCCCTGGCTCCACAGCGAGCCCTCGAACGACGGATAGCGTCCGCGCTCGGCGGCGAGATCGCAAGACGCCGAAATCGCATGATATGAGATCGCCTCCATGCTGGTGTCGGCGAAGGCCACGGCGGCATCGGACGCTACCGCAATGCGCAGCATGTGTAGCGCGTCCTGGAACCCCATCAGCCCGAGCCCGACCGGGCGATGCCGCAGATTGGAGCAGCGTGCTTCCGGGATGGTGTAGAAATTGATGTCGATGACGTTGTCGAGCATCCGCATCGCCGTCGTCACCGTCTTTTTCAGCCTGACATCGTCGAGCCGGCCGTCCTGGATGTGGTCGGCGAGGTTGATCGAACCGAGATTGCACACGGCGGTTTCGTCGTCTTATGTGTTCAGCGTGATCTCGGTGCAGAGGTTCGAGGAGTGGATCACGCCGGCATGGCGCTGCGGCGAGCGCAAATTGCACGGGTCCTTGAAGGTGATCCAGGGATGACCGGTCTCGAACAGCATGGTCAGCATCTTGCGCCACAGGTCGACGGCGCGGATCTGCTTGAATAGGCGCATTTCGCCGCGCGCGGCCTTGGCCTCGTAATAGGCGTAACGCTCGGCAAATGGCTTGCCATAGAGATGGTGCAGATCCAGCGTCTCGTCGGGCGAGAACAGCGTCCATTCGCCGTCGGCCTCGACGCGCTGCATGAACAGATCGGGCACCCAATTGGCGGTGTTCATGTCATGGGTACGGCGGCGGTCGTCGCCGGTGTTCTTGCGCAGATCGAGGAATTCCTCGATGTCGACATGCCAGGTCTCGAGATAGGCGCAGACCGCGCCTTTGCGTTTGCCACCCTGGTTGACGGCAATCGCGGTGTCGTTGGCCACTTTCAGGAACGGAACCACGCCCTGGCTTTCGCCGTTGGTGCCCTTGATATGAGCGCCGAGCCCGCGGACGCGGGTCCAGTCATTGCCGAGCCCACCGGAATATTTGGCAAGCAGCGCGTTATCCCTGATCGACTTGAAGATGCCGTCGAGGTCATCGGCCACAGTAGTCAGGAAACACGACGAAAGCTGCGGCCGCAGCGTGCCGGAGTTGAACAGCGTCGGCGTCGAGGCCATGAAGTCGAACGACGACAGCAAATCGTAGAACTCGATCGCGCGAGCCTCGCGATCGATCTCGCACAGCGCAAGCCCCATGGCGACACGCATGAAGAAGGCCTGCGGCAGCTCGATGCGGTTGCCGCGGACATGCAGGAAATAGCGGTCGTACAGCGTCTGCAGGCCCAGGAACTGGAACGACAGATCGCGTTCCGGTTTCAGCGCCGCGGCAAGCCGCGCGAGGTCAAAACGGCCGAGCTCGGCGTCAAGCAGTTCCGACGTGATGCCGGTCTTGATATAGGCCGGGAAGTACTCTGCATAGCGCGTGGCCATGTCGGCCTGCGACGCGCTGGTCGGCGCATCGAGCACATTGGTCAGCACCTCGGTGCGCAGCTTGTCAAGCAACAGGCGGGCACTGACGTAGCTGTAGTTCGGCTCCTGTTCCACGAGGGTGCGGGCCGCCATCACCGAGGCGAGCGCCAGCTCGTCCTGGCCGATGCCGTCATAGATGTTGCGCTTCGTCTCGGCGATGACGGGCGCAGCGTCGACGCCGTCAAGGCCGGCACAGGCCTCGTTGATGATCAGCGCCAGCCGCGCGTGGTCGAGCGGCACCTTGGTGCCGCCGCGTAGCGTGACCTGGACCGCTGGTCCCGCCGCAGGCTTTGCCGCTTTCGCCGCCTCCTGCTCGGCGCGCTGCCTCGTGCGTTCCTCTCGGTAGAGCACATAGGCGCGCGCCACCTTGTGGTGCTCGCTGCGCATCAGCGCCAGCTCGACCTGATCCTGCACGTCTTCGATGTGGAAGGTGCGGCACTCGCTGATCCGCCGCGACAGCGCGGTGACGACCTCAGCAGTGAGTTGCTCGACGATCTCACGCACCCGGCGCGAGGCGGCCGCGGTATGTCCCTCGATCGCGAGGAACGCCTTGGTCATCGCAACCGAAATCTTGCTGGCGTCGAATTTCGACACCGTGCCGTTACGGCGGATCACCTGCATCGGAGGCAACGCTTCCGGCGCGGCGAGCGATTCTGGACGCAACTGGATGCGTGGCGCTGGCTTTGTTTCGCGATCGAGAGAGAGTGACATCGTATAGACCCCGTGATGCTTGTTGGGGCCGGATGTCGAGAGGACGCTGCGTCATTCCGGCGGACAAGCGTCGCCGGCATGGCTGTGCAAGCGACCGCCGGGACACCCCGCCCGTGGACGTGTTTGGTGTCGCGGCAGGTCTCCTGGCTCGCAGGTCGCCGTTGCTCCCTTGTCTTCCCAATGCCTCGCGGCACCAGTGACTTAACAGGGCGAGAGCAACTCACTGCTTACAGTTGCGGGGGCAGCGCCGGATTTTTACGGATCGATCCGTAGTTCACCGGCTTCCCTCTTAGCCACCAAATCTTGCGATATGGCGGACCGTGACGTCTATATCTGGTGCGATTTGGAGAGGAATGTCAACGACCGCAAGATCGCCTTTCCAAAATTTCTGCAAGCTTATCCCAAGGCCCATGAGCGACTGGCGAGAAGCTTCAATGCGCTCCCCTTCTCATCCAGCCCAAACCTCGACCGGGTGATGCGGACGCTCTGCCCCGAACTTGTGTATCGGGCACAGGCCAGCAGCTCTTTCGAGCAATGGTGGTCTTTGATTACGAAAGGCGCCCTTACCGATCGTATGCAGGTCTAGTGCGGTCGCCCGACGTTGTTCGGCCTTGGCATCAACAGCGCGATCAATCCCCTTCCGAATCGTACGTCGCTTTCATGGCGGAGCTCTGGTCTGTCATGCTGACAGCGGGTGATTTCGGTCCAGGTCATCTACCTCTCCGATGGCTTCGCACACCTCGAAGAGTCACAACCCGCTGAAACCACCCGACTTTAATTCCGGTCGCCCTCTTACACTCCATCAGGCGTCTTCGGCTGACTATGCCCGGCGGAAACTGCGCGCCCGATTGAAGTTCCACTATGTCCCAGAGCACGCCTGGGGGCTGAACATAGTTGAGATCGAGATCAGCATTCTCGCCCGCCAATGCCTCGATAGACGCATCGACAGTTTCCCACACCTCGTCAAAACGTCGCAATGTCAACCACGCCTGCGTCAATTGGATGCTCACAACCGAAAAGGCTCGCGCAAAATGGCGTGCGCCGTCCAAACCCTTCAGCCAGATCAAGTCAATTTCAACGACCCAAAACCTCAGTGTCGAGGTCTTAGTCAGCTTCTCGAAAGCTGACCTTCCTAGCATCGGACTTGGTCTGTAGATGCCCTTGCCGCCCACGCCTGAGCTTGGTCACGAACCTAGGGTAGGCGCTGGGCCGATCGGAACGATGCTTTGTCGCTTATAAGAGCAAGGAGAGCCCTATGGATTCCAATCGGATAAACGGTGCCCTCTCGCGCGGGTCCCAAACTTGGGACGTCAGCACACAGGAGAATCATGAATTATTTAGCCAGACTGTGAATCAAGTCAGGTCAGCGTCCGCCGCGCCTGTATCGGCAAAGACTCCGATTTGGAGTTCGAATGCTCCGTACGGGAACTTCTCACGCAATGGACACTCCTGGAACAACGACGTATGGGGCGCTGGCGCTGGGCCTCAGACGATTTCGGTGTATGAAGCCAACCGGTGGGGCGTGTGGTCGAACCAGCCTAATTCGAAAGGCATCAAGAGCTATCCGCACGAGTCGGTCGATATCGGCAAACCCCTCAGTTCAATCAACACTCTAAGCTCGAGCTTCAATCAGGTTGTTCCTGCTGGTGGCGCTTGGGACGTCGCCTACGATATCTGGGACAGCTCAAAACAGCAGGAGATTATGCTCTGGACAAACTACACCGGAAACCCAGACGGCAGCGGCAACGTAAAGCCGATTTCATATCACTATGACTCTTCCGGGGCGGCGATCCCGGTTTACCGCAATATCCATGCAGGCGGGGCGACTTGGAACGTGTTTGAAGGCTTCAATGGTCACAAAGTCATCTCACTCCTGCGCACTTCGAAGACCAACAGCGGGACAGTCGACATCAAGAGTATCCTGCAGTGGATCAAGTCGACGGGCTATTTCGGCGACATAAACGTCGGTAGCGTGCAATACGGCGTCGAGATCACCTCCTCTCCCGGGGGGATGAATTTCAATTTCAACAACTGGACCGTGACCTCGAAGTGAATATCCGCCTCCTGGGACGTGAGATCTGAAGGGCACCAGCCGCAAACGGCACGAACGCCATTTCGTGGAACATAAGCCTGCGCGGATGCTCTGCCTCATGGTCGACAGCGTTCCGAGCGCTTCGAGCCGAATTTCTAGTTCCGCTCGGAATAAGCTGCTCCGGCTTTCACACTGAAGAGCGAGAGGGCCGCCGGCGCCGGTAGGCGCTCCATCACGGCCTCCGACATCGGCAGGATAGGGCCCTCTCGCCTTTAAGACGCCTTTCTTCACGGCCGCTGAGTTTGAGGCCATCGGCTGCGCGATGGTCATTGGCCAGCGTCCGCGTTGGGTCGCCAGCAAGGCGCAATCAGACGTTATTCCGCCATTTCGCGGATGACAACGCGCACATGGTTGTCGAAAGCATCCAGATGGGCGCAGAATTCTACGCAATCATTGAGTTGCCACTACAAGTCACTCTATTCTCGTCCGTACAGAGCATCATTCCCGTCGGGATGCCGCAGCGACCATGATTTCTGAGGGTTGACGCAGTCCCTCCCTTGCAGGTAATCGAAACCGTTGAGGTTCTCCAGATCCAGATTGACCTGGAGCTAAGAGGGAAGCCGGTGCGCAGGTTCTTCGGAACGATGCAATGCCGGCGCTGCCCCCGCAACTGTAAGCGGCGAGCCATCGTCCATTTCAGCCACTGAAGCGCAAGCTTCGGGAAGGCCGGACGATAGCTAGGACCCGCGAGCCAGGAGACCTGCCTCGGCAACATAAACGTCCACGGGCGGGGTGTCCCGGTGGTGCGGTTGCGACCCGCTCGCCCCTCAACGCGCCTTGCGGAGTCCAGACGTGTCACTACGGCCTTTGCCCCCAACTTTGGGGTTAAGCCAATGTCCTCTACTTCTATCTCCTCACTTGCGGTCGCAACTCTTGGTACGCCGCGCATCGGTCCACGCCGCGAGCTCAAGCTTGCGCTCGAAAGCTTCTGGTCCGGCACATCGGACGAGAAGGCATTGATCGAAGCCGGGATCGGATTGCGTACCGCCAACTGGGCGCGGCAGAAAAAGCTCGGCGTCTCGGTGATCCCGTCGAACGATTTCTCGTTCTACGACCAGGTGCTCGACACCTCGGTGATGGTTGGTGCGATCCCCGCTATCTATGGCTGGACCAGCGGCCCAATACCGCTTGCGACCTATTTTGCGATGGCGCGCGGCAGCCAGGGTGATGTCCAAGGCAACCCGCACGATGCGTCCCGCGGCAACGCCCATCATGGCCAAAGCCTGCCGGCGCAAGAAATGACCAAGTGGTTCGACACCAACTACCACTATATGGTTCCGGAACTTGCGAAGGATCAGCAATTCCGCCTCATCTCGCGCAAGCCGATCGAGGAATACGAGGAAGCCAAGGCGCTGGGCTACCAGACCCGACCCGTGCTGGTCGGTCCGGTCACCTTCCTCAAGCTCGCCAAGAGCAAGGATGCCGGCTTCGAGCCGCTGTCGCTGCTGGACCGGCTGCTGCCGGTCTATGTCGAGGTGCTGCGGGAGCTTGCCAGCCGCGGCGCAGAATGGGTTCAAATTGACGAGCCCTGTCTGGTGCTGGATCTCGACGAGGCGGCTCATGACGCGCTGGGGCGTGCCTATGCCGAAATCGCCAGGGCAGTGCCGCACATCAAGATCATGCTGGCGAGCTATTTCGGCGGCCTCGGCCAGAACCGCGACACGGCGTTCGCGCTTCCAGTGGCCGGTCTGCATTTCGACTTGGTGCGCGCGCCCGAGCAGCTCGACGACCTCGCCCGCCTGCCCGCCGACCGCGTCGTCTCGCTCGGTGTGCTCGACGGCCGCAACGTCTGGCGCGCCGATCTGAGCAGAATCCTCGACCGGCTTGAGCCAGTCGTCGCAAAGCTCGGCAACGACCGCGTGCAGATCGCACCCTCCTGCTCGCTGCTGCATGTGCCGATCGATCTCGCCCTGGAAGCCAAGCTCGACGCCGAGGTGAAGAGCTGGCTGGCCTTCTCCATGCAGAAGATCGAAGAGCTGGCCGCGCTCGGCACGTCACTTGCAAGCGGGCGCAGGTCGATCACAAAGTACTTAAAGGCATCCGACGCTGCCGCGCTAGCGCGCAAGACCTCGCCGCGCATTCACGACGCGAAGGTGGCAAGCCGTATCGCCGGGATCGACGAGGCAATGCGTCGGCGCGCCAGTCGGTTCGAGAAACGAACCGAAGTGCAGCATGCGCGCTTCAACCTGCCAGCTTTCCCCACGACGACGATCGGCTCCTTCCCGCAGACCCAGGAAATCAGGAAGGCGCGCGCCTCGCATGCCAAGGGAGACCTGAGTGATACGGCCTACAAGACCTTCCTGCAAAACCAGACGGCACGCACCGTGCGCTGGCAGGAAAGCATCGGCCTCGATGTGCTCGTCCATGGCGAGTTCGAGCGCAACGACATGGTGCAGTACTTCGGTGAGCAGCTCTTAGGATTCGTCTTCACCGAGAACGCCTGGGTGCAGTCCTACGGCTCGCGCTATGTCAGGCCGCCGATCCTGTTCGGCGACGTGTCCCGTCCGAAGCCGATGACCGTCGAATGGTGGCAGTATGCGCAGTCGCTCACCACAAAGCCGGTAAAGGCGATGCTGACCGGCCCGGTCACCATCCTGAATTGGTCCTTCGTCCGCGACGACATTCCGCGCAGCCAAGCCTGCCGCCAGATCGCGCTCGCCATCCGCGACGAGGTTACAGATCTCGAAGGCGCCGGCGCTGGCATGATCCAGATCGACGAGGCCGCCTTGCGCGAAGGCCTGCCGCTGCGGCGCTCGGAGTGGGCAACCTATCTCGACTGGGCGGTAGAATGCTTCCGCATCTGCTCGTCGGGCGTCCGGGACGAGACCCAGATCCACACCCATATGTGCTACTCCGAATTCAACGACATCATCGACGCGATCGGCACGATGGATGCCGACGTGATCTCGATCGAGACATCGCGATCGAAGATGGAGTTGCTGGACGCATTCCGGAACTACCGCTATCCGAACGAGATCGGACCCGGCGTCTACGACATCCACTCGCCGCGTGTGCCTGAGGTCACCGAGATGACGGAGCTGCTCAAGCTGGCGCGGCAGCGCCTGTCCGACGACCAGCTCTGGGTCAATCCGGATTGCGGCCTGAAAACTCGCAAATGGGACGAGGTCCGTCCGGCACTCGTCAACATGGTGGCGGCCGCGCGCGAGCTGCGGGCAGCAGGCTGATGTCAGGGAGCCTGCCGATGCAATTCTGGATCAAATGCACCCGCTACGGCAAAGCGGAATCCTACTATGTCAACATCTCGCTCGTTAGCGGCATGTCGCGCGAGCGCGACAAGACGATCCTGGAATTCGTCGGCGCTCAAACCATCGTGGTGAACGAGACGCCAGAACAGATTCTGGCGCTTCACCTCGGTACGTCTGCCGGACAACGCATCTGACTCGCAGGGCTGGAGCATGATCGTCTGAGGCTGATTCGATTGGGTATTCCCGAATCAGGTGGGTTCTGATTCAAGGTGCTGACCGGACTGGAGGCCAGCATCCCGTGGGGCGAGCCTATTCGCTCCATTTGCACAAGAGGGGCGTTGCTGCCCGCGCCAAGCCAGTGCGGTGGTCCTTCGCGCCGCATGCGTGATCCTCGAACAGCTGACGCGAATCAACGCCGCGGCGAGCAGCGCATCGCGCCTTCAAGTCCGTGGTCCGGCGGTCGGAGGCCGGCGATACGCCGCATGCGGCCAACCAACATAGGCGGACACCCATCGGAAATAGGTTTGCGTTTGGCAGCGCATGGCGAAGAGTTTTCCGCATATTTTTGCGCCACCAGGCTTTTGGCTTAAGGGCCGGCTACAAGATTCGGTAGATGGCTAAAGCCAAATTGAGGCCCTAGGATCCGGCCGCGTTCCCCGCCTGTCATCATATCATCGACGAACGGAAGTGAACGCAAGCGCACGTGAAGCGGCGGCCCGCAACGCCCACCCGTCAGCTTCCGTCTTTCCATCGCTTAGTGGGGTAACATCATGTCCGAACAACTCTTGCCGACGCTGCCGATGTGGCGCGTCGATCACATTGAGCCGTCGCACGAGATGTTGGCACTACGCGCCAAGGGGCCGATCCAGCGCGTGCGCTTCCCATCGGGGCACGAAGGCTGGTGGGTGACAGGCTACGACGAGGCCAAGGCGGCGCTGTCGGACGCAGCGTTCCGGCCCGCGGGAATGCCGCCGGCGGCATTCACCCCGGATTCGGTGATTCTCGGTTCGCAGGGGTGGCTGGTCTCGCACGAGGGAGGCGAGCATGCCCGGTTACGCACGATCGTGGCGCCGGCCTTCAGTGACGGCAGGGTGAAGCTGCTTGGGCAGAAGGTTGAGGCGATCGCCGCGCAGCTGTTCGAGACGCTGGCGGCCCAGTCCCAGCCAGCCGACCTGCGGCGTCACCTCTCCTTTCCGCTTCCGACCATGGTCATCAGCGCGCTGATGGGCGTGCTCTACGAGGATCACGCCTTTTTCGCCGAGCTGTCCGACGAAGTGATGACGCACCAGCATCAAAGCGGCCCGCGCAGCGCGTCGCGCCAGGCCTGGGAAGAACTGCGCGCCTACATTCGCGGCAAGATGCGGGACAAGCGCCAGAATCCGGGCGACAACCTGCTGACGGATCTGCTCACGGCGGTAGACCAGGGCAAGGCAACCGAGGAAGAGGCGATCGGCTTGGCGGCGGGCATGCTGGTGGCAGGGCACGAGAGCACCGGCGCGCAAATCGAATTCGGCCTGCTGGCTATGTTCCGCCATCCGCAACAGCGCAAACGCCTGGTCGGCGATCCATCCCTGGTGGACAAGGCGGTGGAGGAAATCCTGCGCATGTACCCGCCGGGCGCCGGCTGGGACGGCATCATGCGCTATCCGAGGACCGACGTGACCATCGCGGGCATGCATATTCCCGCGGAGAGCAAGGTGCTGGTCGGCCTGCCGGCGACGTCGTTTGATCCACGCCATTTCGACGCCCCGGCAAACTTCGACATCGGACGCGAGGAAAATCCGCACCTGGCGTTCTCTTACGGACCGCACCACTGCATCGGCGCAGCGCTGGCGAGGCTCGAGCTCAAGGTAGTGTTCGGTTCGATCTTCCAACGTTTTCCTGCACTGCGCCTAGCCGTGGCGCCCGAAGAACTGAAGTTGCGCAAGGAGATCATCACTGGTGGGTTCGAGGCGTTTCCGGTGATCTGGTGATGCGCAGACGCCGCCGGGGATCGCAATCTTCTCTGCAATTTGCCGGTGCGCGCTCCCGTCAGATCAGCCAGCCAACAGGAAACCAACACAGGTAACCAAGATGGACATGCAAGAAACCACGGCAGCATGCCGGGACGCCTTCGCCGAACTGGCGTCACCAGCGTGCATCCACGACCCGTATCCGTTCATGCGCTGGTTGCGCGAGCACGATCCGGTGCATCGGGCGGCATCGGGCCTTTTTCTGTTGAGCCGCCATGCCGACATCTACTGGGCCCTCATGGCCACGGGCGATGCGTTTCGGGGACCGGCGCCGGGCGAACTGGCGCGCTATTTCCCACGTGTGCCGACCAGCCTGTCGCTCAAGCTGATGGCGTCCACGCTAGCGATGAAGGACCCACCGACGCATACGCGTCTGCGCCGGCTGATCTCGCGTGATTTCACCATGGGCCAAATCGACAAGCTGCGGCCGAGCATCGCGCGCATCGTCGCAGCGCGCCTGGACAGCATGACTCCCGCGCTGGAGCGCGGGGAGGCGGTGGACCTGCATCGGGAATTCGCCCTAGCCTTGTCCATGCTGGTCTTCGCCGAACTGTTCGGCATGCCGCAGGACGACATCTTCGGGCTCGCCGCCGGCATCCGCACCATTCTGGAAGGCCTGAACCCGCAGGCCAGCGATCACCAGCTCGCCGCGGCGGACGCGGCCAGCGCCAGGGTGCAGGCCTACTTCGGCGGCCTCATACAGCGCAAGCGTACCGATCCCCGCCACGACATCGTGTCGACGCTTGTCGGCGCACACGACGACGATGCCGACACGCTCTCGGATGCGGAGTTGATCAGCATGCTGTGGGGCATGCTGCTCGGCGGCTTCGCCACCACCGCTGCGACCATCGACCATGCGGTCCTGGCCATATTGGCTTATCCCGAACAGCGGCACTGGCTGCAGGGAGATGCCGTGGGGGTGAAGGCATTCGTCGAAGAAGTCCTGCGCTGCGACGCGCCCGCCATGTTCAGCGCCACTCCGCGTATCGCCCAGCACGACATCGAACTGGGCGGCGTGGTGATCCCGAAGAACGCGGACGTGCGCCTGCTGATCGCGGCCGGTAATCGCGACCCGGACGCCTTCGCCGATCCCGACCGCTTCGATCCCGCGCGGTTCTACGGCACCAGTCCTGGCATGTCGACCGACGGGAAGATCATGCTGAGCTTCGGCCACGGCATCCACTTCTGCCTCGGTGCGCAACTGGCCCGGGTGGAGTTGGCCGAGAGCCTGCCGCCGATCCAGGCGCGCTTCCCCACGCTGGCATTGGCCGAGCAGCCGACCCGGGAGCCCTCCGCGTTCCTTCGGACGTTCCGTGCGCTGCCGGTGCGGCTGCACGCGCAGGGGGGCTGAGATGCGCGTCGTGGTCGACCAGGATCTGTGCGGAACAACCGGGCAGTGCGTGCTGACGCTGCCGGGCACCTTTCGCCAGCGCAAACCGGACGGCGTAGCCGAAGTGTGCGTGGCGACGGTCCCGCAGGCACTGCACGCCGGCGTGCGGCTCGCGGCCAGCCAGTGCCCGGTCGCCGCCATTCGGGTCATCGAAAGCGACGTCGGCGATGAGGAGCGCGCCAGCGCCGACCCCGCGCCTTTTCCGGCCGAGGCGGAGCGGCATGCCGCGAAAGGCCAACGCAATTTGGGAGGACACGATGGGACGATTTGAAGGCAAGGTGGCCGTGGTGACTGGCGCCGGCGCCGGCATCGGCAAGGCATGCGCCCTCGCCATCGCGCGCGAGGGCTGCAGAGTGGTGGTGGCCGACATTGATGGTTCGGCGGCCATCGCTTGCACCGCGCAGATCGCGTCCGAAGCTGGCCACGCGCTGGCCCTGGCCATGGACATCGCCGATGCGCAGGCGGTGGCAGCGCTGTTCGAGACGGCGGAGCGGCAATTCGGTGGGGTCGACCTGCTGGTGAACAACGCGAGCGCCATGCATCTAACCCCGCGCGACCGCGCGATCCTCGACCTGGACCTGACGGTCTGGGATCAGACCATGGCGACCAATCTGCGCGGCACGCTGCTCTGCTGTCGGGAGGCCATCCCACGGATGATCGCCCGCGGCGGTGGAGCGATCGTCAACATGTCTTCGTGCCAGGGGCTCAGCGGTGATACCGCGCTGACGTCCTACGCCGCCTCGAAGGCGGCGATGAACATGCTATCGGGCTCGCTCGCCACTCAGTACGGTCATGTGCAGATCCGCTGCAACGCGGTTGCGCCAGGTCTCATTATGACCGAGCGTCTCCTCGCCAAGCTGGACGAGCGCATGCAACGGCATCTGCGCCGGCACCAGCTCCTGCCGCGCGTCGGCCGCCCCGAGGACGTAGCGGCGCTGGTGGCGTTCCTGCTCTCCGACGATGCTGCGTTCATCACCGGCCAGGTCGTGTGCATCGATGGCGGCATGCTGGCGCATGTGCCGACGTACGCCGACGGTGGCAACAGCGGCGGAGCGCGGCCTGCCGGCCACACCGCCGATGCGGTCACGGTGCCGCGCGGCTGATAGACATGCTGCTCAACCCGCTGAACCGTCGGCACCGGTCGCGGCACGACATCCCGGTCGTGCCCGGCGCCTTCCCTCTGATTGGACATCTTCCCGCCGTCGTCTGCGACCTGTCGCGCCTGCTGCGGCACGCCGAACGGACGCTGGGCAGCCACTTCTGGTTGGATTTCGGCCCTGCCGGACAGCTGATGACCTGTGTGGATCTGGATGCGTTCGCACTGCTCCGGCACAAGGACGTGTCCTCGGCGCTGATCGAAGAGATCGCGCCCGAATTGTTTGGCGGAACGTTGGTTGTCCAGGACGGCAGCGCTCACCGGCAGGCGCGCGATCCGATTAAGGCGGCGTTCCTGCCCAAGGGGCTGGCCGAGGCCGGCATCGGGGAGCTGTTCGCGCCCATCATCTGGGAGCGGGTGCAGGCGTGGCGGGATCGCGGCAACGTAACTATCCTGCGCGAAACGGGCGGCCTGATGCTCAAACTCATCTTCAGCCTGATGGGAATCCCCGCGCACGACCTGCCGGAATGGCATCGCAAGTACCAGCAACTGCTGCAGTTGGTCGTGGCGCCCCCGGTCGACCTGCCCGGACTACCCTTGCGGCGCGGCCGCGCCGCCCGGGACTGGATCGACGCGCAGTTGCGCCAGTTCGTCCGCGATGCGCGCGCGCATGCCCCGCGCACCGGGTTGATCAACGACATGGTTAGTGCCTTCGATCGCAGCGACGATGCGCTCTCCGATGACGTCCTGGTCGCTAATATCCGCTTGCTGCTGCTTGGCGGTCACGACACCGCCGCCTCGACGATGGCCTGGATGGTGATCGAGCTGGCGCGACAGCCTGAGCTGTGGGACGCCCTGGTCGAGGAGGCGCAATGTGTGGGCGCGGTGCCGACCCGGCACGCGGACCTGGCGCAGTATCCGGTCGCCGAGGCGCTGTTCCGCGAGACATTGCGCGTGCATCCGGCTACCACGCTCCTGGTGCGTCGCGCGCTACAGGATTTGCAACTTGGCCAGCGGTGCATTCCCGCGGGCACCGATCTGTGCATCCCGCTGCTGCATTTCTCGACCTCGGCGCAGCTGCACGAGGCGCCTGATCAATTCCGCCTGGCGCGCTGGTTGCAACGCACGGAGCCGATCCGACCGGTGGACATGCTGCAGTTCGGTACCGGCCCACACGTCTGCATCGGCTACCACTTGGTATGGCTGGAGTTAGTGCAGTTCTGCATTGCCTTGGCGCTGACCATGCACAAGGCAGGGGTACGCCCGCGGTTGCTGAATGGCGTCGAAAAAGGCCGGCGCTACTACCCGATCGCACATCCGTCCATGACAATCCGCATCGGATTCTCATGAGCTGGCATCGTATCACGTGCCCCGTGTGGCGGAGGCGTCGGCTGCTCGCGGCTCGCCGTGGCCATCTCCTGTCGGGTACAAGGATATGAACAACATGCAGACCGGTTCCAGGCAATTTGAACAGGGGATTGGCGTTTGCGCGCTTGGCGGATTGGGCGCGCCGGTGCACGGCGAAATCGGCAGGCTGCCGCCGGAGATCTGGATGCAGGACGGCGCAAAGCGCGTCGAACAGGCGCTGGCGCGTCGTCTCTGCGCCGAATACGACGGTGAGACCGAGCTGATGGAGGCGATGCGCTACGCCACCCTGCAAGGCGGGAAGCGCACCCGCGCGTTGCTCTGCATGGCTGCAGGCGCGCTGGCCGGCACGTCAGCACACGTGCTCGACGAAGTCGGCGCCGCCATCGAGATGATGCACGCCTGTACCCTGGTTCACGACGACCTGCCCGCAATGGACGACGACGTGCTTCGCCGCGGCCTTCCGACCGTGCACGTCAAGTTCGGCGAAGCCACTGCGATCCTGGTCGGCGATGCGCTGCAGGCGCATGCCTTCATGATCCTGGCGAGCCTGGAAACGCCGAGCGACCACCGTATCGCGCTCGTGCGCGAACTAGCGCAGGCGGTGTCAGCCGAGGGTGCCGCAGGCGGGCAGGCCATGGATTTGTCGCTGGTTGGAAAGCACGTCGAGCTGGACAAGATCGTGGCGATGCACCGGATGAAGTGCGGAGCGCTAGTGCGCGCGTCCGTTCGCATGGGCGCGCTATGCGCCATCTCGGATGATGCCGCGCACGCACCGCTGTACTGTGCGCTCGATCGCTACGGCGCCTGTTTCGGCCTAGCGTTGCAGGTGATCGACGACATTCTCGACGCGACAGCGGATATAGCGACGCTGGGCAAAACTCCCGGCAAGGACGCGGCGGCGCAGAAGCCGACCTGTGCGTCGATCATGGGGCTGCAGGCGGCGCGCCAGTTCGCGTCGGATCTGTTGCGTGACGCCGGGGAGGCCATCGTCCCGCTGGGGCTGCGTGCGGAACGGTTGGCGCAGATCCTGCAGCGGGCCAACGCGTTTCTGTTTAAGCACGCGCCATGCGCATGAGCGCGCCCGTCCGCATGGAGGCGGCCCAATACCGCTGCGATCGGCAGCGGTGCCTGCTGCACTATGACCGAGTCCACGGCGCCGATTGCAGCTTTTGCCCAGCACGGCCGCGGTGTCTGCCTCGTCAACCGTCTGCAGAAGGAACATCCCGCGTGAACGCGCTGTCCGAACAGATCCTTTCCGAATTGCGCCACCTGCTGCGCGAGATGAGCGATGGCGGCAGTGTCGGTCCGTCGGTCTACGACACGGCGCGAACTCTGCAGTTCCAGGGCAACATCACCGGTCGGCAGGATGCATACGCGTGGCTCATCGCGCAGCAACAGGCCGATGGCGGATGGGGAAGCGCGGACTTCCCGCTGTTCCGCCATACGCCCACATGGGCGGCGTTGCTGGCATTACAGCGTGCCGATCCTCTTTTCGGCGCTGCCAACGCAGTCCAAGCTGCAACCCAGTTCCTCTGGCGCCAGTCCGATCCCTACGCGCATGCGGTGCCGGAAGACGCGCCGATCGGCGTGGAGCTGATCCTGCCGCAGCTTTGCGGCGAGGCCGCATCCTTGCTAGGCGGCGTGGCGTTTCCGCGCCACCCGGCGCTGTTGCCGCTGCAGCAAGCGTGCCTGGTCAAGCTGGGGGGCGGTGGCGATGTTGCCGAGCGGCCATCCGTTGCTGCACTCCTGGGAAGCCTGGGGGACGTCGCCGACCTCCGCATGCCCGGATGACGACGGCAGCATCGGCATCAGTCCGGCGGCCACCGCCGCGTGGCGTGCGCACGCCGCGATACAAGGGAGCACGCCGCAGGTCGGGCGCGCCGACGCATATCTGCAGGCGGCTTCTCGGGCGACGCGCAGCGGCATCGAAGGTGTCGTTCCCAACGTCTGGCCGATCAATGTGTTCGAGCCAAGCTGGTCGCTATACACCCTGCATCTGGCCAGGCTGTTCGCGCATCCCGCGCTCGCCGATGCGGTGCGCGTGATCGTCGCGCAGCTCGACACCCGCCTGAGCGTGCGCGGTCTGGGCCCGGCCTTGCACTTCGCCGCCGATGCGGACGACACCGCCGTTGCGTTGTGCGTCCTGCGTCTTGCAGGCCGCGACCCGGCGATCAATGCGTTGCGCCATTTCGAAATCGGCGAGCTGTTCGTCACCTTCCCCGGCGAGCGCAATGCCTCGGTGTCGACCAACATCCATGCCCTGCACGCGTTGCGACTACTGGGAAAACCCGCCGCCGGCACCAGCGCCTACGTCGAGGCCAATCGCAACTCGCACGGTCTATGGGACAACGAAAAATGGCACGTCTCGTGGCTGTATCCCACCGCCCATGCGGTCGCTGCGCTGGCGCAAGGCAAGCCCCAGTGGCGCGACGAGTATGCGCTGGCGGCGCTACTTCAGGCGCAGCGCGACGACGGCAGCTGGGGCGCCGGTCGCGCGTCCACATTCGAGGAAACCGCATATGCGCTGTTCGCGTTGCACGTGATGGACGGGAGCGAAGAGCCGACAGCGCGCTGGCGTATCGCGCAGGCGGTGGCGCGTGCGCTGGAGTGGATGCTCGCCCGCCATGCGGCGCATGCATTGCCGCAGACGCCGTTGTGGATCGGCAAGGAACTGTATTGCCCCACCCGGGTCGTGCGTGTGGCCGAACTCGCCGGGTTGTGGCTGGCACTTCATTGGGGGCGGCGCGTCCACGCCGAGGGAGCGGCGCCATGAGCCAGACCGAAAGCGCGCTGCAGCAGGTGCTGGAGTGGGGGCGCTCCCTGACCGGGTTCGCCGATGAGCATGCCGTGGAAGCGGTTAGGGGCGGCCAGTACATCCTGCAGCGCATCCAGCCGAGCCTGCGCGACAACAGCGCCCGCACCGGCCGCGATCCGCAGGACGAAACGCTGATCGTGGCGTTCTATCGCGAGTTGGCGCTGCTGTTCTGGCTCGACGATTGCAACGACCTTGGCCTGATCGCGCCGGAGCAGCTCGCCGCGGCGGAGCAGGCGCTCGGGCAGGGCATGCCGTGCGCGCTCCCCGGATTCGAGGGCTGCGCCGTGCTGCGCGCTTCAATGGCCGCGCTCGCCTACGATCGTCGCGACTATGCTCAGCTTCTCGACGATACCAGGTGCTATTGCGCGGCGCTGCGCGCCGGACATGCGCAGGCGGCAGGGGCGGAACGCTGGTCCTACGCCGAGTACCTGCACAACGGCATCGATTCGATCGGCTACGCGAACGTGTTCTGTTGCCTGTCGTTGCTGTGGGGGCTAGACATGGCGATCTTGCGTGCGCGTCCGGCGTTTCGCCAGGTCATGCGGCTCATCTCCGCGATAGGGCGCCTGCAGAACGATCTTGTTGGACGCGACAAGGACAGGTTGGCCGGCGAGGTCGACAATGCTGCGATCCTGCTGCTGCAACGCTATCCGGATATGCCTGTGGTGGAGTTCCTCAACGACGAGCTGGCCGGCTATGCTCGCATGCTGCACCGCGTGATGGCGGAAGAACGCTTTCCCACGCCGTGGGGACCATTGATCGAGACCATGGCGGCCATCCGCACGCAGTACTACCAGACCTCGACCAGCCGCTACCGTAACGACGCTGCGAGGAGAGGCCAGCGTACGCCGGTCTGAACTCGCGGGAGACCGCGGCGTACGCGCGCTGCCGTCGGTTCGATCCGACGCAACGCCGTCGCCCGATGCGACCGATGGAGCCAGCAAGACCGACACCGACCCTTGAGAAACTCAAAGTAATTAGGACGACATCAGTACCGCTTCCTCCGTGATTTGAATATCCGACGTCTTCTCGGTCGGCTTCTTCGCTGCCGCCGTGTTCTAATCGATGTTTCCATCAGTCGGTTGCCCATCAGCTGCTTCTTTTGCTGCTGTTTTTTGACCACCGCTCTGCGACGGTCGTCTTTGCAACAACTGCGCTCTGCTCAATCATGGTAATACCCGTCAATCGTCTCAAAACGTGAGTACAACTGTTCTACACGCCAAGGAATAGCTGGTCGTGCTCGCCAGGCTGATCGCTACACGCGCGGGAGGGCGTGATTCAATTTGCGCCTAGCGGCGAACCGACCCTCGCTGCCTATCATTGCTTGCGGCCAGTCCACTGTCTGCGTCGGGCAACACTAGACGCGCTGCATTTTTTACTGCTTGTCGGCTCTAAGTTGAAGAATGGAAGCATGCGCCTCGCCCTTCCATTTTGCTTTGGCCAACCGGCAAGCATCATTGTGAATTCGGAGGGGTGCGCGTTGTCCACTTTTCGACAATAGTGGGCACTCTCGTCGTGCGCTTCATGCTCGTCGTCGGTCGCAACGCAAGGCCGACCGAGCGAAGTCAAAAATGAGCATCGAGCCTGGAAACAATATATGGAAGTCTCTACCAAATGCTTTGAGTGTATCGCGTTCGGCATGTCACGCTAACGCCTCGCCGCCAAAGCGGTCAATGCTAGGCTGTCCAAACGTATGCCTCGTGCGGCCCAACCAAGCGCGCGAGGCCAGCGGTGCATCAGCTTGCACCGAAACCAACACCAGGAGCGGCTCCTCTGCCCGCATTCTCGCCCGCCGCCACTCAACAGAATTTGAGGTCCGCCCCTGCTCGTCGGCTTCCGCTGACGGTGCATGAACTGCCCGGTCAATAGCCGAGCGGCATGAAGCAGATGCTGGCGAATACGCCGGGACGGCGATGCTCGAGTAACCAACCAACATACCAATGGCATCAGATGCCCCAATAGCAACCATCCCGCTTGCTGCTCGACCAACTCCATCGCGAGATCACGTGGCACACGCCTTGCTTTGCTTATAGCGGAAGCACGGGATCTTGGGAGGACGATATGCTTGGAATTGGAAGTAAGTTGCCGTCGTTCGAAATCACAGGCGTAAAGCCTGGCTTTCATGCGCCACAGGAAGACGGACAGAGCGCATTCGAAACTTTGACTGAAGACAGCTTTTCCGGGAAATGGAAGATTATCTTCTTCTACCCGAAGGATTTCACTTTCGTCTGCCCGACCGAGATCGCCGAGTTTGCCCGGCTATCCAAAGATTTTGCCGACCGCGATGCGGTCGTACTGGGTGGTTCGACCGACAACGAGTTCTGCAAGCTCGCTTGGCGACGCTCACACCACGACCTGCAAAATCTGCCGATCTGGCAATTTGCCGATACCACAGGGGCCCTGGTCGATGGCCTTGGTGTGCGTTCGCCAGAGGGCGTCGCTTACCGATATACCTTTATCGCTGATCCTGACAATACCATCCAGCACGTCTATGCGACCAATCTCAATGTCGGCCGCAGCCCCAAGGACACGCTTCGCGTTCTGGACGCACTGCAGACTGACGAACTCTGCCCGTGCAATCGCGAGATCGGAGGCGAAACGCTGAACGTTGCTTGAGGTAGCATGTCGTCAATCGAGCAGTTGAAGGAACAGATCCCCGACTTCGCAAAGGACATCAGGCTCAACCTGATGTCGATGGTCGCCGATGAGACGCTGACGCCGCAGCGCCAGTATGGGCTATTGTTGGCGAGCGCGATAGCCACCCGTAATCCGGCCGTGATCGCCGCGATGGAATCGGCTGCTGCCGCCGTGATGCCCCCAGTTGCGATCGCGGCTGCGAGATCTGCAGCTTCCGTGACGGCGATGAACAACGTCTATTACCGCTTCGTCCACCTCGCCGCCAATCCGGAGTACAAGATGATGCCAGCGCGGCTGCGCATGAACGTGATTAGTAATCCCGGCGTGGACAAGTCCGATTTCGAACTCTGGTCCTTGGCGGTCTCCGCCATAAACGGCTGCGGCGCCTGTATTGACGCTCATGAGAAGGCACTGCGTGCGGCAGGCGTCAGTACTGAGACGATCCAGACTGCGGCGCGTTTTGCCGCCATCGTACAGTCGGTTGCAGTTGCGATCGAAGCGGCGGGGCACCCCGCTGCCCCGACGACAGGGTGATCTAACCTCACTGCCCGCTCTCTTACCAGGTGGGGTGAGGGCCGCATTCGGAACTTGATGCTTGCCCAAAATCTACCCTCACGCCCTTCGTCAGCGACGCCCTGAATCGCTCGAGCGGAACTGACGATGAGCGGACACTGAAAATGGCGCGCCGCATCATCTGACAGTGTATCTCCACGCGAAGAGAATGGGACTGCTGTGGCCCTCAAGCAGTGTACTGGGAAATTGACCTCATTTTCTGTTTATTGTTAGTTCAATCTGCACCCGGCGGTGGCTAAGCAATCAAAGATTCGGCAGACCCAAGCCATCTCCGGGCTAGCGCTGCAAATATCTGAGTCATTCACGACCTGCTCATTGATGTCCGCCGGTCCGGCGGCCTCAGCGACGAAAGTCGGCACCGCCGCTGCGAGCACGACGGCAGTCACAAACACCAATTTTTTCATTCGATCATGATTCCCTTAGGTGGCCCCCAGACCTGTCCCACCTAACAGAACCAATGCGAAATGCAAATCTCACGCTACGTCAGGATTGCGGATCGATAACTCTCAGCGCGAGACGTCCGATCGCTCATTGGGCTCCGCCTCCGATCGCTTTACGGCCATGACGATTGGCCGAAACTCTAGCCGCTGCAGGGTAAGCCGCGCATCTCTCCGTTTGCCGGCGTGTAGCGTTTCTTTAGAATCGTTGTTGAGGAGGTGGACCATCGAAACCGCGCGATGACCACAGATGGATATGGCAGATCACGAGGTTGTCCGCCGCTCTGCGCACCCGACAACTTTTTATGTCTTGGGATATTGATCAAGAATGCCAGTTCGTTGGTAACCGCTAGGTTTAGGGGACTTTCGTACGGTCCCGCGCAAACATTGTTCTGTCCAGCTCGTCTGTGGCCATTGCAGGTCCGAACAGATGAGCGCGCAAGCTCGCGCCGAGAAAATGGCGCTGCCACGCTTCTGCCGTGCCTGATCTTGCAGATTTCGACCTGGAGAAACTATGCCCGGTACCGGCCTCAAGCCAGGGAGAACCGTGTCGGAACCGTGGCGGGATCGTCTCGCTCATTGGCGTCACCCGCGATCATTCAGCCTCACCCAAACTTGAACAACACGCCATATCCACCTCGCGGATAGCTCCACTCGATGTCGCCGGTTGGCCCGGAAATGATGCGGCATGTGCCACACTCTATGCAGCCGTCGACGGTGACCTCGACCTGCCCCTTCTCGTTCAACTCATAGCAGCGTGCGGGGCAGGCTTTCAAAAGTGCAAGGAGCTGCGGCGAAGGCGTCGCGTGCGCGCGAACCTTGACGTGGGGCCGGCCGACGTCGACAAGATAGCGATTGTAGTACAGTTTGTCCTCGACGCGCATTGAGGGCAGCTCGGCATTCATGTGTTAGCCTCCTTTGTTCTCATCGACTTTGTTTGTTCGACTGACTTTGTGTCAGCGCCATGCGCGAGCGAAGCGAAATGCATCACCGAACAGACCTGTCCACGACCGCGCTTTTACAAAGGATTTCAATGTCATCTTCTCCTTCTCAGCCTTCGGCATACCATCGACACGCACGAAGTTCTGCATCGCCCTTGAGAACAGTTGCGGATAGGTGAGGAAATAGTTTTGCGAATTGGTGTGCATTAGCGTCGGCAAATCCTTGTATTTCTTCAGATCCTTCATGACGAAAGAATCATCCAGCATCCTCTTGTAAAGCGACAGATTCTTTGCGGTCATGCGATCGCCGCGCGATTTTACCTCTAAGATTGCTTCGGCGGCGATGCGGCCTGAGGTCATCGCAAGATTAGAACCTTCGCGATGGACAGCGTTGTTGAGCTGCGCCGCGTCGCCTGCCACCACCCAGCCCTCGCCATAGAGCTGCGGGATCGCCTTGTAACCGCCCTCGGGAATGAGATGCGCGGAGTATTCCTTGACCTCGGAGCCTGCGATCAGGGGCGCCACGGATGGATGCCTCTTGAAGTGATCGAGCAACCCGTAAGGCGTCTCACCGGTGCGCTGGAAATCGGCGACAAGGCAACCAATACCGAGCGAAATGCACTCCTTGTTGGCATAGATGAAACCCATTCCCGTCATGCCGCGGGATATGGTACCTGCGGCTTCAATCACGAGACCCTCATCACCCTCGAGATTGAAGCGAGCCTCGATCGTCTCGCGCGGCAAGAAGTGCATTTCCTTCACCGCCAATGCCACCTTGTCGGGCTCGGGCCGCGGGCGGAGGCCCGCACGCGTCCCAAGCAGGCCAATAACCCCTTCGGCCAGCACCACGACGTCAGCGTGGATCTCGCCGTCGCGCCGATCTGTACGAACGCCAATCACTCTTCCATGGTCGTCTCGTGCCAGATCGGTGACTGTCGTCTCGCATAATACGGTCGCGCCAGCCTCCCGCACTTTTGACGAGAACCATTTATCGAACTGCGCGCGAATGATGGTATAGCGGTTCGGCCGCTCCTCGTTGAAGTCGTCGGAGCGATACTGCATGCCGAGGTGGGACCGATCGTCCATTATCCAGAACCGCTGCTCGACCAGATGACGTTCGAGCGGCGCCTCCTCGCGGAAGTCCGGTATCAGCTTTTCCATCATGTCGGCATAGAGAATCGCACCCTGCACATTCTTCGATCCCGCATATTCGCCGCGCTCGAGCTGCAGGACGTTCATGCCGCGCTTGGCCATGGTCAGTGCCGCCGCGTTGCCTGCCATCCCGGCGCCGACGACGATTGCGTCGAACCTCTCATCGATCATGACAATCTCCTAGCTCGCGATCTGGGCGCGCGAATGCGGCAAAAGCCGCGCTCGAAATGCGGCCGTCAACGCCGGCAACAAGTGCAGGGCGTCGTTGACAATGGCGATATGAGCGAAATCGAATATCGGCGCATTCTTGTCGGTATTGATTGCGACAATCAGATCGGCACCTTCCACGCCAACCCGGTGCTGGATCGCGCCGGATATGCCAGCTGCAATATAAAGCTTTGGCCGAATGGTCTTGCCGGTCTGGCCAATTTGCCGGTCAGTCGAGACCCAGCCCTTTTGCACCAGAGGACGCGAGCAACCATATTCGGCGCCGAGGGCCGTTGCGAGCTCGCGCACCAGGTGGAAGTTGTCCTGCGATCCGAGCCCCAAGCCGCCGGCGACCACGACATCGGCATAGGCAAGATTGGACGTTTCGGAATCGCGGTCCGGAATGAACGACAGCACCTTGGTGACGATATCGTCCTCAACAAGACCAAGCGGGTGGATAATGATCCGAGACGCATCGCGCTCGACACGCTCGGGCATCGGCATGACGCGCGGGCGGACGGTTGCCATCTGCGGCCGGTAATTCAAGGTGTAGATCGTGCAGAGCAGCGAACCGCCAAAGGTCGGACGTGTGGCCGCAAGCGAACCATCAGCGTCGACATCGAGCTCAGTGCAGTCGGCGGTCAGGCCTGTCAGAAGCGTCGTCGCGACGGATCCCGCCAGGTCGCGACCGAGCGTGGTGGCGCCGAGCAGCAGGATCTCTGGCTTGTAGGCGTTGACAAGCTCCGTCAGCGCCTTGGTATATGATTCATTGCGATACTCCGACAGAATGTTGTCGGGCACGAGATAGCTCAGATCGGCGCCATAGCAGAACGATTCAAGCGCGGCATTGCGCGTCGCCTCCCCCTCCGGACCGATTACAATTGCGGCGAGATCAACCTTCAGCTTGTCGGCAAGCCTGCGGCCCGCGCCCATGAGCTCCCAGGAAACGGGATGCACCTGCCCGCGCTCCTGCTCGACGAAGACCCAGACGTGCTTGTAGGCCTTAAAGTGCTCCGGCAATTCTCTTTTGGCTGCGGCACGGCCGCCCACGGCCGGCGTGGCAGCTTTGGTGACGTTGCTCATACCTATGAATCCCCTCAGAACCAGCGCGCCCGCGCCACAGGATCGCGCTCTAGCTTCGATTGCCCCTTGAAGATGGATTGATCAGTGCCGGACCGGCTTCGCGGCTGCCGCCGCCGGCTTCGCCTTCCCGGCGCGGCCCCAGCGCAATAATGAGTGCTCGGCGATGGCCGGTTGCCGCACAGGTCACGTTTCGACAGGCCTTGCTTGAAGATGTCCTTGGCTCCAGCATTCTCCGCGCCCCATATTGCGGCCGGCGCCCGAGCCAGCCTCACCGCGTCAGCCGTACCGGCGCGGCCAGTGCGGCTTATCGCTTCCAGCACCGTTGACCAGGCAGCTCCGATCTGTGCGCAACACTCGCGCGCGGCCTTCGACGTGGCGCTACGCGGTGATTGTGACGAGCGCGGTACTCTTGTCGCTGAACCCGTCATGTAGTTTGTACGTGTCTTCCAGCGCAACGAAATCCGACACCAACATGAAGATATGTCCTCCTGACACATGAGGCCGCCGGTCACGGGGTGTTGGAAGATCAGCGCGAACTCGTTGACCTGCTTGATGCAGACGTCAGTATGCATGCCTTCTCCCGACGCTCGCGTGAATGCTTGGGTTAGCTTCGGATCGCCATCTCCGGTCAATCCCCGACCTCAATTGCATCGAACGCGATTTCCGAACGGAGCTCGCGTGAGCATGAGCCATGAAATGATCGCGGCACTGGGAATGAGCAGCAAAAGCAACGTCATTGTTCTTCCTCCAAATCTCATCTGGAACAAAGGTCGGCAGGACGTCGTCAATGACAGACGTGGCAGCAGAACAGCAAGTGTCGTACCAGTCCCGGCGCCATCGAAAATCGGATGTCAAAGCAATGGCTTGGTGTGATCTGGTGGAGATCACTTTCAACACACGACACTCCGGACATGGTCGCGAATCCAACAATGCCGCCTTGCGCAATGAGCGCAGCGAGCTGAGCTTAATGAAGACGAAGATCGCGCCTGGCGCCGTGACAACAACGTGGCGCGGAACAACCCGCACCGAGGCGGCGACGCGGCTACTTCATCAGAACACTCAATGGCACGAAGGCGGCGGGCCTCTTGGGCTCTGCGTTCTTGGGCTCTGCGACCACATCCTTCAAAACCTTGAATACTCTCTGGTCGATTGGGGACGACACCACGAAATCGGCATAGGCCTGCTCCAGAATTGCCTTGCACCGTGCCTTGACCTCTGGTTCCGAAACGCCGACGAATTGTTCCTTGGCGAGATGTTGCCCCATGCGCCCCAAGATATGCAGGCGTGCGACGTGGAGAATCTTGGAGTCGTAGGCGACGCCAAGAAGCAAAAAAAAACTCCTCTGCTGAGGCGGCCGCGTTGAGCCGTTCCATGATGCCTGTCGCCGGTGTGTCGCTCATCGAAAACTCTCCCTTCGTTCGACCCCCGGCGTGCAGCCGGGAACTGGTACAGCCGCACAATCCCGCCCGCACCTTTGCCGCGCAGAGCCCAACTATCGCCCAACCAAGGCTTCAGAAAACGCGAAGCCGTCGAGCAGCACCGCATCGCCTCCTCGAGGCGCCGCGCGCGGTCGGCCACTTGGACGCCGGCAATGGCCGGCGGGGACAATACTGGACATGACTTCACGCGCGATGGCTCAATGTGCGTTCACAGATGTCGCGCCAAATCGCAACCAATGTCTCGCGCTCAACCGGCAGTTTATTCTCGACGGCATATTTCCGCACCCGCGACAGAATCTGTCTTGCCTCATCGGCGCTGGCGGCAAGCTGCAATTCGTCGAGCAGCGTTGTGATCGCCGAAAGTCCAGAATGTTTGCCGATCACAAAACGGTTGGAGCGACCTAGTAAATGCGGGTCAAGCCACTGATAGGTGCGTTGATCCTTCAACAGGCCGTCGACATGAATCCCGGATTCGTGGGTGAATACATGCTCACCGACGATCGCCTTGTTCAGAGGAATCGCACGAGCTGCCGCCGCCGCGACCACCGCAGCGACGTTCTCAAGCTCCGGCAGTATGATGCTGGTCTGCCGTCCGTAGAGCTGTTTTAGCGCGACTGCGACCTCCTCCAGCGGCGCGTTGCCCGCACGCTCGCCGAGCCCAATGACCGTCACCGAAGCATGGCTCGCACCGGCTTTGATGGCAGCGAGCGTGTTGGCGGTCGCGAGCCCGAGATCGTCGTGGCCGTGAAACTCGAGCTCAAGAACGGTGGACGCACGCAAATGTCCGACCAGCGCGCAAGTTGAATCTGGATCAAGCACGCTGAGCGTATCGGCAATGCGAAAGCGCCGCGCACCTGCCTCTTTTGCGGTTGCGACCAGCGTGATGAGAAACTCGATATCGGCACGGGAAGAGTCCTCGCCGCCGACAGCGACCTTGAGCCCTCGCTCACAGGCGTACCCCACCACTCGCTTCATTCGCTCCAGCGCCAATTCGCGGTTGCCGCCAATCTTGGCCGCGATTTGCACGTCGGAGGCGGGGATCGACATGTTGACCATGGATACCTTGGCCTCGATCGCCGCATCGACATCGGCCTCTCGCATCCGGCACCAGCCAATGGTGGTGAGCGGGAGACCCGCCTCGACGATGCCGCGGATGGCAGCGATCTCCTCACTGCCCATGGCCGGCGTCCCGGCCTCGACTTCGGTGACCCCCGCCCGCGCCAGCGCCCGTGCTATCGCCAGCTTTTCGTCGGCGGTGAACGCGACGCCAGGCGCCTGTTCGCCGTCGCGCAATGTCGTGTCGTTGAGCACGATCGGTTTGGCCGTTGCCAATTCGGACCACGACGGTTTGGCGACAGTTGCGGCGGCAGCGATCACGCGAATCTCCTTGCTGGGTTTGACCACGGAGTACTCCAGCAACCGGCATGCCACGCCGGCACCAGCCGATTGGCAGATATGTTTTTTGTCCCAATTGGTTTGTCGCAAAGGCGACAGGGTTGCAGAGCGCACGCGTCAACTTGACTTTCCGCCTCGCCGAGCTCTCGTTCATCTCGGCTTGCATTACAAATGGACAGCGAGATCCTGCGGAACACATGGTGGCTTGCCAGCCTGCGCTCGCGTAACAACCTTGCAGCCTATCTGCGACAAAGCCCGTCGGACAAAGCCCATGAGAATTAAGACGAATTCGGCCGGCTCGCCCGCTCATCGCGAAGCCTCTGGAAAGCCGGGCGACAGACGATCCGACCCCTGGCTCAGATGGGCCAGTCACCGGCGACGATCTGGCTCTCCGCCTGCAACAGAACGTCGCGCCGGCGCTCGGCCATCCGGCTCTCGCCGCTTTCATCGCCAAAGCAGACGTCGAAATCGTTACATTGGGTGCACACCGGCGTCGTACACATCACGAGGCCCTCGTCCTCGCATAGCGTGCGATAGAAGAACCGCTTCCATCGCATATTGTTGATATTGCACGCCGCGAGCGGCGCGAAATGGCGACTTAGAAGCCGTGAGAGTTCGCCTCGGTTGCGCAATCCGAGGTCTTCCCATAAGTGATCCGGCTCGATTGCGCGTCGCGCGATCATTGCGGCCAGCCAGCGGCCAATATCTCCTTCCGTCGACCGTCGCGAGAGCAGGAGATCACGCACCATTGCGACCTCGTCGGTCACATTGGCCTCAACACCCGCGGCCGACTGTTCGATTTTGATCTCAATCGACGGGAAGTACTGTTCCAACAGCGCCGCCAGTTCATGGGCTGCGAGGCCGGCTTTGTCGGGAAGTGGACCACCGTCCATCGAGGCCGCTGCCAGAATAGATGCCAGCACGTGGCGATCGAAGTCGCTGTCGGCAACTATCTCGGCGTCTGCGGGGGACACTCCAGTGAGCAGGTGGTAGGTTGCAATACCTTTGTGCACGCTCTCGCGCGCAGCGGTCGCACCACCAATTAATGGCGGAAGCAACTTCGCTTCAAACATGTGGTCCTTTCCACCGCGGGTCCAAATACGCTACGCCGCCTCACCATCCTGGTGAGGCGTCTTTCGTCGGAATGCCGGTCTCCCGGGATGGGGGGGAAATTGGGGAGACCGGCACCCGCTCGCGCGCCCTTACGAGGCCACGAGTCGCCACCTTTACGAGGCAGCGAGCTCGGCGGCGGTCTTGCCGACAATGGATTCGTCAACCGCCTTCATGATGCCGTGCTCCATCAGCATATCCTCGAGCTCGTCCATGGAGATCGGCGTCGGGATGACGCCTTTGCCGCCGTTATTGTGGACCTTGGTCGCGAGATTGCGATAGTGCTGGGCTTGCTGAGAGTCCGGCGCATACTCCAGCACCGTCATCCGACGCAATTCCGCATGCTGGACAACGTTGTCCCGCGGCACGAAATAGATCAGCGTGGTTCCGAGCTTCTTCGCCAGCGCCTCGGCCAGTTCCAGCTCCTTATCGGTCTGTCGCTCGTTGCAGACCAGGCCACCCAGCCGCACACCGCCAGAGTTGGCGTATTTCAGGATGCCCTTGGAGATGTTGTTGGCGGCGTACATCGCCATCATCTCGCCGGACATCACGATATAGATCTCCTGCGCCTTGTTCTCGCGGATTGGCATCGCAAAGCCACCACAGACAACGTCGCCGAGCACGTCATAAGAGACATAGTCAATGCCCTCATAAGCGCCGTTCTCCTCCAGGAAATTGATCGAGGTGATGACGCCGCGCCCTGCACAGCCGACACCCGGCTCGGGCCCGCCCGATTCCACGCAGCGGATGTCCTTGTAGCCGATCTTCATCACGTCCTCGAGTTCGAGGTCCTCGACACTGCCGGCGCTCGCCGCCAGACTTAGGATCGTGTCCTGCGCCTTCGCATGCAGGATCAGGCGGGTCGAGTCCGCCTTTGGATCACAGCCCACAATCAGGATCTTTTGGCCCATCTCTGCGAGCGCCGCCAGCGTGTTCTGCGAGGTGGTCGATTTGCCGATGCCACCCTTGCCGTAGAATGCGATTTGCCTCAGTGAAGACATGTTGCTCTCCATCAACCGATTTGCCAAACATTGCACGCTGCTCTGCGCGCGATTGTTTCTTCTCAGAAACGAGGTCCACGGGTTCAAGGGAAGGAGCGCATCGCTCGTCTTGTGCGTCTGCGTGCACTCAGCCCTCACTCAGTGTTGCATCACCCCTATAGCAACAGCCGTGCCAGCACTTGTCCGCGCTCGTTTAAGCGTCTGAATATGTTTTGCAAACTCACGCACCGACGGAGGTTGCTTATCCGGCGAGAGATCCATGCTGTTTTTTACCTGACAGGACCTAAGCCCGCCTGTCGGAAACCGAACAGGCCTAGTCAGATGGGTCAAGGCCGGCCTGCCGCGGGCTATTTCGATGCGTTCAAGCGTGGAACGGGAATTGCCAATCGACCTTTGCGGTGGACCGTTGGCGGAGGAACGCGACAATGCAGGTCGGGAGTGAAACGTCGAAGGGAATGGCCGGGCGGCCGATGTGCCTGATCGATGACAACATCGCCCACGCGGCCCTGCGGTGCATCTTCCATGGTCGGATCGAGACGCACCAGCTTGCAACGCGGGAAAAGGTTGTTGCCGGGAGTGTCGATTGGCCGGTAGGGGATGTGGTGCAGCTCGGCCGCTGCGAACAGCCGGCGCTGATCAGCGAAATGGCGGCCCAATGTCCTGGCGCTGGAAGCCCGATCGTCTGCGACGCATCAGACGGGGCCACGACGGGCGGCCGCATTACGGCTGGCGCCCCTGCCGCGCACGGCAGGCCACCCACCTTGGCAACAGTTCGCAAAAATGTCGATGCCGTTCTCGATTGCGGCGGCGTCGCATCGATCGTTCAGCCAGGCGCGCTCGAATAGGTGCACCATGGCAACAATCATCTTCTATCAAAAGCCAGGTTGCGCCACCAACGCTCGACAAATCAACGCACTGACGGCCGCGGGGCATCACGTGATTGCCAAGGACATCTTGAAAGAGCCGTGGCGCACGGAGGAACTGCGCTCGTTCTTCGGACTTACACCGATCGTGTCCTGGTTCAACCCCTCCGCGCCACGCGTCAAGTCGGGCGAAGTCAATCCCGGCGCGATCGATGCGGCGGGCGCACTTGCGCTGATGCTCGGCGATCCACTTTTGATCCGACGCCCCCTGATCGACGCCGATGGCGCAAGATGCGCGGGATTTGATCGTGAGCCCGTGCCGTCGCTGCTTGGTCGGATCGCACAAGATGATCTCATCGGATGCTCGCGCGAGGGAAGGCTCATGGACTGTCCGTCCGAGTGAGAAGTTGCACAAGCTAAGGCCATGCCGGCAGACAAGACGACGCTCCCTGTCTTCGTTCTTTTCGGGCGCGCGCGACGAGCAACACCCGCGCTGCGAATAAGATGAGAGGTCTATCAACCGCTGCAGGTCGGTAGAGACCCCTCGGGGCAGCTCTTTCCGTCGCGCAAAAGCGCACTTTCCGCGCATGCGGCAGGACATGGCAGGAGCGATGCAATCTTGAGACACCTCAACCGCGCATTACCGATGTGACTTAGCGACTTAATTACGTCGATGACCAACCCGATTTGATCCGCATCAAATCCATCGCCATCCCAATCATGTGACAGAGGGCTCGCGTGACTATCCACGCGAACTTTGGAATGGAGACTTTGATGAGAGCAAGAACAATTCTGATGAACGCATCCCTGCTCGTGCTTGCGGCAATGTTCGACGGAGCTGCCATGACGTCGGTACAGGCTGCGGACCTCGCACCGGCGCGGGTCTACGCTAGACCTCCCCTGGTCGAACCCTTCAATCCCTGGCTGATCCGCCTGCGCGTGCTCGGCGTATTGCCGGATTCCGAAGGCAGCTCGGTCAATGTCGGCGCCGTACCGCCTCTGTCATCACCGAATTCCGGCCTCTCGATCAGCGATCGGGTCGTACCGGAGCTCGACATCACCTATTTTTTCACTCCCAATATCTCCGCTGAACTCATTCTCGCCGTGACCAGACATCAGATCGGCGGCACTGGGACGCTGAGTGGGCTTGATATCGGAAAAACCTCGCTGTTGCCGCCGACGCTGACCCTTCAATACCACTTCACCGACTTCGGCCCGTTCAAGCCATATATCGGCGCCGGCATCAACTACACCGCGTTCTTCCACCAATCCGCAGCCAAGACGCCGTTTGCCGGCCTGGTGGTGACGGATTTGCATGTCAACAACACAGTTAGTCCCGCGGTTCAATTCGGCTTCGACTACATGCTCGATCGTCATTGGGGCCTGAACTTTGACGTGAAGAAGCTGTGGCTGCGGCCGGATTATTCGGCGACCGTAAACGGCGCGATCCCCGTCACGGGCCGCGCTAATATCGACCCATGGCTGGTCAGCGGCGGCGTCACGTATAAGTTCTGACGAACGAGCACGCCCCGAAAATGTAAAGGCCGGCTTGCCAAGGCGAGGGGTCGCGCGAGGTGACACCTCGGGTAATGGTCATCACACCCAGTGCCGGGAGCCGGGCCCGGCGCCGCATCCCTTGACTATCGTGCCGTCACCGCTTCCTGCCTGAAGGCATTAACCGCTGCCCGGGTCAGCCGAAATACGCCACGGCCACCGGCCAGCGGACGATAGGCATGGCCGGCACGCGCATTGAGGACATCAAACCACTGGTGCGGCGTGAGCTTCGCCGGCCGCGCGCTGATCTGGACCACGGTCCCGTTCGGAGCGAAGCGGACGTGGATGATGACCTGCTGCGAGTCCATTCAGTTTCCCTTTTTTTGTTCCAGAATCCGCGCCGAGGCCGAGGAGCTTTTGGCGTCAAGCCGCGACCAGGCGCGCTCGTCTACCCTGGTCGCGCGTTTGATTTTCTCCGCTGGCGACTTACGATAGTCGTTTGCGGCTTCCCAAGACGAATAGCTGGCAGACGCTTTTTAGGGTCTGTCCCCGCGTTCAAAACAGCGCTTTTCTCGCCACAGCACCGCCGCAAGCGATGTGCCACCCGGTGACCGCAATCGTCTTGCGCAACAGCAGGCAGTCACTATGGCCATTCAATCTTCCCTTTGGGTGCATGGGACGCTGAATGTTCAATAGATCGCGGCGCCCGCGCCGACGTTGATCGACGCATCCTTTATCGTCTCCACGATGAACTCGATCTGGTTGCTCGTGAGATGGGCGTGAAACGGCAGCGCCACGGCGCGATCGGCGATCTTCTCCGTGACCAAGAACTCGCCACGCCGATAGCCGAGATCAAAATACTGGCGCTGCAAATGCAATGGATGGCAATAAGCGGCGGCTTCGATCTGCTCGACGCGCAGATCATCGACAATGGCGTCACGGCTGGATCGCGTGAAGCGGGTCCCGAGATGGACGAGATAGAGGAACCAGTTCACCTCGGTCACATCGGGGCCGATATAGGGCGGCTTGATGCCCTCAAATGATTGCATATGCGCATTGTACAGCTGCTCGATCAGCCGCCGCCGCTCCAGGATGTCATCGAGGCGCTTTAGCTGCGCAAGTCCCAACGCTGCTGTGAGATCGCTCATGCCGGCTTGGTAAGGTGCTGCGCTGCCGACGACAACGGACGAGCGCTCATCCAGCCGGTGCGCGCGATGCCGACGCAAGCCAACGACCACCTCGATATCGTCGCTCACGACCATGCCGCCTTCGCCACAGCTTAAGGCCAGCGGCTGGGCAAAGTCGAACACCGCGATATCGCCAAAGCGGCCGACGAGTTCGCCCTTGTATCTCGATCCGATCGCCTCGGTGGAATCCTCCAAGAGCGGCAACTGATGTCGCTGTGCGATCGCGCGCAGTTCCGACCATGGCGCCGGGTGGCCGTTGGGATTTCCGGCGATAATCGCTCCTGTGCTGGAGGTGATACGCTCTTCCACCTTCGCCGGAGCCAAGGCGCCGGACCAATAGTCGACGTCGGCAAATACCGCCCGTGCACCCGCAAGACGGATGGCATGGACTGTTTCACGCATCGAATAGGACGATGCGATCACCTCCTGTCCGGGCCCGATGCCCAGTACCTTCAAGGCAAGCAGAAGCCCCAGCGTGCCGCTCGGGACGGCAACGGCATATTTGCGGCCAAGATAGCTGGCGAAAGCCCGCTCGAACGCCTCGGTGACCGGCCCATTGGAAATTCGCGGCGAACACAGCAGCGTTTCCACTGCAGAGAGTTCCGCGAAGGTGATATCGGGGTCGGAGAGCGAGATGAAGGATTGATCCGCCCCCTCCAGGCTCGTGGCGGCGTCGTGATCCCTTGCTAGTCCAACGCCCGTCACCGCCCAGCATTCCTTTTAGCCAGCACTATGCCGATTGCCCGCGCCGGGTCGGCCGTAATCTGCATGCAGTGGTCGGATCCATCGACCAGATGCAGGTCAAAACTCGGAAAACGGCGGAACGGCTGCTCCGTCACGTCGGACGCGTCACAGCGTACGCAGGCGAGCTGCGGAAAGCGGCGCCGCAGTTCAACGACCGGGCCTGTATCGGCCTCAGCCGCCGCAATTAGCCGTTCGATTTCGATCAGTTCGTCGGGGCCGAGCGCCATTATGGCTCCTATAACAGGTCCGAAACGGGCATCATTGCCAGAACAGCCGCTCAGGATCTGCGTTCAATTCGTCGAGTGCTGAGGACAGCCGGTGGTAAATGCTGTAAAATTCCCAGATTCCCTGCGCATGATTTTTGAAGAAAGTCTTCCAGGCCCCGCTCGCGACATCGTAAAGGATCAGCGCGACATCGATCAGGCCGCCGTCCCTATCGATATTGCCCGAGCAGCAGGGACTCTCGATGAGATAGCCCCCTCTTACCGGCGTCACATTCGGCGAGACAAAGCGATAGCGCGTGCGCGAGCTCAGCGCGCGCTCGATCCGCTTGCGATCGAGCTCGTTCGGGTGTGGAATCGGCCCGGTCACTACCTTTCTCATTACCGCGGCATTCATGGCCAACGCCTCCCTTCAAAGCGCTTCGATTTCGTTCTCATAACAGCCGATAACCCGCCGCTCGCCAAAATCGACGAAATAGATTGGCACGTTCGCTTCCGTGTGCATGGCGACCCGAATGATCTCGCCGATCTGTCCGGCACCGATCAAGACCCCGTCGGGGGCCGCTTTTGGAAACGATTCATCATTGATGAGGTCGATCGCGCTTTTGACGCGCTGGCCCGATCGATATTTCGGAAGATCCGGCCCGATCATGATACGCTCTCTTCCTCCGGCAACGGCGGATCATCGACCTCTTGGCCTAAGTCAACGGCATCGAGTTCCTTGCGCTTCATGCCGACGCGGTAGCCGCTTTCAAGAAATACGACGCCGTAGATATAGAATTGCTGCAGGAACGTGCCGATGGAGACGACGTGACCAACCTCTCCTTTCTTGACCAGAACCTCGCCAATCTCTTTGCCCGGATAGGTACCGTCGTTGCGGATCGAGCGGTTCGCCTGCACCTTTTCACCAAAGCTGAAGCAAGGAGGCCCGCTTAGCTCGACCACGTCATTGTCACGAACGATGTTGCTCATGCACCGACCCCTTGCGGACGTTTAAGGACGAGCTGCCACGCGAGCGCAAGCTAAGCGAATTGCCCGGTGCGTCAGCTTCATCGGCAGCTTTCCTGTTCTAATCGGCGACCTGTGCGATTGCCGGGCGGAACGCTTGGCTCGGCGAGAGATAGGTCAATTACGGGGACCAGCGTCGGCCAAATCCATGGGGACACCGCCGCGCAGTAAGCGGCGTTCGGCATTGAGAAGTAATGTTCGGCCATTGTGCTCGGCGACTTGCTCGCTGGGGAGCTTGTGCCGGCGCCACGCCGATATCGGCGAACAATCCGGAGCGAGCGCCTTCTATGACGGCGAACGAAATTTGGTATTTGGCTGCCAGCAAGGCGCAGCAGCCAACTCGTAAGCTTTTCGGCGCCAGATCCAACCGTGACGTTCATGGGGCTCTCCGATTTAGGCCGACGCCTGGCGGCGCGGCCAAGAGGTGTCGACGACGCAGGTGTCGTCGACCGGACAAACCGCAACACATTGCGGCTCGTCGAAATAGCCGACGCATTCGGTACATTTTTTCGGATCGATCGAAAACGTCCCGCCCTTCTCGGAGATCGCAACATTCGGACATAAGGGCTCGCAGGCTGAGCAGCCGGTACATTGCGAAGCGATGATCTTGAACGGCATTCGCTATCTCCTCACGCCGCCGAGGTCAGTGCTTTCCGGCGGATTGCCGCATCATCGCGCTTGACGTGCAAGATCTCACCGCTTTGCAGCTTGTCGAGATAGCAGCGAAACCAAGCAATCGCCGACTTCTCGATGAACTCATGCGCGTATTGGTCGACCGGCTCGATGCCGGCCTTAAGCAGATTTCTCTTCGGGCAGTCGCCGATCTTGGCTACGAACACAGCTTGGCAATCCTTGATGGCGCCGATGATGTTTGAAAGCCTGTCCTCCTCGCCGTGCCCGCCCTGGCAGTAGACCTCGGCTCTGCGGTGGCCGACGAATTTTGCGCCGGAGGTCGAGAGTTCGTAGACTTGGAACTCCTTGGCATGGCCAAAGTGCTCATTGATCAGGCCCGAGCCCTTGGTCGCGACCGCAACCAGAAGCGTGATCTCGCTCTTCTGGCCAGCGAGTTCCGCAAGCTCCTCCCGCCCGGCCGCGATCTTGGCCGCGCGCTCATCCTCGACCTTGGCCTGATAGGCCCGGCGCATTTCAGCGTCATAATTGATGTCCATGACCATGATCCTCTCGGTGGTGAAGTCCGCGCGGCGATCCTCTCCAAGCAGGCCGACCGCGTCGGCGCGACACTGGCGGCAATGCCGCATCACCTTCGTCTCGCCTTCACAAGCATCTTGCAGCGCTTTCAATTCTTGCGCCGTCGGACCCCGCTGACCGCTCAGGCCGAATACCGTGCCATGCTCGGATGCGGAGATTAGCGGCATGATGTTGTGCAGGAAGGCACCCCGTGACTTCACCGTTTTGTTGACCTCGACCAGGTGCTGGTCGTTGATTTCAGGAATCATCACCGAATTGACCTTGCACAGGATGCCCCGTTCTGTGAGCATCTGAAGGCCTTGCAACTGGCGATCAATGAGTATCCTGGCGGCTTCGATTCCGGTGTGCCGTTTGTGGTTGAAGAATATCCACGGATAGATCTTGGCGCCGATTTCGGGATCGATCGTGTTGATGGTGATGGTGACATGATCGACATTGGCGCGAACGATGCTATCGACGTAGTCGGGAAGTGCCAGTCCGTTGGTCGATAGACAGAGCTTGAGGTCCGGCGCCGCCTTGGCGACCAGCTCGAACGTCTTGAAGGTCTTTTCCGGATTGGCCAGGGGATCGCCTGGTCCGGCGATTCCGAGCACGGTCAGCTGCGGAATGCTGGTGGCGACCGCAAGCACTTTCCTCACGGCCTGTTCGGGAGTGAGCTTCTCGCTCACCACGCCCGGACGCGATTCATTGGCACAGTCGAATTTGCGATTGCAGTAATTGCACTGGACGTTGCAGGCCGGCGCCACGGCGACATGCATGCGCGCGTAGTGATGATGCGCCTCCTCGCTGTAGCAGGGATGGTTCTTCACCTTTTCCCAGATTGTCTGCGGTAGATCGCCTTGGCCAGCCTGCGATCCGCAGTTCGTGCTGGGGCCGCCATGCGAAGTGCGGCAGCCCTTATGCTCGGCGATCTCACCGATATATTCCGCAATTCCGGTACGTCTGCCGCGCCCCGCGACCGCGTCCATAATCAGTTCTCCCTGTACGACAAATAGGCTCTCAGGACGAGCCCTGAGCGAACCACAAGGAAAGGAGTTAGCAACCTCCGTGCCATCGCGGCGGACGATGCCGTTTCTGAACCGTGTCAATGGCTTGGCGCACCGATCCGCATTGTTGCGGTTACCGCAGTGATAGTGCCGCATGTAGGAAACCCGACAAATATCACTGGCAGTGAGAGATGCCATTGACCGCGCACCTATTCATTCACGGCCTGAGGGCGCGCAGAGACCACTCTCACCCGCGGCCGCATTTGCTGACCATCTTTGCTCACTAACCAGTCAGCGCCGTCGGCTTGAATTTGGCAACGCCACTAGCTGGCGAGCAAAAGCTCCACCGCGCGCGGGAGCTCAATTGCGAGCGGCATCAAGCCTTGCTCGACGAGAAAGCAGAGTTCGTTGCGCGAAAGCGCTTGCGGATCGACAATCACGTAATGGACGTCGGACGAGCGCTTGGTGATCTGCCGCGCATAGGTGCGCAGCAGTTGGTCATTGAAGCGACAGCCGATGAACAGAAAGCTCCGCTGGGTCCGTCTTTCCTTGATGATGTCGGGAATCGGCGTTTGGATGTCGATCTCCGTCAGCACCTCGACATAGTCGGCATCAGAGATCAGAAAGTTCTTTGCCGGCTCTACGCTGCCATGCGGCTTGTACAGCACCGTCGCCCAATTGCGAGCCGCGGTGCCGTCGACCTCTTGGCCTGCCGAATCATAGAAGCGATAAAAGTGGTCAGTATAGAGGCCGGCCCGGCTGATACCCTGCACCTCGCCCCATCCATCGCGCTCGCCGAGCGCCGCACGCATGGCGCTATCGTACCAGGTGTCGACGATCATCGGCGGCGATAGAGACGCAAGATGATGATGCAGCGCCGTCGGCTCGACCGGCACAACAAAGGCCTGAGCCATTAACCTCGTCAGGGTGAGACGATGTTTGTTACTCTCTATATATTGCGCCGACGCCCACGCATTGCCCTTGGCCCGTCGCGGCAGTGCAACCTTGGTGGCAAAGAAGGCGGCCAATGTCTCAGGCGTCGTCGGCACATCCGGCCGGGACAATTCGGCAAGGCCAGGTCCAAGGTAGGGAATGACGCTGCCCGCACTCAGTCTGGCCGCGAGTTCAGAGAGAATCGCCTCCGTATCGGCTGCACTGGCAAAATCGATGCGCGGAGGCGCCTTCATCGCTCGCCGCCGCTTTCGCCGCGCTTCCTGGCGTTGATCGTGATTGGCAAGGGAGTGTCGCTTGCCATCTCGGGCAGGTCGAGTACCCAGCCATTGGCGATCCTGATCCAACCGCCCCAAAGCGTCTCATACTCGGACTCCACGATCGGCTCTTCGAGATCTTTCTTCGGCACGTAAATCGACAAACCCGCGTCCGGAGAGCGGCGGATCATGATTTTCATGACGTCAACTCCCTGGACTGCGACGCGTCGCGGGGTGAACTGGAATACTCCCGCGACATGGCGCGCAGCTGAGCCACGATGTCGGACAGCACGTGCGCGACCCGAGCGACCTCCTCGACGGTGGTTTCACGCGACAGGGAGAATCGCACCGCCCCGCGCATGCTGCTTGCCGGCACGTCCATGGCGCGCAGAACATGAGATGGCTCCGATGAGCCCGAGCTACAGGCCGAAGCGACGGAAGCGGCAATGCCGGCACGATTGAGATGATGCACAATGGCTTCGCCCTCGAGATGGTCGAAGGCGACGATTGTCGTGTTCGGCAGCCGGCTACTGAGATCGCCGAGCACCGAGCAACCGCCGTTATGCAAGATGGCCTGCTCCAGGCGATCGCGCAAGGAGCCAATGCGAGCGCGCTCCGGCTCGAGCCGTTCCGCTGCGAGCTCCGCAGCTTTGCCGAGACCGACGATGCCGGGGATATTCTCAGTTCCCGCGCGGCGCCCTCGCTCCTGAGATCCGCCCCAGATCAGCGGTCTGAATTTTGTGTCTTTGCGCAAATAGAGCGCACCGACGCCTTTGGGGCCGTGCAGCTTGTGAGCGGACAGCGACAGCATGTCGATAGCACTGTCACTCAGGTCGATGGCCAGCTTGCCTATGGCCTGCACCGCATCGGTGTGAAACAGGGCGCCTGCCGCGCGCGTCAACCCGGCAAGGAACTCGACCGGGAAAATCGTGCCGGTCTCGTTGTTGGCCCACATGACCGACGCAATCGCCGTGCGTGGTCCAAGGGCCCTGCGAAACGCCTCGATGTCGAGCCGGCCCCGCGAATCCACGCCGATCACATGCGTCGTGACGCCCCTTGTCGCCAATTGCTCGACCAGGGCAAGAATAGCCGAATGCTCGACGGAGGTCGTGACGATCTCGTCGCGCCCATCCTGCGTTGCAAGCGCAGAGAGGATGGCAGCGTTATTTGCCTCGGTTCCGCCGGAGGTGAAAACGATCTCGTGATCGTAGGCACTGCCTAACAATCCCTGCAAGCTGCGGCGCGCCTGTTTCACGGCCTTCGCGACCTCACTGCCAAACGCGTGAGCAGATGAGGCATTACCGAATTGCTCGGTCAAGAACGGCAACATGGCTTGCACGACGGCGGGATCCGCTCGCGTGGTGGCATTGTTATCGAGATAGATCGGCATTCAGGGCCTCGCTCAAACCCGTGCCTTGGCCGCGGCGGCAAGTGGGATCAGGCCGACGAATTTGCTGATCCTTTCGATCAGCCGCGCCTGAATGCGTTCGAACGTCCGATCGGACAGCTTGCGGAGCACGGAGGCGCCAGTCGGCTTGACGATGCTCCTTCCGCGGCCAATCTCGACGAAACGGCCATCGCCGCCATCGCATCGCAGATGGGGCGGAGTCTTCTCGATCACGGCGCGAATGGATTGCTCCCGATCCTTTTCGGTAAGCGGCGGGTACTTCAGTGGCTCGGGGACAAGCACGCTTTGGTTCCTTGTCATCAGCCGAACGATTTGCCGCAGGAACAGATCGAGCCGGCATTCGGATTATCGAAGATAAATCCCGAGCCCTCCAGCTTCACCACGAAGTCGATCGTCGTGCCGGCGAGGTGATCACGACTCATGTCGTCGACGAAGACCTTGATGCCGTCGCGCTCGATCACCGTCTCGTTGGGGTTCGCCTGCTCAGCCAGGTCCATTGCATATTTGAACCCGGCACATCCACCGGCTTCAACCATGATCCGCAGGCCGCGCGCTGGCTGCGCCGACTTTGCGAGCACGCTCTTGACCGCATTCACCGCGCTGTCTGTCAGATTGATCATCACTCACCCTCCACTTAACTGAGCAGCGCTTGCGAATTGGCAATTCGCATGCCAGCGACACCCGCCTTTGACAATATTGGCCTTTTCGGACCGCGCTGTTTGCTTTGCAACGCATGTCGGCTTCCTGACAAAAGTATGGACGGCGCGGCGACGGGCCGGCTGGTTACTTATGTATTGCGCTGCTCCCGCATGAGGCACGTCACGGCAACGAATTTGCATCGCGCCTGGTGCCGGCGGCCCCGTCCGGCGCCCGTTCGACGAGGACGACTAGCATGCAACATATGCCCGAAGAACCAGAATGCTCACCGCGGGTTTTGATGGACCCGGTCTGCGTAGACGCTGATTCCATTCAGCTTGTATTTCATAATGATGACGACACGCCTGTCGGTTTCGTCGTGCGCTTGCTGCGGGAGGTATTCGGAAAGCAGCAGCGAGATGCTGTTGCACTTGCCGAGTTCGTCTGGCAGCAGGGCAAGGCCGTCTGCGGCCCCTACCCACCCTCCGTTGCGAAAGCGCTGCTAGAGGAAGCACAAAAGCGCATTCGCGCCGCAGGATTTCCCTTGCTGATCACGAGTGAAGCCGCTAGCAAGGCGGATACAGCCGACCTGTCCGATGTGCAATTCGAATATGCCTGTGATGCGCTGGACTGGCACTTTGCAAATTTCTTGCCGGGAGAACTCGCCACCACGGCGCGGCATTTGCCGGCCTACATGCGCGCCGACGTTCAGGTCGCGATCGACAAGCTTTTTGCTGACCCAATCCGCTTCTTCGGCGCGTATGAACGGCATTGGGACGAGGCGCTTTCATTCGCTCGAATGAAACGCCGTGGATCTGATGCGATTTCACTGGTGCCGCCGCAATTTGACGAGATCGATACGGGCGAGCTGGCGCCAGCCAAATGTTTGCGTAACGGCTTGTGGCTTTGCCAAGCGAGCGAATTCCCATACGCCGTCGTGCTCTCGCATGATCGCGAATTTCGCCGCGAGACCCGGATCCGCATTGAAATAATCGTTCCTGCGCGCGATACCGGCGACAGCTTCGTGCAATGCTGCTTTGATGAACTGGAAAAGACCATCCACTCTGCATGCTCATATCGTGGCAAGATCATCTCGCTCGACGAAGGTGCGGATTGCGCCGGCGGCATCAGCGGTGTGACGCTACATCGGCTGCCGAAGGTCAAACGCGAGGACGTCATCTTGCCCGAACGGGCACTCAAGTTGCTCGATCGCAGCGTGTTGGGCTTCGTCGATGCCCGCGATGAACTCCGCCGGCTCCGCCAGTCGACCCGCAAGGGCATTCTGCTCTATGGCCCGCCCGGCACTGGCAAGACCCACACGGTCCATTATCTCGCCACTAACCTGCCGGGATACACCACGCTGATCATCACCGCCGAACAGCTCGAACTGCTCGGCAGCTATATGGCACTGGCACGCCTGCTGCAACCAACAATGGTCGTGATCGACGATGTCGATCGGACCGCCAGCAACAGCAGCATTTTGACAGCATGCGAGGTGTCCTTGCTGAGCAAGCTGCTGAGCGAAATAGACGGCTTGAAGGAGGATGCCGATATCCTCTTCGTGCTCACCACCAACCGCCCCGACCAATTCGAGGTCACCCTGGTCGATTGCCACGGCCGCATCGACCAAGCGATCGAAATACCGCTGCCGGACGCAGCCAGCCGCGGCAAGCTGATCAGGCTCTACAGCGGAGGCTTGCCACTTGAGGGGGAGATCATTGCCGAAGCCGTCCGCAGTACCGAAGGGGTCAGCGCCTCGTTCATCAAGGAGCTGATGCGGCGCGTCACACAATCAAGTATTGCGCGTGACGGCGGGCATTCTGTGATCACAGCCGATGTCCACGAAGCGCTCGATGATATGTTGTTCGCCAGCGGTCGGCTCAACGCGAAGCTGCTCGGCGGATCCCAGGCGATCGCCGCGGGGGCACGAAGCGGAGCAACTGGCGCAATCGAATCCCCTCGAAAGTCAAGGAGAGCGCGGCATTAAGGCCAGTGCCTATTTGTACGTCCGCAAACTCGCAAGAGGAGGACGCCGAACGCTGCCGCCAGGAATGGATAGGCCCGTGCCCCGGAGGGCGCTGGCGGACCAAACCACACAGCGCTGCAATTAGAAAACGACCAGCGTTACGACCGAACCGAACAAAAGAAGCAGATCCATATGCGCTGTAGCCCACGCGGTCCGACAATGCTTACATTTTCGAAGCAATGATGCGGCAACGCGCGTCGCGTTTCTGACGCGCTTGTTCGGCGATCGCAGCCTCGTTGCGCATTTCTCCAGGAATACCCCGATGAATTGCTGCGCTTGCAACGGCAAGACCTTTGCATTGATGGTCTCGCCGGCGAAAACGTGTCCGGCAATCAGCTCAGATTGAGGACGATCTTCATGACTGCAATCGAGAACACCCCGCTCGGCCGCCTGGAAAAGGAGGGGCGCCTGCTCAACGCCGTACTCAAAGGCGGGACCACTAGGCCGGGCCGGTTTGGCTTTCGCGGCGATATCGCACTGAAGTTTCAGGTGCAGGTCGCGGACGAGAAGCGGCCGCCGGATTATTCGATCGAGCAGGTTCTGACGGTCGCCCAGGAAGGGGAAAGCACTATTCCGGTGCTGGCCGGCTATCTGCACTCCCTCGCTTATCTTGCTGACGTCGCAAACGTGCTGGACGGCGCGCTCGGCCCGGAGGATCGCTATTTTATATTCTGCAACAACATTGACCTGTTGGCGAAATACCGAACCAAACTGGGCAATGTCACCTTCCACGTGCTGCCATGCGATGAATCCACAGTCTGGAAGGAGATGATGGACCTGGTCGGGGTCAACAAGGATGACATCAAAAAGCTGGACGCGGGCGGCAAGCTCGACTACCTGCTCGACGCGGCAAAGGAGCTCGATGCGTCCTATGATGAGATTTCTTACGAAGACGCACTGAAGAGAATGGCGCCTGTGAAGAACCGCAACGAGAACCGGCCGGTCTGAGCGCGCCGCTTCAGCTCTCGCCGGCGCGATCCTCCTCGACAAGTCGCACGCCGATGACGCATATATCGCCGTCCAGAACCGTCAACGCGACCGGCGTGAGCTCTCTGTCCTTACAAGGGCCGTCGACACAGCGGCCAGTGCCAAGCTCGAAGGTTGAGCCATGCTTGCCGCACATCAGCCGGATTCCGCATGGATCGAGGAATTCGTTGCGCTCCCAGTCCAGATTGACGTCGTTGTGTGGGCATTTGTTGAGATAGCCAAGCACCTTTTTGCCCCAACGCACCACAATGATGGACCACGGCCTGTGCTTACCGTCGTCTCCGACGATCATGAGATGGAAGCCCATGGCCCGGCGGCTTGGAATGTCATTGAAGCCACAAATGGCGTAGATGGTATTGGGCTCAACCCCTTGCTTGGTCATAACCACACACCTTTCATTGACCACCCTGCGTCAGGCCCACAAAAATCATGGCGGTACCGGACCGCCCGCCTTTCTGAGGAGCCCGACTCACGGCGCCGCAAGCGACGTCCGAAACCAATTGCGGACGGACAACGATCGACTGGTCTGCGCGAGCATTCGGCTCTGTAGCGCACCACAGACGCATCTCCGCGGTTACTGGAAATAGCTTTCCTTTTGGCCTGCCGACTTTTCCAAGTCCGTGGACGAGCTAAATCAGCACTTCGGTATCCAAATACGGTCTTCAATGTTATGCGAACCGGAGGGTCGTGACTGGCATTTCTCTCCTGCAAGAACTCTTTGACTCGTGGATGAGTTGGGGAAATCAGGAGGGATCCGTGTTGTCGCCGACCAACAATGGGCGGCTCGATGGCAAGGATGTACGCGACGGCCCTTTCATGCAATCAACGCTGTCTATTGAGTATCGAGGTTTGTCCGAAAAGGCTTGTCGACCAATGCGTTGTATGTCCACGGTCGGCGGTTCGCGAACATGTGCACGTTTGCCATAAGGTTCTTTTGCCGCGCACTGCTGATCTCCACGAAGTCGAAAACGACCTTGTGCATGTCAGGATAGTTCGGTGTAGCGACGTCGACATTCCAAACTGGGAACTGAGCAGGAGGAACAACCAAGCTGCCGCCGCCGAATGGCGCGTCGACGCGATTGGCCATGATTAGGGCGCAACGGTTATCTACGGCCCGCGGCACTGCGAGCAATGTACGCTCCTTACGATCCTGTAGTCGGGCCGGCCACAAGATCACATCGGCACCATTTGTCCCGAGGCAGCGCGCTGCTTCGGGAAACATTCCGTCATAACCCATCATGATTCCGATTCGTCCGAACGGAGTGTCGCTCACTGGATACTCGAAGCCAGCAGTGGCCCAAGAACGTTCGTCGGCGAAAAGGTGGACCTTGCGATAGGAGAACAGCACCTTGCTTTCGGGTCCGACAAGGAATGACGTTGGATAAAGACGACCATCCACCTCCTCGACATTAGGCACCAATATCGCGCACCCGTTGGCCTGGCACAGCAAGCCAAATCTCTCGAGAAGCTCTCCATTTTCAGCAGACAGACGTTTAGCCTCAGCGGCGTCGACCCGCCAGTTCGATGAAGCGAAGTATTCCGGCAACACCATAAGCTGAATTCCGAAACGCGCGGCATGTCCGACCTGCTCAAAGACTCGGTTGAGCGAAGTGACATGCGCCTCGGACACGTGGCTCTGCACGGCTGCCATGTTGAATGCCATCTCGCCAGGGATGATCGGTCGTTTGCTGACCTCGGCGACTGCGGTCTCGTCATAGGGTAAAGTCAAAACCTGATAGGTGTCAGGACGGCGATCTGCGAATTTGTCCGAACCGAGCGGTTGCCGCTTGTTGTCGGCAAGGGTCGGATCAATGTCGCTGACGGCCATGCCATGAGTATCGTAAGCAACCTTCGCCCGAAGATTTCCGGCAGGGTCGACAATCATGCTTCCGCCTGGATAGTAGATCGAGCGTTCCTGGCCGGACTTGGTGGCCGCACAAATCCAGACGCCGTTCTCAAACGCCCGGGCCGGGCGCCACATGTCAGCCTGATCGATCAGGAAGAAGTTGGCCATATCCACAATCACTTGCGCCCCGCCGAGCGCCGTGCAACGTGGTATCTCGGGAATGCGTCCATCGAAACAAATCATCAGGCCGATGCGACCCAGTTCGGTCTCCGCGACGGGAAAGCCGCGTTCGCCAAACGCGAACCAGTTCTGATCGTGCGTCGTAAGAAACTGCTTTTGATAGTGCACGACGAGGTCTCCCCTCCTGTCGAGAAGGACGCCTGCATTGAAGACTTTCTCCGCCGTTGGATCCCACTCCGTCATGCCGCTGGCGATAAACATGTCATACTCACGCGCAAGCTTTGCGAGAGCATTCACGAACCGTCCATTAGCCGGATCGGCCACTTGCCGCGCATGAGGGATCGAGTCGTACAGGTATCCAACATTCATGCACTCGGGAAACACGATCAATCGCGTTCTCCGAAGTGCCGCCAGTTTGATGTAGTGGGCGCAAATCTCAAGATTCGCTTCCACATTTCCAAGCACCGCGAGGGTCTGCACCGCAGCGGCGCGATATTCATAAGATTTCATACGACGCTCCATCGTGCATCGACAACGACCGTTAAACCGGCGGTCGCCTACATGTTCTATTCTTCCGGTGCAGGAGAACGTAAGTCAGCCTCCATCAAATTTGGCTCGCTGTCTTTAGATGCGTACTTAAGCGCGCGGCGCGAACAGATAGATGGCTCGATCGGACCAGCCAACCCAGGGCGGCATCCAGGCCGTTTGTCGTGTTGCGATTTTCGCGAGGCGCCCCATTGCAATTGTTAAGGGGGGAGTCTTGCCGATAGAGCGAGTTGATGGGCAACCGCTCCATCGGCTTGCTCCTTTATTCGGCAATTAGGTGAGCTCCATTCGAGTGCGCTGGCCTAGTCTGTGCTAACACCCCGGCTCCAAAGTTGCGTAGTCCATTCATCGGGTTCACGATGGGCCTAAGAATGGAGAGGCGGACATATGCGCTCCAGCCGCGTTTGCGGAAACGTGGGTCTGACAATTGGTCGGACAAACCCTGGCGCAGGCGCCGCAGCCGATGCAGGCACCCTGGTCATTCATGACCATGATTTTCTTCTCGACCTCATCATCGTCGTCGAGTTCAACAAGTTCGCCGTCCTCGTTGATACCCTTCAATGTCATGACGTCACGACCGCAGACTTTAAAGCAGCGGCCACAGCCGATGCACTTCTTGGCATCGATCGCGCTCAGGTAGTCCGGCGTCCAGTCGCGCCCGTCGCGCGTTGCAAATGACATGATGGGGATCCCCTCTACGCCTTGTCTAACGCCTTCAGGTCCTGGCTCCGGCGCTCGAGTTCGGCGTAGGCATCGTGCGCTTTCTGGGCGACCGTCATGATCGAAGTCCAGTTGACGGGTAATTCTTCCGAAAGGTCGTGCAGATCCATTTTGGCCTGCAGCGCTTTGGACGACAACTTCTTCAATTCTGCCATTAGTATCTCGCGATCGCCCATGCGCGGCCCTCAATAGTTCGCAACTTCGGGGAATTTCCTGATCATCTTGATTCCATCCCGGACATACTTGTTACCTTCGCTGGCAAGCTTTGCGAGATTTTCGAATCCGAAGCGATGCACATCGCGAAGCTGCTTGTTCACCGCGATCAGGCGCCCCGCGATCAGCACCATGCGACCAAAGCCCTCATGGTGCATCTTCAGCATCGGCTGGATCATCACGTCGGTCGCCTTCTCGATCGAAAGGGCGACGGCGTTGAAGAACAGCTCGAGCCGCCAGACCGTGTCCGGATCGGGATCGCCGATGACCGGCAGTGCGCGTCGCTTCTCCTTGTCCAGAATATAAGGCTCGAGGAGATCGAGATCGCTCTTGCCGGCCCAGGCCCCGCTCATGTCCTCAGCCCTCCAAATCCTGACCAGCTCTTTGACGAACGGTGCGTCGAACCCGCCAGCGGGTTGCATGACGTCTGCAGCCTCGGTCATGTGATCCTCATTCGTCTAAATCGAATGTACGCTTCTTGTCCTTGGCCAAGGCTTTTCGTAGCCATGGCGGGGGCCTGCCCTTCAGCACGCGCTCGAGCTTTTCGAGCAGCACCTGGATACTCTCTGGCTTGTTGACCCTGATGGGATGGATGTTTCTGGCCACCACTCGCGCAGCGCCGGAGCCTCCGATGGCACCGACATAGAGGATGGCGCAATCCTTGATCGCTTCGATCTTGGGCGCCAGCTTGTCCTCGTCGCCGTCTTCCTTCAGTTCGCCGTCGAACTGAACCGCTTTCAGAAATACGTGCCCGCCTGGCCCGACATCGTAGACGGCGATATTCTTCGCCCAGCCAAAATGGGCATCGACGCGCCTGAGATCTTGGGTAGCGAATGCAACTTTCATGCAATCGACCTCTCTGTTGAGCCGACAGGACTTCGTCGGCTGGGTCCTAACGGCAGCGTCGAGCCCCGCCAGCTATCGGGCGTCGGGGCATGATTTTCCTCGCGGTCGGCGATCACCAGATTGGCGATATTAAAGATCAGTTCGCGCGTGCCCCGATAGCCGACCGATAGCTGGTGTCCTGCCCCGAGCCGGTCGAACATCGGAAAACCCGCCCGATGGAACGGAATCTTAAGGCGCGTCGCGGCTTGCCGACCATGCGAATGCGTGATCAGCAGATCGCAATTCCTGGTCCTGGCAAGCTCTTCCAGGTCCTCCAGATCGCCGATCTGCACCTCTTTGGTCTTGATCTGCTCCAGCACCGTCGACTGCGTGGTCGTCACGGCCGCCGTTACACGGGCGCCCATCTCGTGCAGCATGCTGGATAGGTCAAGCAACAGGTCAGGTTCCGCGCCGATCGCAAGTCTGCGGCCGCCGATCTGGAAATGCGCGTCCAGCATCGCATCGACGAGCTGCCCGCGCTGGCGCCGATACCTTGCTGGAACAGGGCGGCCACTGATCTCGCTCAAAAAAGCCATGAAGTCATCATTGGGAACTAGGCCGCACAGCCGCTCAAACAGCCGAAACGGCACCCCGGTCTTCTCTTGCATGGCCTCTGCCGCCCGCCGCATTTGCGCACCGATCGCAATTGTCCAGCCGGCTCGGCCCATGCGCGCGACTTCATCGATCCCAATGCCGCCGGTCGTCGTTGGCGTGAAGCGATCGGGAATATGCCCATCCAGCGAACCCGCCAGGTTGGGCAGGAACGATGGCTGCAGGCCGAAATCCTCAAAGATGATCCTCAGTTCGTCGAGATCACCTGGCGTGAGGTGACATCCAGGAAGCACATTTACCTGCGCAGGATTGCGCTCGGCCCCCCTCGCCGGCGCCTCAACCAGCACCTCGACCATACGCACGACCGCTTTCCCCCAGCCGTCCTGGAATGCGTCCTTGAAATCGGGCGTCGAGACATAGACCAGAGGAAGCTTGTCGAGCTGCGGGTGCTTCTCCCGGATCAGCTTGATGTAGGCGTCGACATCGTCGCCATTGGTTTCGGTCACGCCGGTCGAACAGATCCCGATGATCTCCGGCTCGGCGCGCTTGTCGATATTGAGTATCGCCTGCTCGACATTTTCATAGCCGCCGAGCACCGTCGTCACCTCGCTCATCGCTGTTGTCTGCAGCGGAACCGGCTCCTTGAAATGCCGCACAAACAGTGTGAGTCCAAAGGACGTGCATCCCTGTGGGCCGTGCAGAAGCGGCATCGCTCCGCGAAGCCCCATAAAGGCGAATGCTGCGCCGATCGGCTGGCTCATCTTGAGCGGGTTGACCGCACAGGCCTTCTTTGACGCGGTGACAAGGACCATGACGCCACCCTATCCCGTGGCCTGCAGCGTCGCCGGCCACCAAGAGATCGGCCTGCCCGCCAGGATGTCCTCGATCCGCCGTCTGCAACAGCCACCGACCGCGGGGGTATGCTGTGTGACCGCTTCGACGCTGGTCAGGTTATGCGAGCGAATCGCATCTTCGATCGTGCCGAGGTCGACCGTATTGCAGAAGCAAATCCTTCTCGCGCGCGGGGTCTTCTGCGTCAGTGCCCGGTCGGCGACAATCTCAATCGGCTGCACGTCGAGCTGCGCCATCGCTCGGGTCTGCCTATCGTCGGCCGCACGGTCCCACGGTGCCGGTCGACGCAATTGCTCCCACATCGGGTTGAACAGCGCTTTGTCGATCTCCTCGACCAGCTTGACGATGCCGACATAGCCCATATAGGCGTGGCAGCGCTCCTGGTTGATATCGAGCCATGGCATCGCCGCTTTCAGCGCGACGAACTGCGATTTGCCGCCCGAGAGCATGATGTCCGTTTTCGCGTCCTTCAGCATCTTGTACATTTCGCGCGGAGTCATGTCCTCGATCATATGGGCGTCCTGCCCCATCAAATGCTTGATTCGCTCCTTGTCCTCTTTTGTGGATTTCTTCACGCTGGTTCCGACCAGTTCGAGCCCGGCTTCCTGCAGCGCGGCAACGATCGACCAGGACTTGACGCCGCCGGTCATCAGCAAGACCTTTTTGCCTTTGAAGCGTGGCCTGTACGGTTCGATTGCGGCCCTGGCCCGCGCTTCCTCGCGCACGATCACCGCCTCGGTGCGTCCGATCAGATCTTCCGGCGCGCCGCGCTTGACCAGGAGCTGCGCAATCTCGCGCAGTGCGTCGCTGGAGTCCTGGATGCCATAGAACGAGCCCTCGAAGAACGGGATGCCGTAACGCTCCTCCATCTTGCGCGCGACATTGATCATCGCCCTTGAGCACACCATCATCGCAGCGCGCGCCCGGTGCGATGAGGCGACTTCGTGGTATTTGCCATCACCTGCGATACAGCACAGGATGCGGATACCGAGTTCGTCAAACAGCGGCTTGACCTGCCAAAGCTCGCCGGACAAATTGTATTCCCCGATCAGATTGATGTCGTAAGGTGTGGTGTAGTCCGGCTCTTGCGTTCCGATGACATGCTCGAGCAAGGCCTCGCCGGCCAGCTTGTTGCCGAGATTCTTGGAACCGACAAAGCCCGGCGAATTGACGGGGATAACCGGCTTGCCGAATTTTTTCGAAGCGGCTTTACAGACAGCGTTGATGTCGTCGCCTATCATGGCGGGAACGCAGGTCTGATAGACGAAGATGGCCGGCGGGTTGCATTTGTCGATTATCTGCTTGATCGCCTTGTAGAGCCGCTTCTCGCCTCCAAACACAATATCGGTCTCGGCCAGATCGGTCGTGAATCCGGTGCGCCACAAGTTCGGTCCCGATGATGCCGAGCCGCGATTGTCCCACGAATTGCCTTCGCACGCGATCGGGCCATGTACCAGATGGGCAACGTCGGTAAAAGGTTGCAGTGCGACCTTGGCGCCGTCGAAGGCGCAGCCGCCGGCGGCGCTGCCGGGCTGCAGCTGTTTGGTGCAGCCCTTGTTCCGCTCGGTTAGCGACTTGTTGGCATTCTTAGCGCAGCCCGGCTCGTTGAAGACCTCTTGGACCGTGGCTGGTAGCGAACTCATCCGGCTTTTCCTCTCACGCTATCTGGAAGGCTTGCCCATGCTGCGCTTCTGCCACCGCCGATATTGTCCGGCGATGGCGCGCGCGCGTTGATCCTCATCAACGAATGATGTCGAAGCTAAAGTCGGTCTTGCCTAGGACATTCGTCTTCTTGTCGATCTCATCGAAGATCTTGTCGAGGATCTTCACCAGCACGTTCATGCCGCCCTGATAGCCCCACACCGGCGAGCGGTGATGGTGATGGCGGTCAAAGATCGGGAAGCCGATCCGGATCAACGGAACGCCGGTGTCGCGTTCCAGATACTTGCCATAGGTGTTCCCGATTAAAAGATCGACCGGTTCGGTGAATAGCAGCGAGCGCATGTGCCAGAGGTCTCGACCCGGATAGGCGTGGCAGTTTTTCCCGTAAGGCGAGCTCGCAAATAGCGCCTGCATTTTCTCGACCCAGGCCTTGTTGCCGTTGGTGGACAGCACATGCGTTGGTTCGGCGCCGAGTTCGAGCAGGAAAGCAGCTAACCCGTGGCAGAGGTCCGGATCGCCATAGATCGCGAACTTTTTGCCATGGATATGCGCGCTGGAATCAGCCATCGCGTCGACCAGGCGACCGCGCTCTCGAGCGAGCTCCTCCGGAATCTCGTTGCCGCTGATGCGCGACAACGCCATGAGGAATTCATCGGTTGCGGATACGCCCACTGGATAGTTGAATGCCAGGACCTCCTGGCCATGGTCGGCAATGAACGGCAGCGTCTTTTCCGTGCACCACTGCTGCATGGAGATCGTTGCCTTGGCGTGAAGGGCACTCGCAGCGTCTTCGAGCGAGGTGCCGCCGTCATACATCCGGAACTCGCCGTCTGTTGGCGTATCGAAAACGTCGGAATTGTCGGCGAGGATGGTGTATTCGATCCCCATCAGCTCGAAGATGCGCTTGATCTCGCGAAGGTTGCCGACAGTATAGCCGTCGAAGCCTCCGATGAGGTTGATCTTGCGGTTCGGCTTGCGCTCAAGCTTGTCTGCGGTTCCGGCCTTGCCGTCCCAAAAATGCTCCAGGATTCCCTTGAGTGCATTGTCATAGCCGGTGACATGACTGCCGACGAACGCCGGGGTGTGCGCGAACGGAACGTCGAAATCCGCTGGCACCGAGCCTTTTTCCTTCGACGTTTTGATGAAGGCGTTGAGGTCGTCACCGATCACCTCCGCCATGCAGGTGGTGGAGACCGCAATCATCTTGGGCTTGTACATGTTATAGCTGTTGGCGAGCCCATCGATCATATTGTTCAGGCCGCCGAATACCGCAGCGTCTTCCGTCATCGAAGAGGAGACGCAGGAGCTCGGCTCCTTGAAGTGCCGCGACAGATGGCTGCGGTAATAGGCCACGCAGCCTTGAGAGCCATGTACGAAAGGAAGCGTACCCTGGAAACCGACGGAGGCGAACACCGCGCCGAGCGGCTGACACGCCTTGGCCGGGTTTATCGTCAGAGCCTCCCGCGCGAAGTTCTTTTCGCGATATTCAGATGTCTTCGTCCACTCCTTGATGCGTTCGACCTCGGCAGGATCGCGCGGATTCTCAAACATCTTCTTGTTGTCCAGCATCTGCTGGTATTCCGGCCCGCGAAACAGGTCGAAGTGATCGAGCACATGGTCTGCACTCTGCGCCATGGTAAAGCCTTTCAGGTATCGTGATTAACGTCGTCCCGTCTCTTGACAGAGAGCAGGGTTGCTTCGCGTCATTCTGCGGCCAAGAGCTTCGGCCTTGGCACGTCCTTCCAGGGCGCCTTCAACTTCTTCCAAATCGGCGAATTGACCGCCATGTCCATGTCGCGCGCGAAGATCGCAAACCCGTCATAGCCGTGATATGGGCCTGAATAGTCCCAGGAGTGCATCTGCCGGAACGGCACACCCATCTTCTGGAACACGTATTTTTCCTTGATCCCGGAGCCGACCAGGTCGGGCTGGATCTTCTCGACGAAGCGCTCGAACTCGTAGCCATTGACGTCGTCGTAGATGAGCGTGCTGTCTTTCACATAGTGCTGGGCGGTGCGCTGGTAGTCATCGTTGTGTCCGAACTCATATCCGGTGCCGACGACTTCCATGCCGAGGTCTTCGTATGCGCCGATCACGTGACGCGGACGCAATCCGCCGACGAACAGCATCACCGTCTTGCCCTCCAGGCGCGGGCGATATTTTGCGATCACGGCGTTCACAAGCGGCTGGTACTTTTCGATCACCCGCTCGGCGCCCTCCTTGATCTTGTCGTCGAAATAGCCCGCGATCTTGCGCAGTGATTCTGCGATCTTTGCAGGCCCGAAGAAGTTATATTCGCACCAGGGAATACCGAACTTCTCTTCCATGTGGCGCGAGATATAGTTCATCGAGCGGTAGCAATGCAGAATGTTCAGCTTTGCCTTCGGGGTTGCCTCGAGCTCGGCCAGCGAGCCATCGCCGGACCACTGGGCAATCACGCGCAGGCCGATTTCCTCGAGCAGAATTCGAGACGACCAGGCGTCGCCGCCAATATTGTAATCGCCGATGATTGCGACATCGTAGGGGCTCGGCTCGAACCTCGGCTTGCCCTGTGGGCCTCCCTTGTCGAAAATCCAGTCGCGCACCGCGTCATTTGCGATATGATGGCCTAGGGACTGCGATACGCCACGAAAGCCTTCGCAGCGGACCGGCACGATGGTCTTGCCGCCGAATTCCTTGGACTTCGCTCTGGAGACCGCCTCGATGTCATCGCCGATCAGGCCGATCGGGCATTCCGACTGGACGGTGATGCCGTTATTGAGCGGGAACAGCTCCTGGATCTCATCCATGACTTTGACGAGCTTCTTGTCGCCGCCGAACACGATATCCTTTTCCTGGAAGTCGGAGGTGAACTGCAAGGTCACGAAGCTATCGATGCCCGTCGTACCCACGTAATAGTTACGGCGCGAACCCCACGAATATTGGCCGCAGCCAACCGGGCCGTGGCTGATATGAACCATGTCCTTGATCGGCCCCCAGACCACGCCCTTGGAACCCGCGTAGGCACACCCGCGAATTGTCATCACGCCGGGTATGGATTTGATGTTGGACTTGACCCCGCAGTCCGACCGGCCGGCCTCGTGAATGTTAAGGTGCTTGGCGCGTCGTTTTGCGGTCTTCTCCGGGTAGACCTTCAGCACCTCCTCGATCAGCTCTTTGTTGCGCGCCCTGATCTGTGCGGTGCTATAGGTCGTGGCGAGACTCATGCTGATGTCCTTTTAAGATTTCCTGTTGCAACGGCGGCTCTTGGCCACGACTTTTGCAACGTGTGTGCCAGCTGAGCGTGAACGCAAAACTCATCTTATTTCCAATGACTTAGTTTGCGCCGCGCGCAGCGATGGACGCTTGTTGCGAACCCGACATCGCACTTCGTCCAGATCAGGTGTCCGTTCGGCCGTGTTCGAAACAAAACAAGGCGAGCTCGGCCGTGAATGGGCCACGAAAAACGCCGATGACTAGCGGGATGCGGGATGTGGTCCGGCATGACTTGAGCGAAGCCACCGCGCGTCGAGCAAACCGCACGGCAGCTCGGCCCATGGAGCTCGCCAGGACCAAGGCGCCAAAAACGCCGGTAAGTGCTCAGCTTCGTCGGTCGCGGAGCTGCGCACATCCTGCATGGTCATACCGCTCGCCGCGCAATCTCGTCGGGCCGCACAGCGAGCCAGATCGCGGCAAGCTCGGCCGCTCAGGAGAACAGGCGCTCCGCCTTGATCAGCGCGCGCGCGAGCGTATCGATCTCTTCATATGTGTTATAAAGAGCAAAGGAAGCGCGGCACGTCGCAGGCAAGCCAAAGCGCGCGAGCAACGGCATCGCGCAATGAGTCCCGGCGCGCACCGCGACCCCGGAGCGGTCAATGACGGTCGCGATATCGTGCGGATGCGCGACCTTCATGTCAAAGGACATGATCGCGCCCTTCTCTGCCGCCGTTCCGATGAGGCGCAGGGACTCGATGCTCTGCAGCTTTTCCTGCGCGTAAGCCAGCAGCGCGCTCTCGTGCTTGCGGATCCGCGCCTTGCCGATCGAATTAATGAAATCTATAGCCGCGCCCAAACCGATCGCCTGGACGATCGGCGGCGTGCCTGCCTCGAACCGGTGCGGTGGATCACCATAGATCACGCCCTCGCGCGAAACCTGGCGGATCATCTCACCGCCCCCATTGAACGGTGGCATCGTCGCCAGATTGGCATATTTGCCGTAAAGCACGCCTATGCCCGTTGGCCCATACAATTTGTGGCCCGTCATGACGTAGAAATCGCAATCAATGTCGCGGACATCGACATCCAGATGGACGCCCCCTTGTGAGCCGTCGACCAGCACCGCAATGCCGCGGGCATGCGCGAGACGGACCACGTCCTTTACCGGAACCAGCGTGCCGAGCGCGTTCGACATCTGGGTGATCGCGACGATTCTGGTGCGCGAGTTAAGGAGCTTTTCGAACTCCTCGATCAGGAAGTTGCCCTCGTCGTCGATCGGCGCCCACTTGATCACGGCACCATGGCGCTCCTTCAGAAAGTGCCACGGTACGATGTTCGAGTGGTGCTCCATGATCGAGAGAACGATCTCGTCACCCGGCATGATGCGCTCACGGCCAAAAGTTTGAGCAACCAGATTAATCGCCTCGGTAGCGCTACGGGTAAAGATGATTTCTTCGGTTCGATGTGCGTTCACAAACTGCGCTACCCTGGCCCGCGCGCCCTCATAGGCCTCGGTCGCGGCGTTGGCGAGGTAATGCAGCCCGCGATGCACATTTGCATATTCGCTGCAGTATGCCTGCATCATACGGTCGAGTACGACCCTGGGCTTTTGCGCGGATGCGGCATTGTCAAGATAAACCAGCGGCTGGCCATGGACCATCGTGGCGAGCGCGGGAAACTCCTTGCGCAGACGATCGACGTCGTAGCCACCATTGCTAACCGCAGGATGCGTGTTCATCGCCGCGCCTTGAGCCAGTGGTCGGTTTGCGCGGTCGCAAAATCGCGCAAATTATCGTTGGCGATCCCCTCAATCGCCTCACCAAGGAACGCCCGAATCAGCAGCGCTTGCGCATCGTTCTCGGACAGACCGCGAGCGCCCAAGTAAAACAGGAGACTCTCATCCAACCCGCCTGATGTCGCTCCGTGGCTGCAATTCACGTCGTCGGCAAAGATTTCGAGCTCTGGCTTATTGTCGGCCTCGGCCTGGTCTGACAGCAGCAGCACCCGCATCGTCATTTTGGCGTCGGTCTTCTGCGCGTCGGGACGAGCGATGATTCGCCCCTGGAACACCGAGCGGCCGGCCCCATCAGCGACCGCACGAAAATTCTGACGGCTAACGCAATGCGGCGCGGCGTGATCGACCACGAGTGTCGTGTCTGCGTGCTGCTTCTCCATGAGCAAGTTGACGCCGTTCATGGACAGCTCGGCCTCCTTGCCCGCCAGCGTGATGAAATCCTGATAGCGGCTGACGGCGCCGCCGCGGGCCATGTCGAACAGATTGAGTTTGGCCCTGGAACCAACTGCTATGATCTCCGAGGAGATATTCGCTGCGTCGGGCGCATCTGCCCTCACGCGAAGATGCGAGAGGCCAGCCTGATTGCCAACCAGCACGATTTTGACATTGTTGGCCTGATAGCCGCCTGCGCTTTCGGCCGCGACAAAGCTTTCCAGTACGGTTCCCTGCGCGCGATCGTCGAGGTGCAGATACGAGCGTGTAAAGTGAGATGCGGCGGAGGCGGTTGCGACGTGAATGACATGAAGAGGACGCCTCAGTGCCGTGCCTTCCGTGATCGTCACCACGACGCCATCAGTTGCCATCGCAGTATTGAGCGAGATCATCGCATCAGCGGTCGTCGACAGCACCAAGCCGGCCATTGCGTCGCTCGCCGAACTTTCCAAAACCTCGCGCAGCGTCCGTACGATGACGCCTTTTCCGAGCTTGGCCACATCAGACAGACTGGGTACGAACACACCATCAACCAGCACCAGCTTGATTGCGCCTTTGAATGCCGCTTGCTGGACCGCAGCCTGCGCCCTCCTTAGCGCGGACGCATCTGGCGTGTCAGCGAGCAGCAGCACATCGCGCATCAATACGCGCAGATCTGTGTACTTCCATTCTTCGACGCGCCGGTGTGGCAGGCCGACCCGCTCGTAAGCCTCAAATGCTCGCGCTCGAATGTCGGCGATACGACCCACGCCGGGCAAGCGCCCGCGCGCAGCCGCGAAGACGTTGTCCGCCGCCCGTTCCGCATTGGCTTTATCCTCCGGCATAGCTTTAGCCAGAACCAGATCCATCGGAAAATCCCCTGCGCGTCAGGCCGCGTTCTCGAATTGGGCGTAGCCAGAGGCCTCGAGCTCCAGCGCGAGCTGCTTGTCGCCGCTCTTCACAACCCGCCCTTTCGACATCACGTTCACGACGTCGGGCACGACGTAATTCAAAAGCCGCTGATAATGCGTGATCATAATCATCGATCGGTCCTGCGAGCGCATTGCGTTGATGCCCTCGGCCACGATCCGCAGCGCATCGATATCGAGACCAGAATCTATCTCGTCCAGAATGCACATACTGGGTTCGAACAGCGCCATCTGCAAAATCTCGTTTCGCTTCTTCTCGCCGCCGGAAAAGCCGACATTGACGCCCCGCTTCAGCATGCTCTGCGGAATGTTGAGTTGCTTGGCGACCGTGCGAGCCTTCTTCAGGAAATGCGGCGTCGAATATCCGCTTTGGCCACGCGCCTTGCGCTGCGCGTTGAGCGCGGTACGCAGGAAGTTCATGGTGGTCACGCCTGGAATCTCTACCGGGTATTGGAAGGCAAGAAAGATACCCTTGGCGGCGCGCTGGTCCGGCGCCAGCGCGAGCAGATCTTCGCCCTTGAACAGGATCTGACCTGCGGTGACCTGATAGCCGGGCTTGCCTGTGATGACGTGGCCGAGCGTTGATTTTCCCGAGCCGTTTGGTCCCATGATGGCATGCGCCTCGCCCGCATTGACCGTGAGGTCGAGCCCGTGGAGGATCTCGCGACCCTCGACACAAACGTGCAGATTTCTGACTTCCAGTAACGGCATTCGAGCTATCCCTGACGTACATCATCGGACCGGCAAGCCACTTTGGCTGGGCTCGCTAAAGCCGTCATTATCCGACCGATCCCTCGAGCGAGATCGAGATCAGCTTCTGCGCCTCGGCTGCGAACTCCATCGGCAGTTTCTGCAGCACCTCTTTGATGAAGCCATTGACGACGAGGCTGACAGCTTCCTCCTGCGACATTCCCCGCTGGATGCAGTAGAACAGCACGTCCTCGGAAATCTTCGACGTCGTCGCTTCGTGTTCGAACGTCGCCGAGGAGTTCTTGGCCTCGACATAGGGAACGGTGTGCGCGCCGCATTTGTCGCCGATCAGAAGCGAGTCGCAGGTGGTGTGGTTGCGCGCGCCAGCGGCGTTCCGATTTGCGCTGACAAGACCGCGATAAGTGTTCCGCGATTTGCCGGCGGCGATGCCTTTGGAGATGACCCAGCTCGACGTGTTCTTGCCGAGATGGAACATCTTGGTGCCAGAATCGACCTGCTGGAAACCGTTTGAGATCGCAATCGAGTAGAACTCGCCGCGCGAATAATCGCCGCGCAGGATGCAGCTCGGATATTTCCAGGTGATCGCCGAACCGGTCTCGACCTGAGTCCAGGAGATCTTGGAATTCCTGCCGCGGCAGTCGCCACGTTTGGTGACGAAATTGTAGATGCCGCCCTTGCCTTCCGAGTTGCCGGGGTACCAGTTCTGCACCGTCGAATACTTGATCTCGGCGTCGTCGAGCGCCACGAGCTCGACCACAGCAGCGTGCAGCTGGTTCTCGTCGCGCTGCGGCGCGGTGCAGCCCTCGAGATAGGAGACGTGGGAGCCCCTGTCGGCGATGATCAGCGTACGCTCGAACTGGCCGGTGTTGCGCTCGTTGATACGGAAATAGGTCGACAGCTCCATCGGGCAGCGCACGCCCGGCGGCACGTAGACGAATGAGCCATCAGAGAACACCGCCGAGTTCAGCCTCGCGAAAAAATTATCGGAAATCGGCACCACCGTTCCAAGATACTTCTGCACCAGCTCGGGATGCTCGCGGATCGCCTCCGAGATCGGCATGAAGATCACGCCAGCCTTCTTCAGTTCCGCCTTGAAGGTGGTCGCAACCGAGACCGAATCGAACACGGCGTCGACCGCAATCTTGCGGTTCGCCGTCTGCTCGCCGCCGGGCGGCGGCTCGACGTCCTCGAGAATCGCGACCTCCCGCAGAGGGATGCCAAGCTTCTCGTAGGTCTTGAGGATTTCCGGATCGATCTCGTCGATCGAGGCGAGCTGTTTCTTCGGCTTCGGCGCCGCGTAATAGTAGATGTCCTGGTAATCGATCTGCGGATAGTGGACGCGGGCCCAGGTCGGTTCAGTCATCGTCAGCCAGTAGCGATACGCCTGAAGGCGCCACTCCAGCATCCAGGCCGGTTCATTCTTCTTTGCGGAGATGAAGCGGACGGTGTCCTCCGACAGCCCCTTCGGAGCTTTGTCGGATTCGATCAGGGTCTCAAAACCATATCGATACTGATCGACGCCGATGCGAGCGACGCGCTCAGCCGTCTCTTGTGCCGCTACCATTGCCCGCTCCGCTCGCCCTGGGACGATTCCGACAATTTCCAGCGCCAACTGCGGCGTGCTCTCCTAGCCGCAAACGCGATCGCGTAAGTCGCTAGTTCGGGGTTCAAGACGGGCCGAACGAAGCGACCGATCACATAGTTCGCTAACTCCAATCGCGTCTTGACTTTGATGCGCGCCGAGGACCCACTCATCGACCACTCCTCTAGGCCGGCACACAGGTGTCGGGCACCGGGCAGACAGCCGCGCATTGTGGCGCGTCGAAATGCCCATCGCATTGGGTACACTTCGCCGGATTGACCACATAGATGTCGTTCTTGAGACTAATTGCGGCGTTGGGGCATTCGAACTCACAAGCGCCACAGACGGTGCACTGGGACGCGATTATCTTGTAAGCCATGCGGTTCCTTGGACAGGAGATGCGGGACGGCTTCATCCCTTCAAGCCTCATGCCAAGCGCCGAGCCTTGATTTGTCTCGGCTATTTTCCGTCGCATGTTGCAGCTTGGACAGCTTGTCGCAAACCCTACAGTACGCAATCCCAAGGCTTGATTTCGATGCTGTCCTTGTTCAGCTCGTAGCCGGTCCGCCGCCCGCACCGCGCAGCTATCATTGCTGACCGAATTGGCTCTACGTTCCAGAGCAATTCAATCCGCGCTCAAGAGGTCGATGGGGTCAAAAAAAGGGCCACTCCAAATGAGTGGCCGAAGTCAGGGAGGAAACGCCCTTAAGGGCCTCTGGGATCAGGCCGCAGCCTGTTCGATCGGCGAAAATGGCAGGCCGAGGCTCTCGGCCACAGCCTTGTAAGTCAGCCGGCCCCGATGGACGTTGAGGCCCGCGCGCAGGTGCGGATTTTCGAGCACGGCAGCAAATCCCTTTTTCGCGAGCGCCAAGCCGAATGGCAGCGTGGCGTTGTTCAAGGCCTGGCTCGATGTCAGTGGGACAGCTCCAGGCATATTGGCTACGCAATAATGAATGATGCCGTCCACCTCGTAAGTTGGATCATCATGGGTTGTCGGGTGTGACGTTTCAAAACAGCCGCCCTGATCGATAGCGACATCCACGATCACCGCTCCCTTCCGCATCGAGCTCAACATGCCGCGGCTAACAAGTTTCGGTGCGCTGGCGCCCGGAACAAGCACCGCTCCAATGACGACGTCCGCCGCAAAGACCTCCTGCTCCACGGCGTCGATTGTCGAGAACCTGGTACGTACGCGTCCCTCGAAGAGTTCATCCAGCTCACGAAGCCGCGGTATCGAGCGGTCGATGATCGTAACCTCAGCACCCAAACCCACCGCCATGCGTGCCGCATGCGTTCCGACGACACCTCCGCCGATCACCACGATGCGAGCAGGCGGAACACCGGGCACGCCACCGATCAACAGCCCCCGGCCGCCGGCATACCGCTTCAGGGCGCTACCTGCCGCCTCGATCGCCAGCCTGCCCGCGACCTCGCTCATTGGCGCCAGCAGTGGAAGGCCGCCATGCGGGTCAGTCACGGTTTCGTAGGCGATTGCGGTGCAGCCGGATTTGAGTAGTCCCTCGGCCTGCTCGGGATCGGGAGCCAGATGCAGATAGGCGAAGAGGATCTGGCCCTCTCGCAGCTGAACCCATTCGGATGGCTGGGGTTCCTTGACCTTTACGATCATCTCGCTCGAGGCGAATACCTCACGCGCGGACCCCAGAATAGTTGCGCCAGCGTTGCGATAATTGTCGTCGGTTGCGCCAATCCCCGCGCCGGCGTTGGTCTCGACCATCACGCTGTGGCCGGCTGCCACATATTCGCGGACGGCTCCCGGGGTCAGGCCCACGCGATATTCGTGCGCTTTGATTTCCTTGGGAACACCGAGCTTCATTTGCAATCCTCCCTGCCTCAGCATTCCTTTTAGTCGGAAGGACGCTGCAATACTGATGAGGAGGCGGCCAGATGGCGCAGAAATTCTGCAACATCTAAGCTGTTACGCAGGATTTCGGACAAACGGGTCCCGGACGGATCGATATGACATCCTTGCGGAGCTTGCCACGTCGAGCAACTGTCGAGAACGATCCATAAAGCAACGAAGAGGTCCGATGATGTGAAGGGTTTCGGACGCCGGCCGCTTGAGGGACGGCGCCGCGTATTCGGCGGCCGGCGTCCGAAAGCCTCCAAGGGAGGAAACCGCGCTTAAGGGAACGTGAGGCGGTGCTGCAGGCGCTATGGGGA
>NZ_LGHK01000010.1 GCF_001908235.1 Bradyrhizobium sp. NAS96.2
TTTTTAGCTCGATTGCTTCCAGGCCAATCCACGAAGCGACGGCGAAAAGAGATTTCGCATTTCCCGAGAATCCGGTCTTGACTAAGTAAGTGTTTTCTTATTAGCTCGACAAAACGAAAACGAACTTTAGGGCGGAGACGATGACGGATCAGGATAGGCCGCAGTATCAGCAGTTGCTGGCGCGCAAGGTCGAGGTCGTGAATGTCGGGCTTGAGGGGTTCGTGAAGGACCTTCGCGACTGCGACATCGGCGTCGTTCACGTCGACTGGAAGCCGTCGGCGGGCGGCGATCCGCAGATGGCGGCCCTGCTCGCGAAGCTCGGTGTGTGAGGGCGCACCGATGAAGCTGATCGAAGACGCAAACCAGCAAGCGCTCACCCGGATCCTCGAAGGAGAGCCGCGGCTGATCGACATCGTTCCCGCCCGTCAATTGATCCCGGGCCTGCGCGAACGGATGATCCTCCACGCCGGACCACCGATCTCCTGGGACAGGATGTGCGGCCCGATGCGCGGCGCGGTCGCCGGCGCCATCGTGTTCGAGGGATGGACAAAGGATCTGCCGACCGCGACCAAGCTCGCCGCCAGCGGCGAGATCGAATTCCACCCGAACCACCACTTTGGCGCGGTCGGCCCGATGACCGGCATGACGACGATGTCGATGCCGCTGTTCGTGGTCGAGAACGCGCGCTTCTCCAACCGCGCCTATTGCGCGATCAACGAGGGGCTCGGCAAGGTGATGCGCTTCGGCGGCAACGACGCGAGCGTGCTGAAGCGGCTCGCTTGGTTGCGCGACGTATTCGGGCCGACACTGGGCAAGGCGATCCGCGCCGCCGGCGGCATCGACCTGAAATCGATCGTCGCACGCGGCTTGTCGATGGGCGACGAGCTGCATCAGCGCAATCTCGCCTGCTCGAGCGTTTTCCTTCGCGAGATCGCGCCCTGGATGGCGCGCACCTCGACCGACAACGCCGTGCTCGCCGAATGCCTCGCGTTCATCGGGCAGAACGATCAGTTCTTCCTCAACATCGCGATGGCGATGGGTAAGGCGATCACCGATCCCGCCAACGGCATTCGGGGCTCGACCATCGTCACCACCATGTGCCGCAACGGCACCGATTTCGGCATCCGCGTCAGCGGGCTCGGCGAGCAATGGTTCACCGCGCCGGTCGAAATGCCGGAAGGGCTGTACTTCGCCGGCTATTCCGAGAAGGACGCCAATCCAGACATGGGCGATTCCGCCATCGTCGAGACGATCGGCCTCGGTGGATTTGCGATGGCGGCAGCGCCGGCCGTCGCTGGCTTCGTCGGTGCCGGCGCGCCGTCCGAGGCCGGCAACTTCACCCGCTCGATGGGCGAGATCACGGTCGCGCAGAATCCAGAATGGACCATCGCCGCGATGGATTTCGCGGGCGTGCCGACCGGTATCGATATCCGCCTGGTCGTCGATTCCGGCGTGGTGCCCGTCATCAACACCGGAATCGCGCATCGCGAGCCCGGCATCGGCCAGGTTGGTGCCGGCGTGGTCAAGGCGCCGCTAGCGTGCTTCCAGCAGGCGATCGTCGCGATCGCCAAGGATTTGGGTGTGTCATGAACGTCGTCGTCCTGAACGAGGTCCGCAAGGGATTCTATCTCGACTCGGTCGCGCTGATGCGGCTGTCGCGCGAGGTGGCCGGCTCGCCCGGCGTGATCGAGGCGGCGTTGATGATGGGAACGCCGTCGAACGCTGCGATCATGCGCAATGCGGGGCTGCTGGAGGAGGGCACTGCCGTCAAGGGCAACGACCTCGTGATCGCGGTCAAGGCCGAGTCCGAGTCCGCCGCCCGCGAGGCCCTCGACAATGCGATCAAGTCGCTCGACAAGCCGAAGACCCAGGGCGACGCGCAGGCCGCCTGGCGGCCGCACTCGATTGCCGCCGCTGTCAAGGCCAGGCCGGAGATCAATCTTGCGCTGATCTCCGTTCCCGGCGAATTCGCCGCCGCCGAGGCGCGCAAGGCGCTCAATCGTGGCCTGCACGTGCTGATGTTCAGCGACAACGTGTCCCTCGAGGACGAATTGTCGCTTAAGCAGCAGGCGCGGGCGGCCGGCCTCCTGATGATGGGACCGGATTGCGGGACGGCTGTGATCGGCGGCGCACCGCTGGCGTTCGCCAACAAGCTCACGCGCGGCAGGATCGGCATCATCGGCGCGTCGGGGACCGGAACGCAGGAGATCTCGTGCCTGATCTCGGAAGCCGGCGCGGGCATCTCCCACGCCATCGGGGTCGGCGGGCGCGATTTGAAGAAGGACATCGGCGGCATCACCACGCTGATGGCGATCGATGCATTCGATGCCGATCCCGAAACCGATCACGTGGTGCTGATCTCGAAGCCGCCGCATCCCGATGTCGCCAAGTCCGTCCTCGAGCGGATCGGTAGAAGCAGGAAGTCGTACACCGTGTGCTTCATCGGTGCTTCGGAGGTCCAGCTTCCGCCGAACGCCCGGTTCTCGCCGACGCTGAAGGGCGCGGCGGAGCTGGCACTGGGACACAAGCAGATCGGAGCGGGCTTCGACGCGAACGCTGTCGCGTCACGGCTTCCGCGCAGCGGTCGAGGCGGCATCGAGGGTTTGTTCGCCGGCGGAACGCTGTGTGCCGAAGCCCAGGTGATCCTCGCTGCCGCGGGGCGGAAGGTGGCGTCGAACGCCGCCATCCCCGGCGTACTCAAGCTCGGCGTCGAGCCGAGCGGCGGACGGGACCGGCTGATCGACCTCGGCGACGACGAATATACCCGGGGGCGGCCGCACCCGATGATCGATCCGTCCGTGCGCGACGAGGCGTTGCGTGCCGCGCTCAAGAACCGCGAACTCTCGGTGATCCTGCTCGATCTCGTGCTCGGCTATGGCGCGCATGCCGATCCCGCCGAGCATCTGGCGAAGATCGCCGCCGATCGTGGACCGGATGCACCTGTCTTGGTCGCGTCCGTCGTCGGCACGGAGCAGGATCCGCAAGGGCGCTCCGCGCAGATCAGGAAACTGGAGCAGGCCGGATTCATCGTCGCGCCGTCGAACGCGCAGGCCTGCGAGCTTGCGGTCGCCATCGTCCAGAATGCCGGGAGGTAAGGAAATGCGCACACTCAATGACGTACCGCGCCGCCTGGTGGTCGCGATTGGCGGCAATGCGGTTCACCCCGAGGACATCAGGGGCACCTCCCAGGAGCAGAAATCGGTCGCGCGGATCACCGCGGAAGCGCTGCTGCCGCTGGCGCAGCTCGACAATGAGCTGGTCATCACCCACGGCAACGGCCCGGTGGTCGGCAAGATCATGATGCGCCAGATGCTGACGATGAGCCGGATTCCGCCGATGGACATGGATATCTGCGTCGCCCACAGCCAGGGCGGCATCGGCTATCTCCTGATGCAGGCGATCGAGAATGCGCTGCGCGAACAGGGCAACCAGCGGCATGTGGCAAGCCTGCTGACCCAGGTTGAGGTGGACAGGGACGATCCCGCGTTCAAGAATCCGACCAAGTTCGTCGGACCGTTCTTCTCCGAGGACGAGGCCAAGAAGATCAGCGCCGAGCTCAATTGGGCGATGCGCGAGGATTCGGGGCGCGGCTGGCGTCATGTCGTGCCGTCGCCGAAGCCCAAGCATGTCTGCGACATCTCGCTGGTCGACGCATTGGTGAAGCGGGGGACGATCGTCATTGCGGGAGGCGGCGGCGGCGTTCCGGTGGTCCGTGATGCGAAGGGCGTGCGCACCGGCGTGCCGGCGGTGATCGACAAGGATCTGACATCGGCCCATATCGCGAATGTGCTGGGCATCGAGGAGTTGCTGATCCTGACCGCGGTCCCGCGCGTCGCAGTGAATTTCGGCAAGCCGAACAAGAGGGACCTGGATCAGGTCAGCCTCGAGGAGATCAAGGCTTACCACCGCGAAGGACATTTTCCTCCCGGAAGCATGGGACCCAAGGTCGATGCGGCGATCCGGTTTCTCGAGGGCGGGGGCAAGCGCGCGATCATCAGTCACCTCGATTGCGCCATGGCGGCGCTGCGCGGCGAGACCGGGACGCACGTCATTCAATAACCACGGGGATTGGCGCATCGGCGGGATATCCAGCCGCGCCAATCCGTACCGAGTGTCGAGCAAGATAGCGGTTCGACCTTCATGACCGCAATGGCGCCCGCGCTCACCGAGCAGAAGCAGTTGAGACGCCAGGATCGGCGCCTCAACTGATCAGGCAATCGAGCTGGCCGCCGGCTGAAGCTCAAGCACAAGACCAACAAGCAGCCTGCGGGATTCAAGGGAACGACAGGGCCATGGCCATCCAATCCAGCATTAAGGCGAACCTGTACAAGGATTCCGTGTCGTTGATGCGGATCTCGCAGGTCACGGTCGCGCGGACCGGCGTGCAGCGGGTCACGCTGCTGATGGGAACGCGCAGCAACAAGGAATTCCTGCAGCAGGCCGGGCTGATGAGCCCGGCGCTCGAGGGCGCCAAGCCTGGCGATATCATGATCGTTGTGGCGGACGATGCGCCGGAAAAGCGCGCAGCCGCGGAGCAGGAGATCCACTCCCTGATCGTCGGCGAAGAGCCGAAGGGCGGATCGGCTGAAGCGGCGGCGGACGCGCCGCCGCGCTCGATCTCTCGCGGCGTCGCGATTGCCGATCATGCCGACCTCGCAATGATCTCGGTGCCGGGCCCCTACGCCGCGGCGGAAGCGTTGAAGGCGCTGCGGCGGGGTCTGAACGTGCTGCTGTTCAGCGACAACGTGCCGATCGAGCAGGAGCAGGCCATCAAGCGCGTCGCGGCGCAAAAGGGTCTGCTGGTGATGGGGCCGGATTGCGGCACCGCGATCATCAACGGCGTGCCGCTCGGATTTGCCAACGTCGTTCGGCGGGGCGCGATCGGGCTCGTCGGCGCATCGGGCACCGGCCTGCAGGAAGTGATGTGCCAGATCCATCGTCATGGCCAGGGCATCTCGCAGGCCATCGGCACCGGCAGCCACGACGTATCGAGCGAGGTCGGCGGCATCACCATGTTGCAGGGCCTAGAGCTGTTGGCCGCGGATGCGCAGACCAAGGTCGTCGCCATCGTCTCCAAGCCTCCGGCACGCGACGTCCAGAAGCGAGTGATCGAGCGCGCCGGCGCAATCGGAAAGCCGGTCGTGATCTGCTTCCTTGGCGGCGAGCCGGCGGCATCCGCCGGCAATGTTCACCGCACGTCGTCGCTCGAGGAGACCGCGCGCCAGGCCGTCGCGCTTACGGGAGCGCGCCAACCCGGGGGTGACGAGCAGTCCATCGAAGCATTGGCAACGCGGATTTGTGCGTCGCTGGCGCCGACGCAGCGCTACCTGCGCGGGCTCTACTCCGGCGGAACGTTCTGCTCGGAGGCCCAGACCATTTGGCGAGCGGCGGGCATTCGTACCCGGTCGAACGCGCCGCTTGCCGAGGCGGACCGTCTGGCCGACGTGGAAGCGAGCCAAGGACACACCGCGATCGATCTCGGCAGTGATGAATTCACGGTGGGACGTCCGCATCCGATGATCGACTATGGCGTGCGGATCGAACGGCTGCTGAAGGAAGCCGACGATCCGACCGTCGCCTGCATCGTCCTGGACGTCGTGCTCGGCTACGGCAGTCACCCCAATCCGGCAGAGATCCTGGCTCCAGCGATCCGCCGGGCGAAGGCCGCCGCGCGCGCGCAGGGGCGGGAGCTTCCCGTGATCTGCTTTGTCTGCGGCACCGATGCAGATCCGCAGGCCTACGAGACCCAGAAAGCCATGTTGGCGGACGCCGGCGCGGAGATTGTCGGCAGCAGCACGGGCGCAGCCCGTGCCGCGCAAGCGATCGCGAGCCGCATGGAAGCGGACGACAACGCCACGGGGCGTCGCGTGATGCAAGGTGGAGAACGATGATGAACGCAGCCCCTTCCGCGCTCCAGAACAAGACATCCGTCATCAGCCTCGGCGCCTCCGACCTCGATCGCGGCGTCGAAAGCAGCGGTGCGCCGCTGGTGCGTCTGCAGTGGCAGCCGGTCGGCGACGGAAGTCCGGAGGTCGCCTGGAGCCTCGCGCAACTGGTCGGCGATACCACAGATGCGGATTGCTTGGGATCGCGGATCGATCGCGCCAATGCCCAAGTGCTCGAGCGCATCCTGACCGCGCAGCCGGTATGGGTCGACATCGCGGCACATGCATCCGAGGTTTGGCCGGACATGGGCCGAACGCTGCTCCATGCCGGTCCGCCGATCGCCTGGAACGACATGTGCGGCCCGATGAAGGGCGGAGTGGTCGGCGCAATCCTCTATGAGAACTGGGCGCCGAGCCCGCGGGACGCCGAGCAACTCGTCGCGTCAGGCGGCATCCGCTTCGCACCGTGCCATGAATTCGGCGCGGTCGGGCCGATGACCGGGATCATCTCGCCCTCGATGCCGCTGTTCGTGGTGCAGAACAAGACCTCCGGCAATCGCGCCTATGCGCCGATGATGGAATCCGGCGGCGCCAAGACACTGCGTTTCGGTGCGTTCGCGCCCGAGGTGATCGAAGGCCTCAAGCTCATCGAGACGGTGCTGGCGCCATGTCTGAAGGCCGCGGTCGCCGGCATCGACGGCGGCTTGCCGCTGAAGCCGCTGATGTCGCAGTCGCTGCACATGGGCGACGACGTCCACAACCGCAACACGGCGGCAACGCTGCTGCTGTATCGCGCCGTCACGGAATCGCTGCTCAAGTCCTCGATCTCGCGCGATCTGGCTCACGAGACGCTGCGGACGATCGGGGCCGACGACATGTTCTTCCTCAGCCTGTCGATGGCGGCGTGCAAGGCGACCATGGACGCCGCGCACGGCGTGCCGTTCAGCAGCATCGTCACGGCGATGGCGCGCAACGGCGTGAATGTCGGCATCAGGGTCAGCGGGCTGAACGGGCAGTGGTTCGTCGGTCCGGCCGATATTCCGGTCGGCCTGTTCCTGCCTGGTTTCAGCGAGGCCGATGCCAATCCCGATATCGGCGACAGCGCGATCACCGAGACCGCGGGGCTCGGCGCGTTTGCGATGGCCGCGGCTCCGGCGATGGTGCAGTTCGTCGGCGGTACGCCGCAGGACGCCCTGCGTTATTCGCGCGAGATGGCGCACGTCACCATCGGCCGCAATCCCGGCTTCACCCTGCCGATGCTCGACTTCATCGGAGCTCCGGTCGGGATCGATGTCCGCAAGGTCGTGGACGAGAGCAAGCGGCCGGTCATCAACACCGCAACGGCGCACAAGGAGCCGGGCATGGGGATCATCGGCGCCGGCGTCGTACAGGCCCCGATGAAGTGCTTCGTCGACGCTGTCGGCGCGCTGGCGACGATTGGCGCGAGATGAAATTGCTTCGATTCTGAAACTGACGGCGCAGCTGCACCGCCGATACAAAAAAATGCCGCAACAAAGAGTGCGGCGACACCGGGAACGAACAGGAGGAAACACATGAACGCTACCCGTCGTGCATTTCTGCAAACTGGCCTGCTCTCGGCAGCCTTTATCGGTTCATCGGGCCGGCTGGCCTTCGCCGAAGATGCGGCGAAGCCGCTTCGCATCGGCATTCTCATTCCGGGGTCGCGGGCCGACCATGGCTGGATGGAGTCGGCCTACAACGGCATGAAGGCGGCCGAGCAGCGCCACGGCAACAAGGTCGTGATCACCTCGATCGAGAACGTCAAATTCGCCGACATGGAGCAGGCGCTCGTCACGCTCGCGACCAAGAACGACATGGTGATCGGCGCCGCGGGGCAGACCCAGGCATCGGTACTCAAGGTTGCCAAGCGGTTCCCGAAGGTGAAGTTCTCCATCGTCGGTCCGACCGGACAGCCGACCGAGAACGTCGCGCAATACGACGTGCTGCAGGCCCAGATCGGCTTCATCGCCGGCGCGGTCGCCGCGATGATGTCGAAGAACGGCGCGGTGAGCTACGTCGGCGGCCTTGAAATTCCGGCCATCGTCAACACCGGAACGGAGTTCGCCAACGGTGCCAAGCACGTCAAGCCGGATACCAAATGCTTCGTGACCTACACCGGCGATTTCGACGACGTCGCCAAGGCGAAGGAAGCGACCCTTGCCGCGATCGCGCAGGGCGCCGACGTGCACTACAACATCCTCAACCTCGGCGTTCGCGGCATGGAGCAGGCGGCGCGCGAGAAGGGCACCAGGATGATCGGGAGCTATACCAACTACTGCTCCGACAACAACCCGCTCTACATCGCCTACACGGTCAGCGGCATCGGGTTCATGGTCGAATACGCCATCGACCAGGCCGTCGCCGGAACGTGGCACCCGGAATACAAGCAGTTCGGCCTCGCCATGGGGCCACGTTCGGCGGACATCGAGATCTGCACGGCGGCAACGCCCGAGATCCAGGCCAAGATCAAGGAGCTGAAGGACGACCTGCTGTCGAACAAGATCAAAGTCAAGGTGGGTTGACCGTGGCTGTCCTCGAACTGTCTGGCTTGACCAAGCGCTTCGGGGCCTTCACCGCGCTCGACGACATTTCGCTGCAGATCGAGCGCGGCGAGGTGCACTGCCTGCTTGGCGAGAACGGTGCCGGCAAATCCACATTGTGCAATCTGGTGTTCGGGGTGCACCGGCCGGATGCCGGCACGATGACGCTGGGCGGAGAGCCGTTCCACCCCCGCGGCCCGGCGGAAGCGCTGCAGCGCGGTGTCGTGATGGTGCACCAGCATTTCAGCCTGGTGCCCAACATGAGCGTGGCCGAGAACCTGATGCTCGGCCGCGCCAGCGCGGTGCTGAAGCCGCAGGACATCATCGTACGGATGGAGCAGCTCGCGGCGGAGTACGGGCTCGAGATTGATCCCGAGGCGCGGATCGAGGACCTCTCGGTCGGCGAGCGGCAGCGGGTCGAGATCATCAAGTGCCTGCTCGGCGATCCGCAACTCCTCGTGCTCGACGAACCGACGGCCGTGCTGCAGCCGGACGAAATCGACGCGCTGCTGGCGATCTGCCGCCAGGTCGCGCTGCGCGGAAAATCCGTGATCCTGGTGACGCACAAGCTCGGCGAAATCAGCCGCGTCGCCGATCGCACCACGGTGCTGCGGCAGGGCCGCATCATCGAGACGGTCGCGATGGAGGGCGCCGACATCCGGTCGCTGGTGCGCTCCATGGTCGGCCGCGATGTGCAGTCGGCAGGTTCGGTGCTGGCCGCGGCGGTCGATATTGAAGGCAAGACGCCGGCGAAACCCTCAAGCGCTGCTGGTCCGGCGTCGCCGGGTGAGGCGGTGCTCAAGATCTCGGACCTCGTGTATCGCGACCCGCATGGCGTGCCGAGGCTCGACGGTTTGAGCCTCACGGTCGGCACCGGCGAGATCGTCGGGATCGCGGGCGTCGAGGGCAACGGCCAGACCGAGCTCGGGCTGATCCTGGCTGGGCTCGCCGCGCCGAGCGCCGGCGCGATCGTCGTCCGCGGAACGCCGGTCGGCGGCCGCACGCCGCAGGAGATCACCGATGCGGGTGTCGGCATCGTTCCCGAGGATCGCCATGCGGTCGCCTGCATCAAGGAATTGTCGGTGGCCGAGAACCTTTATCTCGGCGCGATCGGAAAGTTCAGCCGCTTCGGCCTGCTCGACAAGTCGGCGCGGCGCAAGGCGGCGGAGGCGATGATGCGCGACTTCGACGTGCGAGCGAGCAGCCCTGATGTTTCGATGGCGAGCCTCTCCGGCGGCAATCAGCAGAAGGCGGTGCTTGCACGCGAGCTGTCGCTCGATCCGCTGGTGTTCCTGCTCGCGGCGCAGCCGACGCGCGGGCTCGACGTCGGGGCGATCGAGGCCGTCTACAACCGCATCCGGGCCGCGCGCGATGACGGCCTCGGGGTGCTTCTGATCTCCAGCGAGCTCGAGGAACTGATGGCGGTGTCGGATCGGATCGCGGTGATCTACCGCGGAAAGCTGGTTGGCGAGCTCGCGGCCGGATCGTTCAGCCGTGAGGCGATCGGAGCGATGATGTCGGGGCACGCACATGTCTAGGTTGGCCATGGTCATGAAGAATCCGAAGCTCGCGCGGGTCGCGCAGGGCGCGAGACTCGAGCTCGTGCCGTTGCAGGTCGTGGTGCCGGTGGTATCGACCATTATCGCGCTCGGCATCGGCCTGCTCATCATCGCTGCGACCGGTGCGTCAGTCGTCGAGGCGATCGAAGCCTTCTGGGACGGCATGGCGGGAAGCGATTTCAACATCGGCGCGTCGATCAATCGCGCCATCAGCCTCGCGCTGGTCGGTCTCGGCTTCATCTTCGCCAGCCGCGCCAACCTGACCAATGTGGGAGGCGAGGGGCAGATCGCAATGGGCGGCATGTTCGCAACCGCAGCGGCTCTGCATGGCGCCGGCGGCCTGCCGCTGGGACTGGCGTTCATCGTGCCGCTCGCGGTCGGAACCCTCGCCGGAGCCCTCTGGGGCGGCCTTGCGGGCGTTCTCAAGGCGGCACGCGGCACCAACGAGGTGATCAGCACATTATTGTTGAGCTTCATCGCGCTGCCGCTGGTGTACTGGTCCGTCGAGTCCTTTCACCTGCTGCGCAAGCCGATCAGCGATGTGTCGTCGCTGCCGGAATCGGCGGAGATTCCTGATTCGACCAAGCTGCCGCTGCTGTTCCCGGACAATGGATCGCCGCTGCATATCGGATTGCTGATTGCGGCGATCGCGGTCGTCGTGGTGTGGCTGGTGCTCAGGCACAGCTCGCTCGGCCTGCGGCTGCGCGCCGTCGGCCTGAACGCGATGGCCTCCCGCCGTGCGGGGATGCGGACGAGCTTCTACGTGATCCTGGCTATGACGGTGTCTGGCGGCCTGGGCGGTCTCGGCGGCGCGATCATGATCCTCGGCCAGCAATTCTATCTGACGAGCGATTTCTCGTCGGGCTACGGATTCGACGGCCTGGTCGTCGGCCTGCTGTCGCGCGGTTCGGCCGTCGGCGTCGTGATCGGTGCGTTGCTGTTCGGGTTCCTGCGCTCGGGATCCATCAACATGGAGATCTCGGCGCACGTCCCGTCGGCCGTCGTGCTGATCTGCCAGGGCCTGATCGTCATCGTCATTGCAGGTTCCGCGATCCTCACCAACCGAAAGGTGACCCGATGATTGACGAACAGATGGCCGTGTTCGTCGGCTCCGGACTTCGCCTCGCGGTCCCGATCATTTTCGCTGCGACCGGCGAGATGCTGAGCGAGCGCGCCGGCGTGCTCAATCTCAGCCTCGACGGCATGATGCTGATGTCGGCCTTCACGGCGGCGCTGGCATCGTGGGCGACCGGCTCGCCGCTCATTGGCGTCGCGGCCGGTGTATTGGTCGCGACCGCGGTGGCCGCGGTCCAGGCCGTGCTGAGCGTGACATTGCGCGCCAATCAACTGGTGGTCGGAATCGGGTTCAACATCCTGGCGCTGGGCTCAACCACGTTTCTCTACCGCGAGATCTTCGGGCCGCTGTCGCGCGATCCGATTCCCGGCTTCGCGCAGCTCAATCTGCCGTGGCTCGCCGGCATCCCGGTGATCGGGCCGGCGTTGGCGAACCAGACCGGCCTTGCCTATGTCAGCATCCTGATGGTTGTCGTGACCTGGTTGATCCTGAAGTACACGTCCTTCGGGCTGGCGGTGCGGGCGGTCGGCGAGGATCCGCGCGCCGCTGACAAGGCCGGCATCAGCGTGGCGAAAACCCGTTATCTCGGTGTGCTCTATGCCGGCATCCTGGCAGGCCTCGGCGGCGCGTTCATGTCGGTTGCGGACAGCAATACGTTCACCGAGAACATGACCAAGGGAGCAGGGTATCTCGCGATCACGGCCGTGATCTTCGGCGGCTGGAATCCCTGGTACACGCTGGCGGCGTGCCTGCTGTTCGGCTTCGCGACCGCGCTGCAATTCCTGGTGCCGGCGCTGCAACTCGACGTGCCGGTCGCGCTGCTGTTGCTGCTGCCTTATCTGCTAGCGCTGGTCGCCATCGCGGGCTTGGTCGGAAAAAGCAGACAGCCCTCGGCGCTGACCATTCCGTTCGAGCGGGGCGGCTGATCGCAACAGACTTCAAGAAAGCATAAGCAAGGGAGGAAAGTCCGATGACGAGTTCTACGTTAGCCAAGGCCGCGGAGTCCGCTGCGTCCAGCGCCGCCAATCCTCTTGGGTCCGCTCCCGGCTACAAATGGCTGGTCGACGACAACAACGTCAACATGGCGATGGCGCCGCCGCCGCCCCGCGTGGTGACGATCGACGCGCAGCCTCAGACGGTGACGATTGACCTGCACCGCACCGTTCTCATCGTCGTGGACATGCAGAACGATTTCTGCGCGAAGGGCGGATGGGTCGACCATCTCGGCCTCGATCACACGCCGGACCGGGCGCCGATCGAGCCGCTGCAAAAGCTGCTTCCGGTGTTGAGAAATGCCGGCGTGCACGTCATCTGGCTGAATTGGGGCAATCGGCCCGATCTCAAGAACATGGCGCCCAACCAGCTCCATCTGTACAAGCCGAAGGGCACTGGCATCGGTCTTGGCGAGCCGTTACCGGGCAGCGGCGCGCGCGTGTTGCAGAAGGATAGCTGGGCTGCGGCCGTTGTCGACGAACTGAAACAGGAGCCCGACGACATTCACGTCGACAAATATCGGATTAGCGGCTTCTGGGACACGCCGCTGGACAGCATTCTGCGCAATCTCGGCACCAAGACCATCCTGTTTGCCGGCGTCAACACCGATCAATGCGTGCTGCATTCGCTCACCGACGCGAATTTCCTGGGCTATGGCTGCCTTCTGGTCGAGGACTGCTGCGCGACGACCTCACCTGGCTTCTGCGTTGAAGCAACCCTGTTCAACGTCAAGAAATGCTTCGGCTTCGTGACGCATTCGTCTGACGTCATCGGTGCCGTTCAGGAGCACATCCAGCAACGGTGACATCCCGTGGAAGTCGTGGCTTCGTGATCTCGGCAGGCGCGCACACGCTAGGTTTGCGAAGCCGTGTTCGATTCTCGTCCGCCTGATCCCAGGTGTGGCTCCGTCCCCGCCAGCAGCCGCTGAATGTTGGCGCGATGGCGCACGATCACGTAAAGGGCACCTGCGATGACCAGCAGCTGATATGGCAACGGCTGCTCCATGGCGCAGACCAGGGCGATCGCAGCGAGCGCCGCCGACATCGAACTCAGGGACACAATCCGGGAAATTGCCAGCACAACGCCAAAGACGAGGGCGGCGCCTAAACCGATCGGCCAGGACATCGCCAGCAACACACCGAGCCCCGTCGCCGCGGATTTGCCGCCGGTAAAGTTCAACCAGATCGAGCGGCTGTGTCCCAACAACACGGCAAGTCCGGCCAGGCAGACCGCCCAAGGCAGCAAGGTTTGCTGGTCGACGGCTGTCGGTGGCGTGACCGACGGCAACGTATAGAGCCAGCGATAAAACCAGCGGGCAAACGCGATCGCAGCCGCGCCTTTCAGCACATCCACCAGAAGGACCGCCAAGGCAGGCCACTTGCCGAGGGTTCGCAAGACGTTGGTTGCGCCGGTGGACCTGGAGCCGTGCTGGCGGATGTCGATGCCCTTGAGCAGTTTCCCGGCCAGATAGCCCGCGGGCGTTGAGCCGAAAAGATAAGCGGTTGCCAACCCGGCCACGCTTGCTATCCAGAAAACCATAGGCGTCCCCTCGATGCCGCAGTGTCAGGTAAGCTTGATCAGGAGTCTACCTCCGATACGAGGAGTGGATTCCCTTACCCGCCTCAATCCCCTTTGGAATAGGCTGGCCGCACGATAGATACGGCAATCGACAGGCCGATCGACCGGCCATGCTGTCGCGACGGAGACAGGACACGGAATGACGAACTCCATCGAGATACGACGCCTCTTGCCCGCGGACGCCGCGCTTTATCGCGACATCCGTCTCGAGGCGCTGCGCTTGAGCCCCGAGGCGTTCGGCAGCGCATTTGAGACGGAGAGCGTCCATCCCGTCGGCTGGTTCGCGGAGAGGCTGGACCGCGGGGCGGTGATCCTCGGGGCGTTCCGGGGCGGTGAACTTGCCGGCATTGTCGGCTTCATCGCGGCTGATGGGCCGAAGCGGCAGCACAAGGGCATGCTGGTCGGGATGTATGTGCGGCAGCAGGCGCGGCGCGCCGGCGTCGGCCGTCTCTTGGTCGAAGCCGCGCTCGAGCTCGCTGCACAATCGGTCGAGCTGGTGCAGCTCGTCGTGGTGAAGGGCAACGAGCCGGCCTTTCGGCTCTATCAGAGCATGGGGTTTGTCGAGTACGGGCTGGAGAGGCATGCGCTGAAGATCGACGGCCGCTACCATGACGACATCCTGATGGCGAAGGATCTGGTCGGGCGGAGCTGACGGCCCCAAGTCAAGCGACACATTTCCGACGGGCGATCGCGCTAGATATGGACACAGCCGAGAAGCGCTCGCTAGCCACATCGCCAGGAGGTCGCCATGCCGAAGATCGATCTGACACAAGTGCCGGAACGCAAGGGAACCGGCTATCCGGCCGAATTCGCCGCGTCATGTGCCGAACGGGTGCGGCAGCGCCTCGGTGATGCCGGCGGGCTCGGCGATTTCGGCGTCAACCTGATGCGGTTGCCGCCGGGTAATTGGTCGAGCCAGCGCCACTGGCATTCGGGCGAAGACGAATTCGTCTATGTGCTGGCGGGCGAAGTGGTGCTGATCGAGGACGGCGGCGAGACGATGCTGCGCGCCGGCGATTGCGCGGCGTTTCCGAAGAACTCCGGCAACGGGCATCACATGATCAACAGGTCGCAGATGACGGCCACCTATCTCGAGGTCGGCTCGCGCTCGCGTACCGACGTCATCACCTGCTCCGACATCGATATGATGAGCCCGAGCTCCGACGGCCGCTTCCTGCATAAGGATGGCCGGCCCTACGAGTAGACCTGAACCGCAAACCGGCGCGAAATCCGGCGTTGCGGATTGGCTCGCGAAGGACCAATCTTCCGTTGAGGGAGCATCGGTCGCGTGCCATGACGGAATGGTATTTCATCTGGATCGACGGTCCGCGCGGACCTGAGCCGCAGAAATGGTCGTCGGACGCGCTGTGGGGACAGCTTGCGCGCCAAGACATCATCGTCCGTTTTCCCCTGAGCGATCGCGAAGCGGGGTTGTCGCTCGATCAGCTGGCAAGGCTGCATCCCGTGCCGCAATGACCTGCGCTGCCGGGAAGCGCGGCAGCCTCACACCACGAGCCGTCCTTCGCGATCCGCAACCGTGATCTGCGCTTCCGTTCCCGAATTGAAGTCGAGCCGGTCGGCCTCGATGCCGTCGCTGAAGATGACGCCGTTCTCCGGCATCAGTGATCGCACGCTGAGGTGCTCGGCACGATCGAGGCTGCCGCAGACGAGACTGACCTGCGAGGTGCGGCTCGGAAACGGCTCGCGCACCGCAAAGCGCAGCGCGCCGGCGTCCCATGCCTGCGGCAGATAGGGCGGGCTGCCCGCGCCGCCGCCAAAAGCGCCGGCGATCGCGAGCGAGCCGGTGACGATGCTCTTGAACCAGGCGGTCGAGCCGAGCCCGGTGGCGACGATCAGGCCGCTCGAGGACTGCCGTTCCTTCTGCTCGGCCAGCGCGATCTCGTAGACGGCCGAGGTATGCGTGCGCGCACCGATGAAGAGGTCATTGACCGCGTACAGCACCTGGCCGTTGGTCAGCGCGGCCTTGGCCATCGTCACCGCCTTGTGGCCGCGCTTTTCGGCTGCGACCTCGCGCAGCAGGGCAGGGAGGTCGCGCGGCACGAAGGGCAACAGGATGCCGTCGTAACGCTTGGCATCCGGGTTGAGCCCGATCAGCGGATGGCCATCGAGATATTTCATCGTGTTGGCGACGACGCCGTCCTGGCCGAGCGCCACTACGATGTCGGACGGGCCGAAGATGAAGTTCGGCAAAAAGCTCCGGTCGATGATCTGGTAGCGGCCCCATTGTTCCAGCGCCTGCACGGTGACGCGGCGTTCAGCCTGGTAGACATCGTGCTCGCGCTGGTAGTCGGAGAAGTCGGCGCCGAGATGCTCGACATAGAAGCGCGCCTGCGCCGCCGTCAGATATTTTGCGATCAGCTCCTCGAGCCGCGTCTTGCGGGTGACGAGGACGATCTTGCGGTCATTGTCGGCGGGCACGGGGAGCCTCCACGACAGGCTTGTCCAGCAGCGTGTTCAGCAGATCGGGCGAGACGTTGAGCTGACCGATCTTCTCGGCCTTTTCGGCGATCCCACTGAAAGCCTGCGCGATCAGCTGTCCCGGCTGCATGCCGGCAGCGGCCAGCGCCTGGATCACGCGGGCGTCGACGCCCTCGAAGATCTTCATCAGCGCGCCGACCCGATAGGCTTCGGCATCGGCCAGCGTGCGGGTGTTCTCGGCGTTGAGGCCGACAAAATCCTTGCGCTTGCTCTCCAGCGTGATGTCGGCGACCATGTCTGCCTCGCGCAGCTCGGCCTGCTTGGCCGCGACGCTCGCTTCGGCGTCCATCTGGGTCTCCCGGATCGAGCGCTTCTTCTGCTCGACCGCGATCTCGGTGTCGAGCTCGCTCTCGCGGATGGCGCGCTCCTGCTCCACGGCAAAGTTGCGCCGCGCGAAGATCGCTTCGTCCGCACTCTTGAGGATCGCCTCGCGCGCCTCGGCCTCCAACGCCTTGGCGGTGTCGGGTGTCGGCTTCACGCCGCGGATCGAGACGCCGAGGATTTCGAGGCCGAGGGCGGCGATATCGGCGCGGCCGCGCAGTCCGCTTTCGATCAGGCCGGCGATGCGATCGGCGGCTTGCAGGGCTTCCTTCAAGGTCAGCTCCTTCACCGCCTGCTGCGCCAGCACCTCGACGGTCGCCAGAATCCGCTGCGGCAGCTTCTCCGGGTCGTCGGACTCATAGGTCTTGCCGTCGGCTTTGAGCGTGAAGTTGAGCATCGCGGCAGCCTTCTGCGGCTCGCTGATCCGGTAGGTGACATGGCCCTGGATGGTCAACGCCTGAAAGTCGCGCGCGATCTGCTGGAAGATGAAGGCGGCGTCGCGGCTGCCGATCGGCACCGCAACCCACGAGGTGACCGGGCCATAATAAAAGCCGGACAGGCCGGCGCCCTGCTGGGTTACCGCGCCGCCGCGGTATTTCATGAGATAGGTGGTCGGCTGGGCCTTGATGAAGCGAAGACCGAACATGGTGGGCACTCCAAAATAAGTGTGTCTGAGCAACTAAGTTAGTTGGACTGTACAACTAAGTATGCTATTGTCAAGCCGGGCCGTGAAAAGGTTCACGCTACCGGAGCGTTTTCGAGCGAAGTGGACGCCGGTTCGCGTGAAGAAAACGCGTCTTGACCAGAAGCTCTGAAGAGCGGGGAGAGCATGCCTGAGAAGCCGGAACTCGACTTTCCGCGGCCGCTGACGACGGTCGACGTCGTCATCTTCGCCATCAGGTCAAACGCGCTTCAGGTCCTGCTGGTTCAACGGCCAAGAGCGGAAACCGAGCCGTTTCCAGGGGCTTGGGCGTTGCCCGGCGGCTTTGTCGATGTCGCCGGCGATCGCGACCTCGAAGCCTGCGCCGCGCGCAAGCTGAAGGACAAGACCGGCGTCGTTAGTCCGTATCTGGAGCAGCTCGGCAGCTGGGGTAGTGCCACGCGGGATCCGCGCGGCTGGTCTGCAACGCACGCCTACTTCGCGTTGCTGCCGGAGCAGGCCGCCGGCGGGGCGCTGGCCGCGGATGCGCAGTGGTTCGCGGTCGAGGGCGAGAAGGTGCGGCCGAACCTTGCGTTCGACCATGCCGAGATCCTGCAGGCGGCGGTGCAGCGCTTGCGCAGCAAGGTCGAGTACACCTCGCTGCCCGCCTATCTGATGCCGCCGGAATTCACGCTGCCGGAATTGCAGCGCACTTACGAGATCGTGCTCGATCGTCCATTGGAGAAGAGCGCCTTCCGCACCCGCATGCTCGCCGCCGACCTGATCGAGCCGGTCGCCAGGATGCGCAAGGGGCCGAACCGGCCGGCCCAGCTCTATCGGTTGAAGAAGGCGAGAGCGCCGGTGTTCTTTGCGCGGACGTTCAATCCGCCGGGATGAGGTTCGCGACGCGCGGCTCCGCGCTGCGTCTGGCAATCCAAACAATTTGAAACAATCGGGGACAGCAAATTTAATTCGTCTGCGCCACACCGTTCAACCTGGAATAGTGGAGTGCGCGATGCGGTTGCAACTGGTTCGTCTTCTGGGCGCTTCGGCGCTGTGCCTTGGCGTGTTGGCCGCGCCGGCCTGTGCCAGCACTGAATGGATCGTTAACCGGATGAGCGGCGTCATGCGCGCGGACGTGACCTGGGAGCAGGTCAGGTCGCAGATGCTGATGGCGTTCTATCAGAGCAATCCGGACGAGCGTGGCGTCACCGCGCAAGGAGTCGACGATCTGCGCAAGATCATGGCGGCACAGCGGCGGTCGCAGGTCATCTCGCAGATTCTGCTCTACGACCTCGACGGTGACGGAGCTGTCACCAAGGCCGAGATCACCGCGGTGATGCAGCCGCGGGCGCGACAGATGATCCATTCCAACGGCGTGCAGCTCGAGCCAACGCCGGAACAGACGAGGCTCCAGCTCGACCGGCTGGTCAGCGACGCGCTCAGGCCGGATGCCGACCGCGATGGCGTGATCAGTGCCGCCGAAATTCAGCAGGAAGCGCAACGGCTGGCGGACCAGGCCAGCACCGGCTGGCGGCAAAACGGGACCCAGTATGTCCCGATGACGCTCGATGCGAACGGTGATGGCGCTGTCTCGCTGGCGGAATATGAGGCTGCGGTACGCCAGCAATTCGATGCGGTCGATGGGGATCGCGATGGTCGCATTTCGGCCGCTGAATTCGCGGATTTCGGCAAGCGCGCCAATGAGGCCCGTCTGGCAACGCAACGCGCGCGCGAGGTCGAACTGCGCAAGCAGCGGCAGCTGGCCGCCGTGGCGGGGTGCGATGTGCCGGCCCCGCCGCGCGATGCTCGTATCGTGCTGCTCGGCGCGCAAGAGGCCAGGGCGCTGTCGAACGCCTGGATCGGCACCCAGGATCAGGTGACCTATGTGACGACCGTTGAGATCGCGCCGGGACCCGAGCCGATCTATCTCGCGCTGGCGAGTGGCGGCGCCATGATCTGGGACATCGTCGGGGCGACCGAACGGATCGCCGGCGTTGCGGCCGATGCGGATGTGTCGATCGACAAGTCGGGTGACGCGCGGTTGCAGCGGTTCGCGGCCGTCAACGGCACGGCACCGCAACGCGGTGGCAAGCCGCTGGTCGGCGTCATCGGCGTGCCGCGCGAAAAGGTGCATTTCACCGCGCACACCGGATGTCTGGTGCCGGCGACGGAGGCGACGATGAAGGACGGCAGTGCCGAGGAGATCGCAGCCCTGCTGCTCGGGCGCGCCGTGGATGAGACCGGCGGCGAGCAGCGCGCGGGGACCTTCCGTGTTCCCGCCGCGCGGCATTTTGCCGACCGCCCGGTTCGCAACGCAATCCAGTTGCCGAAGGAAGGCCTTGGCGAGTTATTGTGGCGCGACGTGCGGGAGGCATACCCGGCGGGGATCGCGCAGATCGAGCTGGAGGCGGTGGTCTCGGCGCATCCGGTGAGCCACTATTCCGTGCTGCCGGGCCGTGCGGGGCTTGCGGAACTGGTTGACGCCGGCGCGCTCATGGTCACCGGTATGAGCCGCGGCATTCGAATCAACGATGGCGACTTCAAGCCATTCACGATGCCGAACAAGTTCAGGATTTCAAAGAAGCTCAGGCTTCCTGCCGGCGTGCAGGGCACCTTTACTCTTCCGTCCGAGGTGCCGCCGCCGGACGGCGATTTGAGCGCGACCTGTGTGCTTTCGGAACCGGAGATGAAACCGATCAGCGGCTCGCGCGCGAATTGCAGCTAGTTGCACCGAGATCGAAGCCCGGCGTCGCGACATCCGTGAGAAACGAGGCGACGAACATCTTGCCGAGTACGTACTTGGCCGCCAAGGCTTGCCCCTGCGACGTGCGATGCCTCGTTGGCGCAATGAAGCCGCGGCGCGATGCACGCTTCGGCGGCAACCCGAGCGAAACATCTTGATACGGATGGCGCAGTGGGCTCGGCGTCCCTTCGATTCGCAGGAGGTAATAATTCTCGCCGCCTGCATCGATCCGGAACAATTGTGCCGACGTTGCGCCACCCGAGACGATGTGATGGCGTCGGCCGCTGCGGTGCCGATCACCTGATGCAGTGCGGCATGTGTTGCGTCGCGCTCTAACGGCGCCAGTTTACCGAGAGCACTCGTGCACAAGAAGGCAGCATGGCCGCCGTGCGTGCCGAAAATTGCATCGAAGCAGCGTTCTCGATGTATTGCTGGCAGCGCACGATGAAGCGTGAAACAATGCTGCAAAAATCATGTCGGGAGAAAACTTGATGTCGTTCGAGCGGGGGTTGCATTGCGCCGTTGCGTGCAAAAACCTTAAGTGCAACTCATGGATCGCGTTGCCATTATTCTGCCTGATCAGCACGTTCGGAGTAATGCACATCGCCGCCGCGAACGAGTCGTTGCAGATTTCGGATGCGCGCGTGCCGGCGGTCGACAAAGACGGCGGAGACCTTCCCTTGACGATGACGATCAGGAACGAGGCCGACAGCGCCGACGCATTGCTGCGCGTCCGTTGTCCGGTCGCGAATTTCTCCGAACGTCACATTGTCGACCGCGGTGAAGGCGCACCGGCGATGCGTTCGATATCCAATATACCAGTCCCGGCGAAGGGGACGCTCGAGCTGAAGCGTGACAGCTATCACGTCATGCTGCTGCAGTTGCGTCAGGCGCTCACGCCGGGCGAGACGTTCAAATGCGCGGTCGTTTTTCAGAAGGCTGGAACCATCGAGACGGAGGTAACGGTCCAGAAGTGACCACACGGAATGCGGCGGGTGCGAACGATCACTCGCCGGGACTCAAGGCTTCTCGCGAGATCGTCCGTGTGTGACGGGCGGTTCGATCAATGAAGAATGCTAGATCCGGAGGAAATGCATCTATGACAAGGTTGAATTGGGTGAAATCCCATATGCTCGCCGCGGCAGTAGCATCCGCAGCGACCTTCGCAGGCTCGTTCGCGCGTGCGGACGATGTCAGTCAGGACCGTCTGCTCAATGCTGACAAGGAAGCAGGCAACTGGCTGCACCATCACAAGAACTATTCGGCGACCCGCTTCTCGTCGCTGGCGGATATCAACAAGGACAACATCAAGAATCTGAAGGTCGCCTGGACCATGCATCTCGGCGGTGTCGAGGGCGGCGGAATCTGGGCGCATGGCGGCCTGGAGGGAACTCCGATCGTCGAGAACGGTTTCATGTACGTCACCGACGGCTGGGGCTCGGTCTACAAGATCGATGCGCATGGCGGCAAAGGCGTGCTGGTCTGGAAGATGGATCCCAAGACCGACCACGACTGGGCCGGCGCGGTTGCCTGCTGCGGCGTCGACAATCGCGGCGTCGCGTTGTGGAACAACCTCGTCATCTCGCACACGCTCGACGGCCGCCTGATCGCGACCAACAAGGAGACCGGGCAGGTCGCCTGGCAGCGTCAGGTCGCCGATCCCGACAAGGGCGAGGTGATCACCGGCGCACCGCTGATCGTCAAGGATAGGGCGATATCAGGCGTAGCCGGTGCGGAATACGGCATTCGCGGCTGGATCGCCGCGACCGACCTGAACAGCCAGAAGGAAGTCTGGCGCACCCACACCATTCCCGGCAAGGACGAGCCGGGTGCGGAGACCTGGAAGGACGACAAGAACGCCAAGGCGAGCGGCGGTGGTTCGACCTGGGTCACCGGCAGCTACGACCCCTCGACCAACACGATTGTCTGGGGCGTCGGCAATCCCGGACCGGACTGGGACAATGAATACCGCCCCGGCGACAATCTCTATACCGACTCGTCGCTTGGTCTTGATGCCGACACCGGCAAGATCAAGTGGCACTACCAGCACACGCCGAACGATCCCTACGACTACGACAGCGTGGCGGAGAACGTGCTGGTCGACGTCCCCGGTCCGAACAACTCGACGCTGAAGCTCGCGCTCGAGGCCGACCGCAACGGCTTTGCCTATGCGGTCGATCGCAATACCGGCAAGTTCGTCTGGGGTCTGCCCTTCGTCAAGAAGGTGACCTGGACCAAGGGTCTCGATCCCGAGTCCGGCAAGCCGGTGGAGTATGACCCGAAGCAAGGCGTGCAGAAGTACAATGCCTCGGTCACGCCGAGCCGCACCAACAAGGAAACGGATATCTGCCCCGGCAACATGGGCGGCAAGAACTGGCCGCCGACCGCGTACAATCCGAACCTGAAGCTCTGGTACATTCCGGTGATCGAGAGCTGCAACCACATCAAGGTGGAGGAGTCGCAGAAGGAGAAGCTGAAAGCACGTGAGTTCTGGACGGGCGGCGGACCGAGCCAGAACGTCAAGATCACCGGCAGCGTGACCGCGATAGATGTCACCACCGGCAAGGTGGCAGGGAAGGCGGAGACGCAATTCCCGAACCTCGGCGGCATCCTGGCGACGCCCGACCTCGTGTTCTCCGGACAGCCGTCCGGCGAGCTGATCGCCTATGACGCGAAATCGTTGCAGAAGCTGTGGGAGTTCAACACCGGTGGCGGCCTCAACGCGCCCCCGATGACGTTCTCGGTCGACGGCAAGCAGTATGTCGCGGTCCTGGTCGGCCTCGGCGGTGCCTGGGACAAGTGGTTCATCGATGCCACGCCCGAGCTGAAGCGGATGCAGCCGGGCTCGATGCTCTACGTGTTCGCCCTTTGACGTCGCACGCGCGGGAGGCTTCGGCGAGAGGCCTCCCGCGTAATTTTGGTTCAGAGAAACAAATACAAATGAAGCACAACTGGCTGGTTGGCGCGTGGCTCGGCTGCGCGCTGGTGATGGGATTTGCAGGCACGGCGCTTGCGCAGTCGGCGAGCGATCCGACCGATGCGGGCAAGGCGGTGTTCAAGCGCGGCAATTGCATGGGCTGCCACAAATGGCACGGCAATGGCGGCGGCGGCTATGGCGGCGACGCGCTGTCGCTGCGCAAGACCGAGCTGACGAAGGAACAGATCATCGAGACCGTGACGTGCGGGCGGCCGGGCACCGGCATGCCGTTCTTCGTGCGCGGCTCCTATGACGCCACGAAATGCTACGAGATGACCCGGCAGGATGTCGCGGACCGGATGCCGCCTGAGGCGAACGTGTTCCTGCGGCCGAACGAGATCGAGGCCGTCGCGGATTACGTGCTCGCGCACGTCAAGGGCAAGGGTGAGCCGAACTATGACGAGTGCATCGCCTTCTTCGGCGACGGCTCGCGCGTCTGCAACATCTACAAGGAGGCCGGCCACGCCGCCGCGCCGTCCGACCCAAGCGAGAAGGCAAAGCCATGAGCAAGCAGAGATCAGCGATCCGCACGTTGGTCTTCGCTGCCACCGTGACGGCAGCCGTGCCGGCAATGGCGACCGCGGGAGACCTGCGCGACATCAATGTCGGCATGGAGATCAGCAAAGTTCCCGACGCGGGCTACATCAACCTGACCTGCGCCGGAGAGAAGACCACCCACAGATTGGCTGAATGGGCGCAGTGGTCGAATTGCCCGGAAGGGGCGGACCAGTTGCGCGGCATTCGCTTCGAGTATGATCGCGAGACCGCGCGGGAAGGCACCATGGTCGCCGGCCATCCGGCGATCCTGACCGTGATGATCGACAAGGACGCCAGGATCGCGGCGCTGACCATCGAGACCGACCCGAAGGCGCGGCTCTATTTGCGCAAGAAGGCGTTCCTGCTCGGCTTGCAGGCGAAGTCGCGTTACGGCGAGGACGGCTGGACCTGCTCGGAGGCGAAGCCCGGCGCCGACAAGCTGGAGGTCGGCGGGGTATTCGTCGACGAGAAGTGCACAAAGACCACCGACGGCCGGACGGTCGAGATCGAGCGTCATCTCTATCGCGAGCCGAACAAGGAGCTCAAGGACATGACCGACGAGACCCGGATCACGATCCGCCGCGCGGGGTCGTAACGAGCTGGGGTGGTTGCCGGACTAGAGTGCAACGAGATAGGGCTGAATCGCAGTCGCTAAGGTGGTGCGCTCCCTCTCCCGCTTGCGGGGGGCTCTCTCCGCGAGTCGCATTGAGGAG
>NZ_LGHK01000100.1 GCF_001908235.1 Bradyrhizobium sp. NAS96.2
GGCGCCACCGCGCCGCCGGGCACCGCACCTTCCTCGACGCGCGCCAGCATCCGGGCGCGGATTTCGCCGAGCGCTATCCGGTGATCTCTGCGTTCTGCAAGATGGCCGGCATCGATCCCGCCCATGATCCGATCCCGATCCGGCCGGCAGTCCACTACCACATGGGCGGTATCGCGGTTGACGGCTTTGGCCGCAGCACGGTGCAGGGCCTGTGGGCCTGCGGCGAGGCCGCGCGCACCGGCCTACACGGCGCCAACCGGCTCGCCAGCAACTCGCTGATGGAAGCGATCGTCTGCGCGCGCTGGGTCGCCGAGAGCATCGAGGGCGTCAGCGCAGGCCCGCGGACTATGCTGCGCGACGACGCGATGCCGCCAGCCTCCGATCCGTCCGTCGTGCGCCCGATCCTCACGCAGGGGCTCGGCGTGCTGCGCGACCGCGACGGCATCGCACGCGCGATCCGCAGCCTCTATCCGCTCGCGCGCAACCACGGCGCAGCGTCCGACCCGGCGCTGGTCGGATTGATGATCGCGGTCGCGGCAATCAGGCGCGAGGAAAGCCGCGGCGGCCATTTCCGCACGGATTTCCCGCACACCACCCTGTCGGCGGCGCCGTCTTCCCTCACCCGTGCCGAGGCGCTCGCCGCCGCGCGCGACATCGTCGAAACCAGCATCCCAGCCAGGAGTGCCCGCTCATGACCACCCTCAATCCCCTGTTGCCGCTGCTATATGAGCCGATCGTGCAGACCGCCTTGCGCGAGGATATCGGCCGCGCTGGAGACATTACGGCGGATGCGATCGTCCCGGCCAGCCAGCAGGCGCGGCTGGTGATGCGGGCGCGGCAGCCCGGCGTGATCGCCGGACTCGACGTCGCGCGGACGGCCTTCCAGACGGTGTCGCCTTCCGTCACGTTGCGCGCCGAACGGCCCGACGGCAGCGTGGTCGAGCCCGACCAGGTCATCGCGATCATCGACGGCCCCGCCCGCAGCCTGCTCACCGCGGAACGCACTGCGCTGAATTTCCTCTGCCATCTGAGCGGCGTCGCCACCGCGACCGCCACGCTGGTCAAAGCCGTCGCCGGCACGCGCGCGCAGATCGTCTGCACCCGCAAGACCACGCCGGGACTGCGGGCGCTGGAGAAATATGCGGTGCGCGCCGGCGGCGGCGGCAATCACCGCTTCGGGCTCGATGACGCCGTGCTGATCAAGGACAACCACATCGCGCTCGCCGGCGGCATCCGCACCGCGATCGAGCGCGCCAAGGCCAATGCCGGTCATCTCGTCAAGATCGAGGTCGAGGTCGACACGCTGTCGCAGCTCGAAGAGGCGCTGGCGCTCGGCGCCGACGCGGTGCTGCTCGACAACATGACGACTGAGCAGCTCACCCAGGCGGTGGGCATGGCGCGCGGCAAGGCGATCACCGAGGCCTCCGGCCGCATCACGGCTGCGACCGCCGCGGCGATTGCCGCCACCGGCGTCGACCTGATCTCGGCCGGCTGGATCACCCACAGCTCGGCCGCGCTCGATATCGGGCTCGACTACCTGTCCTGATCGATCAAAGGGGTTGATGAATCAACCGGACTGGCCGACCACAACGAGGGTCGGCTGCTCCTGCTCAGTCCGCCGCGCCGCGAAGCGCTCGGCCTGCAGCACCGCGAGCGTCAGCACGACGATCGCCACCGCCTGGTGCGTCAGCGCCAGATCGATCGGCACCTGATGCAGCAGCGTCAGGATGCCGAGCGTCGCCTGCAGCGTGATCGCCGCGACCAGCCACCAGGCGCCGGCAATCACGCCGCCGCCGGCGCGCGAGCGCACGGCATCGATCGCATGCGCGATCGCGAGCGCAAACAGCAGGTACGCGGTCATGCGATGCTCGAACTGCACCGTCAGCGTGTTATCGAACAGGTTGCGCCACCACGGCGTCTCGAACCAGAGCCGGTCACCCGACGGGATCAAGCCGCCGTCGATCTCGGGCCAGGTGTTGTAGACCCTGCCCGCGCGCAGACCCGCGACCAGCGCGCCGAAATAGAGCTGCACGAAGGTGAGCACGAGCAGCACCGCGCTGGTGACCTTCAGCCTGAGCGGCGCGATCACCATTGGGCGGTCCGTCAGCCGCCGCAGCGTCCAGACGATCGCCGCGAAGATCAGGAGCGCCAGCACCAGATGCGTCGCCAGCCGATACTGCGACACCTCGACACGCGCCGAGAGGCCGGACGCCACCATCCACCAACCGACGCCGCCCTGCAGCGCGCCGAGGCCGAAAATCACCCACAGCCGCCGGCCGAGCTCACCGCTCACCGCGCCGCGCCACAGGAAATACAGGAACGGCAGCAGATAGGCGGCGCCGATCACCCGGCCGAGCAGCCGGTGGCTCCACTCCCACCAGAAGATCGTCTTGAACTCGGCGAGCGTCATCCCGGCGTTGAGCTCGCGATATTGCGGAATCCTCTGGTAGCCCTCGAAGGCCTGGGTCCACTGTGCCTCGGTCAGCGGCGGCAGCGCGCCGGTCACCGGCTTCCATTCGACGATCGACAGGCCGGACTCGGTGAGCCGTGTGGCTCCGCCGACCAGCACCATCAGCGCGATCAGACCGGCGACCGCGATCAGCCATACCCTGACGGCGCGGAGCTGCGATGTCTTTGCGGAAATACCGGCCATTTCGCCCTGACTTGATTGGATTTTCGAGCCCCTTATAGTCCGGCGCGCCCGCGGCGCAAGCGCCGCCTGGAGCCTCGTTTCGATCGATTCGAAACGAAGCTCCGGAATCTTGTTTTGACGCGTTTTCTTTACGCGAAGCGGTGTCCATCACAGGCTTCACTGGAAAACGCTCTGGATCACGAGTTACACATACAAGTCATGGCCATACGCACCCGCAAACTGCTCGGAACCATCTTCCTGCTCATCCTGGTCGTGGTGTGGTCGCTGCTCGGCATGACGGTCGCCCAGACGCCGTGGCTTGCCAATTCCGGCCTGCTGCAGGCGATCTTCTACGTCGTCGCCGGCCTCGGCTGGGTGCTGCCGGCGATGCCGATCGTCGCCTGGATGTCGCGGCCCGACCGCGTCTAGAGCATCATCCGGAAAAGTGCGAAGCGGTTTTCCGAAAGATTTTGCTCCGACAGAAAAACCTAAAGCGCGATCTCATCGCGCTTTAGGTCCCGCCTTGGTCGCGCGCATGGCGCGTCGGCCGGACCGGCGCGAACATCACGCCCGACAGCAGCACCCGCATGATCCGCAGCGAGCGCACCCGGCCGTCCCACGCGATCCGCGGCAGCGCATAGAGGTTGGTGCGTCCCTGTGCCTCGACAATGCCGGAGATGGTCGTCACCGCGCTGGCAAAACCAGCCTCCTCCGCCATCACGACATGCCGACGCGCGAACGCGTCGCGGTCGCCGAAGGGATAGGCGAAATGCCTGACTGGCCGCCGCAGCGCGCTCTCGGCCACCGCCTTTCCCATCGCCATCTCGCGCTGCGCGTCGGCATCCCTGAGGCTCGACAGGACGGAATAGTTCACCGTGGCGCTGCCGAACGTCACGTTCGGATCCGCGGCAAGCTTCGCCAGATCCTGCCAATCGAGCGACGCGCTGCGTGACAATTGCGCAGCGTCGGCCGAATAGCGCCGCGCGAGATCGTTCACCGCATAGGACAGATCAGGCGGCGACAGCTTGCGCAGCCAGCCGGACAGGAAATCGAACAGCTCATATTTGTCCGACAGGGCCGAGACCACGAAATGCCGTTCCCGGCCGTCGATGACAAGGCTGATGCGGCCCTCGCGCGCGATGATGTCCTCGAGCACCAGCCACCACGCCGCGCCCACGCCGTCCGGAAAAGCGGTCGGCAGATAGAGCGTGAACGGGACGCGATGCCTGGCGAGCACGGGATAGGCATGCGTGACGATGTCCTTGCTGGCACCGTCGAAGCTCAGGCAGGCAAAGCGGCGCCGCTCCGGCATGGTCACCGCGCGGCGGCAAGCCTCGTCGATCCCGACGATGTCGTACTTCCAGCGCTTCAGCCCGCGGATCGTGCGATCAAGGAAGGCCGGCGTGATCTCCTGGGATTTCAGCGGTTGGAACCGGCCACGCTGGGTGGGACGGACGCGCGCGAAGCGCAGGATCACTCCGGCGCCGCCGGCCTCGCGTTCCCGCAACCTGAAGGCACCACTGAAATAGGCGAGTTCGGCCCGAGCCCGCCGCAAAATCCGATTGTCCGGCGCCAAGATCCCGCTACCCGTCCTTGCCCGTCCGGCGGTTCGCACACGCCGCCAAGCACATCCCGAGGCATTGTTATTACTCTTTGTTGACATTTCCCTGCGAAGGTCGGCCGCAGCCGAGACCTGTAAATTAATACCTTAAAAAATTTGGGCTCCGAGATGACCATGGCGGCGGCAATTGAAGGCCAGACGGCGGGCGCGCGAGCATGGCCGAACGCAATCCGCGTCGCCGGCGTCGACATCTTTCACGACCTTACTGCGGCCGAGGCGACCTGGCGCAGTCTCGAGACCCCGCAACACAGCTACACGCCCTATCAGCGCTTCGACTTCCTTGCCTCCTGGCAACGCCAGGTCGGCGAGCGCGAAGGCCTGCGGCCCTTCATCGTCGTGGCCCATGACAGCGAACGCCGTCCGTTGCTGCTGTTGCCGCTCGCCGTCGAGCAGCGCCTGGGCGCCAATTGCGCAAGCTTCATGGGCGGCAAGCATGCGACCTTCAACATGGCGCTGTACGACCGCGACTTCGCCGCCAACGCGACTGAAGCCGACATCACGGTCCTGATCGGCTCGATCGCCGAGCGGTCCCGCGTCGACGCGCTCATGCTGTGTCAGCAGCCGCTGCGCTGGCAGGACCAGCCCAATCCGATGGTGTTGCTGCCGCATCAGGCTTCGGTGAACGACTGCCCGCTGCTGGTCATCGAGCCCGGTGCGGCACCCGCGTCGCTGGTCAGCAATTCGTTCCGCCGCCGCCTCAAGGGCAAGGAGCGCAAGCTGCAGGCGCTGCCGGGCTACCGCTATCATGTCGCTGACAACAGCGCCGACGTCTGCCGCCTGCTCGACTGGTTCTTCCGCGTCAAGCCGCAGCGCATGGCCGAGCAGAAGCTGCCCAACGTGTTCGCCGAGCCGGGCGTCGAGCAGTTCATCCGCACCGCCTGCCTCGCGCCGCGCGCCGACGGCAAGGGCTATGCAATCGACATCCACGCGCTGGAGTGCGACGATGAAGTGATCGCGATCTTCGCCGGCGTGTCCGACGGTCACCGCTTCTCGATGATGTTCAACACCTACACGATGTCGGCCAATTCCAAGTTCAGCCCCGGCCTGATCCTGATGCGCGACATCATCGATCGCCATGCCGGCCTGAACTATCGCGCCTTCGACCTCGGCATCGGCTCGGACGAATACAAGCGGCTGTTCTGCAAGGACGACGAAGCGATCGTCGACAGCTTCATTCCGCTCAGCCTGCGCGGCAAGCCGGCGGCCACCGCGCTGTCGGCCATCAGCCGCGCCAAGCGCGCCGTGAAGCAAAATCCCGCGCTGCTCGAGATCGCGCAGAACCTGCGGAGCATGTTCCGCTGAGCACGACCGCGGGCGACGCTACGCGGACGAGCCATCCGGCGCCGCGCGGCCGCTCGCGACGCCAAGCCGCATCATCGCATCGAACACCAGCGTCGCGGCGGGCGATAACGCCCGCTTGCGCAGCTTGATCAGCCCGTAGCTCTCGAGCATCAGTTGGTCGCGGATGCGAAGCATCTTGAAGCGCTGCGGATCGAGCAGATCGAAGATCAAGAGCGGCACCGGCACGATCGCATCGATGCCCGCCGCAATTCCGATCGACGCGAAGAACGACTCGGTGTTGATGATGCGCTGGGGCGGCGCGATGCCCCGGCTGTAGAACAGCCGCTCCAGCCCCTGGCGCATGAAGGATTCCCGCGGCTGGACGATCCATTGCAGGTCGACCGTGTCTTCGAGATTGACGCTGTCGAGGCCGGCCAGCGGATGCTCGGCGCGAACCAGCAAGCCGGCCTGCTCGGCGCCGATCTCGTGATAGTCGAACTGTCCGGGATCGACGCCGGCCGGAATTCGCGCCACGACGAAGTCGAGCTCAAGCGCCAGAAGCCGCGCAACGAGCGGTGGACTGGTGCTGACGTCGAGCGAAATGTTCACCCGGTGCAGTTTCTCGCCAAGGTACTGCATGACGTCGACGACGAGGTCGATGCTGGGCTTGGCGACCGTCCCGACCGACACTGTGCCGAGCTCGCCGGACCGGTAGCCGGCGAACTCATTGGTGACCCGGTCAAGGTCCGCGAGCACGCTCCGGCCGCCACGGATCAGAATCGAGCCATAGGCGGTCGGCTCGACGCCGCGCGCCGTCCGCTCGAACAGCGGAACCCGCGCCACCGCCTCGATCTCGGCCAGCATCTTCGATGCCGCCGACTGGGTAATATTCAGCCGCTCGGCCGCCAGTTGCAGCTTGCGCTCGCTGTCGAGCGCCACCAGCAGGCGCAACTGGCGCAATTTCAGGTTATTGATCACGGCCCGCTACCATCCTGCCCGGCCAGAGCCTGTTCCGTTCCGACTACTCGGAACGGGGCTCTAGATACTGTTTTGACGCGTTTTTCTTAAGCGAACCGGTTTCCACTTCGCTGAAAAACGCTCTGGGTTCCCGCGCTTATACCGCGGTGCATCATGACAGTTTCGCCGTGGCTCCATTCCCAAATGCCATTAGTCACGCGGCCGTTGATTACACAACAATGAATGCAAGGATTGCAAGGCAACTTGCAAGGGCAAGGCAACGGACCGCTGCGGGTGCACCAGATGCTACCCCGGGCAGCGCAGTCAGCGTTTGCCGAATCGAAAACAGAAAGGGATGGGAACGATGAGCGACGATGTCGAGAAGCGCGCGGTTGGAAAGATGATGCGACGGCTGATTCCGTTCCTCATCCTGTGTTACTTCGTGGCCTATCTCGATCGCGTCAATGTCGGCTTCGCCAAGCTGCACATGAACACGGCGCTCGGCCTCAGCGAAGCAGCCTACGGGCTCGGCGCCGGCCTGTTCTTCGTCGGCTACTTCTTCTTCGAAGTCCCCTCCAACATCCTGCTGGAGCGGTTCGGCGCGCGGCGCTGGATCGCCCGCATCATGATCAGCTGGGGCATCGTCTCGGCGGCATTCGCGTTCATCCCGCAGATGTCGGCGGCGAGCGGCCTCTCGAGCGAGTGGATTTTCTACTTCCTGCGCCTCTTGCTCGGCGCCTGCGAGGCCGGCTTCTTCCCCGGCATCATCTTCTATCTGACGCTCTGGTTCCCGACGATCTATCGGGCCCGCGTCATCAGCCTGTTCATGCTGGCGATCCCGATCTCGAGCATCATCGGGGCACCGATCTCGGGCCTGTTGCTCAACCTGTCGGGCGCAGGCTTGACCGGGTGGCAATGGCTGTTCATCTGCGAAGCGCTGCCGTCGGTCCTGGTCGGCTTCGCTGTGCTGGCCATGCTGCCCGACTTCCCGCGTCAGGCGAGCTGGTTGCAGCCCGACGAGATCAAATGGGTGCAGACCACCCTCGAGATCGAGCGGCAGAAGAAGGAAGCCGTGGAGCACATCTCGGTCATGCAGTCGCTCACCGATTCGCGCGTCCTCGCCTGCGCCCTGGTCTATTTCTGCCTCAACGCGGCCAGCTACGGCGTCGCGTTCTTCCTGCCCACCATCATCAAGGCGTTTGGCGTCACCGACACCCAGACCGGCCTGATCGCCGCCCTGCCCTTCGTGTTCGGCGCGGTCGGCATGGTGCTGCTCGGCCGCCATTCCGACAAGACCGGCGAGCGGCGCTACCACGTAGCCGGCGCGCTGGTGCTCGCAGCCGTCGGCATCGGCCTCGCCGGGCTGGTCTCCAGTCCGGTGCTGATCGTCGGCCTGCTCTGCCTCGCGCAGATCGGGGTTTCGGCGGTGCCGCCGATGTTCTGGCCGATGCCGGCCAGCATCCTGAACGGCGCCTCGGCCGCAGCAGGCATCGCCGCGATCAACTCGCTCGGCAATCTCTCGGGCTTCGCCGGCCCGTTCGCGATGGGCTATTTGAAGGACCTGACCGGCGGCTTCACGGCAGGCCTGCTGCTGCTCGCGGTCGTCGGCTTGATCGGCGCGCTGGTCACGATCCGGCTGCGGATCGATCCGGTGCTGGAGCGCGCCGCGCGCGATCCGGTGCTGGCGCACTGAAGGTCACGCAGCTGCGCAGCAGGCAATGCGCTCGGCTACCCGTCATTATTTTCGGGCGCCGGGCCAGCCTGCAGTCGCTTTGGCCACCTCGCGGATGCAGGCGATGAATATCTCCGCAGTTGGCCCCAATGTACGTCCCTTCAAGGTGACGATCGCAGCCGAGACCGCGGCCGTTGGCGGCAGCTGAACCGGAAGGACCTTCAACCCGAGATCAGCGCCGGCGCACCACGCGACGGAGCCCGGCAGCAGGCTGACGAAGCGGCCGGTCGCGGCCATCCGGCAGCACAAGTGAAGCGACAGCGTCGTAATCGGCGCTGTTGGGGCCTGAATTCCGCCGCCGCTGAACATTTCCGCCACCGCGGAGCCCGGAAAGGTGTCCGGCGGAGGCAACACCCAGCGCTCTCGCGCAAGGTCAATCAGCTCGAGCCTGGATGCGCGCGCCCACTTGCTTCGCTTTCCTGCGACCACGACGCGCGGATCATTCAACAGAGGCTCGACCGCCAGATCCGGCTCGTTAAACGGTGTCGGCGTCCATCCGAGCAACAGATCGATGTTGCGCTCGCGCAGTTCGCGGTAACGGAGGTCGCTGAGAACGGTCTGCGCGACATTGATGCGGATTCCGGGATGCTGCTGCGTGAAACGATCGATCGCCACCGGAAGCAGGCCCGCTGCAATGCTTTCCGAACTGCCGATGTGCAACTCACCGACGGTCGGATCGGCAAGAAACTCGAGTTCGTGCAAGCCTTGGGTAAGCTCGTCGAAAATCGACACTCCGCGCCTGACCAGAGCGTGACCGTAAGCCGTTAGTTCGATGCCGTTGCGGCCACGGTCGAAGAGCCGAAGTCCAAGCGAGTGCTCCATATCGGCGACTGCCCGGGACACGGCGGGCTGTGACATTGCGAGCTCCGCTGCGGCTCTCGCCATGCTGCCGCGCTGCGCGATGACGAGCAGGATGTGCAGATCGCGCAGCTTGATCCGGCGTCGGGCACGCTCGATGTCCTGCATCTGCCAGCCTTACCAAAACGGTTATGGACGCCTCAGAGACTAGCATTGGACGTTCATTCCCGCCTCACGCATCCTCCGCGTGCGATGACGCAGATCGTCGCGCCCCACATGGCGCGCCATGTCGAGTAAGGAGGCACTCATGTTGACCCGTCGCGATGTACTGACCGCATCAGCTACCGGCATCGCGCTGGTGGCCGCGACTCCGGCCCGGCCGGTCGCCGCACAGCCGCGACTGAAGACCGCCCATATCCTGACCGGATACACACCCGGATTGCCAGACGCCGTGGCAAGGCTCGTTGCCGGACAGATGAAGGACTATGCCGACTCCATCATCGTTGAGACCCGGCCCGGCGCAAGCGGCCGCATCGCAGTCGAGGCGCTGAGGGGTGCTGAGGCCGACGGATCGGTCATGCTGCTCGCGCCGCTCGGGTTCATCGCGCTGTTTCCGCATATCTACAAGACGCTTGCCTATGCGCCGCAAGACTTCACGCCGGTATCGACCGTCGGCTCGTTTCCTACCTTGCTGGCGGTGGGGCCGAAAGTACCGAAGGGCGTCCGGAGCCTCGCCGACTTCATCGGCTGGTGCCGGGCCAACCCAACACAGGCGACCTACGGCACGCCGGGTGTCGGCACCACATTGCATTTCATTGGCGCAACGCTCGGACGGACCGCGGGCTTTGACTACGTTCACGTGCCCTATCAGGGCAGAGGCGCGGTCCAGGATCTCCTGAAGGGAGAGATCGCGTCGGCAGTGATGCCGCTCGACAGCCTGCTGGGCCAGGTCCAGGCCGGACAGCTTCGCGCTCTGGCGACCACCGGCCCGACCCGCCTTGGCGCCCTGCCGGACGTACCGACCGTGGCGCAGGCTGGCTACCCCTCGCTTCAGGACCTGACCTGGTTCGGCATCTTCCTGCCGGCGAAGACGCCTCCGGCCATCGTCGCACAACTCAATAATGCGATTCAGACGTCACTACGCACCGACGAGGTCAAGTCCGGCATGGCCAAATTGTCGGTCGATGTCGACGCAATCGCGATGAGCGACTTTGCACGACTGCTCGCCTCGGAATCCGAGCGCTGGAAGGGGATCGTGCAGGCGACCGGATTTACCCCGACAGGTTGATGGTGACCGTCAGGCCGCCACCACCCGCGGGCCCCTCGCGACCGTTTCCGACGGCGCGCAGGGCTTGCTCAGCATCGTCACTTCGGAGAAGCCGACGGCCCTCAGCTGATCGACCATCTGATGGCGGGCATCCCGCGCCATTCCGGCGTCTGGCACGACGACGGCCTGCGCCTTTGCGGTCAGCAGCTCGGCCGGCAGGTCGACGGCCGAGCCGGCGTCGAGCAGCACGTGATCGTAGACCCGGAGCAGCGCATCGATCGCAAGCGCCAGCCGCGGCGATTGCAGATGGCTGCGATCGAAGCCCGGGCGTCCGGCGCTGACGATCTGCACGCGCGACTGCCGATCCTTGGTGATGATCTGCGCGAACGTCGCCTCACCCTGCATCAGCTCGGCCAGCCCGGGCGCGGTAGGATCGACGGTCGCCGCCGTCAGCACCGGCGAGGATGCGACGAGATCGACCACCACGACCTTGGCCTGGCGTGCCATCAGACGGGCCAGCGTCAGCGCGGTCCACGTGACGCTCTCGCCAGTGGCCGGGCCGAGCACTGTGACCTTGTGGGCGGCGGGACCGGCCGCGACGAGACGCCCCGCCAGCGCATCGATCTCGTCGACCGTTTGGGCGGGCGCAGGCTGCGGCTCGCTGATGACGGGCTCGTAGGCCATTGCGGGCTCCGGCGACAATTCAGGCTCCGGCGACAGGCTGGGAGCGAGCGGCGATGCGAGTTCGGGTTCAGGCGACAGCCTCGGCGCCGGCTCGTCCATAGCTCCGGTCTCCATGACCGGTTCGCGGCGCCTGATCACCGCGGCGGCCGGCGCGAAGGCGCGGCCCACCGCGCCCGGCGCAGAGATGCGTAGCAATTCGCCGGTGATGATGATGCCGGACGACAGCAACAGCGTCGCCAGCGTCGCGATCAGCACGATCGGCAGCTTCTTCGGATAGGCTGGCGTATTGGAGACCGTGGCGCGCGAGATGATGCGGCCGTCGGTCGGCGCCGCCTCGATGTTCTCGCGGGCGGTCGCCTCGCGATATTTGGCGAGATAGGCTTCCAGCAGATCGCGCTGCGCCTTGGCTTCACGCTCCAGCCCGCGCAACTGCACGTCCTGGCTGTTGCTCGACGAGGCCTGCTTCTTCGACTGGTCGAGGCTCGCCTGCAGTGCCTGGACGCGGCCATCGGCGACGCGGGCGTCGTTGTCCAGCGAGCGCGAGACCTTGCCGGCTTCCTCGCGCAATTGCCGGTCGAGATCGGAGATCTGCGCCTTCAATTCCTTGATGCGCGGGTGGTTGTCGAGCAAGGTCGAGGACTGCTCGGCGAGCTGGGCGCGCAGCGTGCCGCGCTGCTCGGCGAGCCTGCGGATCAGCTCCGAATTGAGCACTTCCGAAGCCTCGATCGGCTTGCCACCCTGAAGCATCTCGCGGATCAGGCGCGCCTTGGTCTCGGCATCCGCCTTCAGCGCGCGGGCGTTGTTGAGCTGCGTGTTCAGCTCGCCCATCTGCTGGTTGGACAGCGGGATGTTGTTGGTGCCGACGAACAGGCTCGACTTGGAGCGGAATTCCTCGACCCGCGAATCCGCATCTGCGACCTTGCCGCGCAGTTTGTCGATTTCGCCGAGCAGCCAGGTGCTCGCGGATTTGGCCTGGTCCTGCCGCGCCCCTTGTTGCAACACGAGATAGCCGTCTGCAATCGAGTTGGTGACGCGCGCCGCAAGCTCGGGATCCTCCGACTGGAATTCGATCACCATGACGCGCGACTTGTCGACCGCATAGGCCTGGAAGCGCTCGTAATAGGAATCGAGCACCCGCTCTTCCGGCGTCAGGCTGAACGGGTCACGGCCGATGCCGAACAGCGCCAGCAGCGACTTCAGCGGGGAGAAGCCGCGCAGCACCGGATCGAACTCCGGACGCTCGGCGAGCTTGTTCTTCTTGATGATGTCGCGCGCGAGATCGCGCGACAGCAACAGTTGCACCTGGCTCGTCACGGCCTCGGCATCGAGCGAGGTGCGCTCCAGATCGCGCTCGCCGTTCGGGCGCAGGAAGGCATTCTCGCGATTGTCGATCAGGATTCGCGCTTCCGACTTGTAGCGCGGCGTCACGACGTTGACGGCAGCGAGCGACAGCGCAAACACCAGCACGGTCGGCACGACGATCCAGCTTCGTTTGCGCGCCAGCGCGCGCCCGAGCACATGGAGATCGAGATCGGTTGCCGGCGCCGGTTCGTCAGGAGCAGACATCGGCAAAGCCGGCTTCGCAACGGCCCCGTCGGCGACGGGCGCAGACTTCGGCAGCGCCCGCTGCACGGCGGCCTTTTCCTCGCCTCTACGCCAGAATGCAAAACGCATAACGAACTCCCGCGGACGCCGCGATTCCATCTCAATGCGGGCGATTACAGTCCATTAAGGTTGCTGCTGGGTTAATCGGCGCGGTTGACGGATGCGGCTGCCACCACCACTCCGTCATGCTTTGTTAACCATGAGTGCCGTTAATCGGGGCCGGTAATTTCGTGGGATTCCTCGCATGCGCGATTTGCGCGCTCCCCTTGCTTGTCTGATTGCTGCGCTCGCGCTGTCGGGCTGCATGGGACGGACTTCGCCGGTTGCCGGCGACCCGGCCCTCGATCCGATGGCATATGGGCAGCCCTCCTTTGCCGGGCCGGTCGCCTATGCCGAGCCTGCGCCGGGGCGCGAGGCCTATAATCTCGGCCCCGGCGACAAGCTCCGCGTCGTGGTCTATGGCCAGGAAGGCCTGACCAACTCCTATGCGATCGATGCCGCCGGCGCGATCACGATGCCGCTGATCGGCTCGGTGCCGGCACGCGGCCGCACCCCTGCCGGGCTTGCCGCCGAGATCACCGCACGGCTGCGCAACGGCTTCATCCGCGAGCCGTCGGTGGCGGTCGAGATCGAATCCTACCGGCCGTTCTTCATCCTCGGTGAAGTCCAGGCCCCCGGCCAATATCCCTATGTGCCCAACATGACGGTCGAGAGTGCGGTGGCGATCGCCGGCGGCTTCGCGCCGCGCGCGAGGCGCGACGAGGTCACCCTCACCCATACCGATGCATCGGGCGCCGGCCGCTTCGCAGCTCCCCTCGGCACGCCGATCGGCCCCGGTGACACCGTGTTCGTCGGCGAACGCTGGTTCTGATCGATGGCGCAGGATCACAATCAGGACCAGCCGCTCCGCATCCTGCATGTCGTTCGTGCTCCGGTCGGCGGCATCATTCGTCACATCCTCGACGTCGCCAACGGCCAGATCGAGCGCGGCCACCATGTCGGCATCGTCGCCGACAGCCTGACCGGCGGCACCCGTGCCGACGCCGTGCTGGCCGAGATCGAGCCGCGCCTCAAGCTCGGCGTCCACCGGGTCGCGATACGCCGCGAGCCGCGCTTCGCCGACTTCATGGTCTGGGCGCATATCGCCGGTCTGATCCGAAAGCTGAAACCCGATGTCGTGCACGGCCATGGCGCCAAGGCCGGCGCCTATGTCCGGCTGCGGCGGCGCTCGAACAAGGTGATCCGGGTCTACACGCCGCATGGCGGCTCGCTGCACTACCCGCTCGACACCTGGAAGGGCCGCTTCTACAGCCAGCTCGAGCGCACGCTGATGAACAGCACCGATCTGTTCCTGTTCGAGAGCACATTCGCCCGCGACACCTATCAGCGCACCGTCGGCAAGCCCGCAGGCCTCGTCCGCTGTGTCTTCAACGGCGTCACGTCCGAGGAATTCGAACCGGTTGCCAAGGCCGATGACGCCACTGACGTCGCCTATGTCGGCGAATTCCGCCGCATCAAGGGCGCCGACCTTCTGATCGACGCGGTCGCCAAGTTGCGCGCCGAGGGCAAGCCGGTGACGCTGACGCTTGGCGGCGACGGCGAGGAGTTCGAGCGGCTCAAGGAGCAGGTGAAGCGGCTGTCGCTCGGCGACGCCGTTCGCTTCATCGGCCACGTCAAGGCGCGGTACGGTTTCTCGAAAGGCAGCCTGCTGGTGGTTCCCTCGCGCGGCGATTCGATGCCCTATGTGGTGATCGAGGCCGGCGCTGCGGGAATTCCGATGATCGCTGCCAATGTCGGCGGCATCCCGGAGATCTTCGACACCCACACCGACGCCCTGTTCGCGCCGAGCGATGCCGCTGCGATGGCCGATGCGATCAAGGTCGCGCTCGACAATCCCGCCGCGACCGCGACGCGCGCGCAAAAACTGCGCGAGCGGATTTCCGAACATTTCTCGCAGAGCGCCATGGTCGAGGGCGTGCTGGCCGGCTATCGCGATGCATTTGCCAAACGTTAACCACTTCTTGCACACGTAACCGTTTCTTCCGATTTGTCCCCTTAAGTCACGTCCCGGGGAATTTCGCTGCTGCGCGCGGATGCCCATCTGCAGGCGCAGGAATGGACGTGGACTCGTGGAACCGTTTAACGCACGCTCGATGCTGGATGCCGCTGCGTCTGCGACGGCTGCTCAGCCGCAGGAACGCCGCCGCCGCCTGTCGCCGGCCGCGCTCGCCGTCACCAATCAAAAAGTTCGCGGCGCCTACTCGCCGGTCGTGATCGCCGGCGTGGTTCGCCTCGCCGATTTCGTGCTGCTCAGCCTGGTCGGCGTCGGGCTCTATCTGGCCTATGTCATGCCGCTTGCCGGCGGCGGTATCCATTGGGGATACATCGCATCGATCCTCGGCATGTCGGCGGCGGCCGTGGTCTGCTTCCAGGCCGCCGACATCTACCAGGTGCAGATCTTCCGCGGCCAGCTCCGCCAGATGACGCGGATGATCTCGTCATGGGCCTTCGTGTTCCTGCTGTTCATCGGCATCTCCTTCCTGGTCAAGCTCGGCGGCGAGGTGTCGCGGGTCTGGCTGTCGTCGTTCTTCTGCGTCGGCCTCGCGGTCCTGATCGCCGAACGGCTCGCGCTGCGCTCGATGGTGCGGGCCTGGGCGCATGACAGCCGGCTCGACCGCCGCACCATCATCGTCGGCGCCGACCAGAATGGTGAGAAGCTGATAGAGGCGTTGAACGCCGACGACGACACGGACATCCACGTGCTCGGCGTGTTCGATGATCGCAACGATGCCCGCGCCATGGAAACCTGCGCCGGCTCGCCGAAGCTCGGCAAGGTCGACGACATCGTCGAGTTCGCCCGCCGCACCCGCGTCGACCTCGTGCTGTTCGCGCTGCCGATCTCGGCCGAGACCCGCATCCTGGAAATGCTCAAGAAGCTCTGGGTGCTGCCGGTCGATATCCGCCTATCGGCCCATACCAACAAGCTGCGTTTTCGGCCCCGCTCCTATTCATATGTCGGCAAGGTGCCGACACTTGACGTGTTCGAGGCGCCGATCACGGACTGGGATCTGGTGCTGAAATGGCTGTTCGACCGCGTGGTCGGTGGCCTCGCTTTGCTTGCGGCGCTCCCGGTGCTGGGACTGGTGGCGCTCGCGGTGAAGCTCGACAGCCCCGGCCCGGTGCTGTTCCGCCAGAAGCGCTTCGGCTTCAACAATGAGCGGATCGACGTCTACAAGTTCCGCTCGCTCTACCATCACCAGGCCGATCCGACCGCCTCCAAGGTCGTGACCAAGAACGATCCGCGCGTCACCCGCGTCGGCCGCTTCATCCGCAAGACCTCGCTCGACGAATTGCCGCAGCTGTTCAACGTCGTACTGAAGGGCAATCTCTCGCTGGTCGGCCCGCGCCCGCACGCCGTGCAGAGCAAGCTGGAGAACCGCCTGTTCGACGAGGCCGTCGACGGCTACTTCGCCCGCCACCGCGTCAAGCCCGGCATCACCGGCTGGGCACAGATTAACGGCTGGCGCGGCGAGGTCGACACCGACGAGAAGATCCAGAAACGCGTCGAATACGACCTCTATTACATCGAAAACTGGTCGGTGCTGTTCGACCTCTACATCCTGCTCAAGACCCCGTTCTCGCTGATCACGAAGAACGAGAACGCGTACTGAGAGTCGAGACCAACCGCCGTCATTGCGAGCGCAGCGACTTGCCCGCCGTAGCTCGAAGAGCGAAGGCGGGAGCAATCCCACCGCTCGTCGCATTGAAGGACTGAGTGTTTGTACCGAGTTGCGTGAGTATCCGATGGCCTATGCGGCGACAGCCGGGACGTCCCAATCGCTGACATCGGCGCCGCCAGGCGTGCTGGCGCTGCAGCGGGCGCTGGTATGGCTTGCCGCCGCGTCGATCGCCATCGTGTTCATCGAGCCGAGTCCGTATGAACTGGTCACGCTGACCGCCTGCGTGCTGTTCTTTGCCACGGGCCTGCGCATGCAGCTCGTGTTCATGCCGCTGCTGTTCGCGCTGATCGTGCTCAATGTCGGCTACAGCATCGGCGCGGTGCCGTTCCTCGACAAGCCGGAGGTGGTGAACTGGGTCCTCACCTCCTGGTACATGGCCGTCACCGTCATCTTCTTCGCGATGGTGATGTCGGAGGACACCGACGTGCGGCTCGACATGCTGCGCCGGGGGCTGATCGTCGGCGCGATGATCGCTTCGCTGGCGGGCATCGCCGGCTACTTCCATCTGGTGCCCGGCGGCTACGACCTGCTGACGCTGTATGATCGCGCCCGCGGCACCTTTAAGGATCCGAACGTGCTCGGCGCGTTCCTGATCCTGCCCGCGCTGTTCACGCTGCAAAGCGTGGTCTCCGATCGCTTCGGCAAGGCGTTCCGCAACGCCATCGCCTTCGGCATCATCTCGCTGGCGATCCTGCTGTCATTCTCCCGCGCCGCCTGGGGCGGCCTCGTGATCACCGCGGCGTTCATGCTGGCGCTGATGGTGTTCACCAGCCGCTCGCAGGCGCAGCGCTCGCGCATCATCGTGATGACCTTGATCGCCGCGATCCTGGCCGTTGCGCTGATCGCGGTGCTGCTGTCGATCGGCACGGTCGCCGACATGTTCAAGCAGCGCGCGAGCTTCGACCAGAGCTATGATGAAGGCCGCTTCGGCCGGTTCGGCCGCCACATCCTCGGCGCCCAGATGGCACTGGAACTGCCGTTCGGCATCGGGCCGCTCCAGTTCCACACCTACTTCCCCGAGGACACCCACAACTCGTTCCTCAACGCCTTCATGTCAGGCGGCTGGATCTCGGGCATCTGCTATCCGGCGCTGGTGTTCGTCAGCGCGATCATCGGCTTCCGCTACATCTACATGCGGGTGCCGTGGCAGCGCGACTATCTGGCGATCTTCTCGGCCTTCCTCGGCATCGCCGGCGAGAGCTTCATCATCGATACCGACCATTGGCGGCATTTCTGGATGATGCTGGGCACGATGTGGGGCATGTATGCGGCGGCCGAGCGCTACCGCGCGACATCGCTCGAGGTCAGCGACGAGACTTCGGCGGCATCTTGAGCTTGGCGCGCTGCTCGGGCGGCGTGTCGATCACGCTCTTCAGCGCGGCGGTCGCCTCCAGCACCCCCTTGTAGCCGTCATTGGCGAAGCGCAGCAGCAGCCGCAACTCGTCTTCGGTGTAGCTGCTCCAGACCTTGAGCATCGCCTCCTGCATCGGCACGTAGAACTTGCCGATCTCGGCGGCCTTTTCCTCGATCACCGAGATGAAGACCTTGCGGCGGTCGCTCTCGTCCCGCTCGCGGCGCACGTAACCCGCCTTCTCCATCCGATCCACGACGCCCGTGATGGCGCCCGTGGTCAGCCCGGTCACCTCGGCGAGGCGGCCGGCGGTCACCCGCCCCTCCAGCAGCAGGATGTCCATGCATTCCATGTCGGAATTGGCGATTCCGGCAACTTCCGCAACGGCTTGGCCGTACATCACGCCCTGCGCGGATGACCGGCGCATCGCCTCCTCGAGTTCCTGCATCAGCGCTTCGCGCGACTTCGCACTTGACAAAGCTGCTCCTATATCTTACTCGCCTAATATCTTACAAAATAAGATAATTAGCAACTAACGTTTCGTAGCCCACACGGACGCATGGAGCAAGGCATGACCTCACGTCCCCGTAAAGCTCTGATCATTGGCGCCGGCATCGCAGGTCCAGTGACCGCGATGTTCCTGGCCCGCGCCGGCATCGAGGCCGAGCTCTATGAAGCCTGGCCCTATTCCACCGGGATCGGCGGCGGCCTGCAGATCGCGCCCAACGGCATGCATGTGCTGGCGGAGCTCGGCCTCGCCGACGAACTGATCCGCAACGGCTCGATCGCCGAATCGTTCGACTTCTATTCGCAGAACGGCAAGAAGCTCGGCTCGCTCAACCAGAACATGCAGCAGCGCTTCGGCCAGCCCGCGGTGAACATGTGCCGCGCGACCCTCAACGAGACGCTTATCGACAAGGCGTGGGGCTCCAACGTCTCGGTGTTCTTCGAGAAGAAGCTGGTGAAGATCGAGGACCGCGGCGACCAGCCGGTCATCGCCTATTTCAACGACGGCACCACCGCCGAAGGCGATTTCGTGATCGGCGCCGACGGCGTGCACTCGGCGGTGCGGCGGCACGTCATCCCCGACGGCCCGACGCCGTTCGACACCGGGCTGATCGGTTTCGGCGGATTCGTGCCACGCGCCATGTTCGAGCGCCTCTCGATCGGCCAGAAGGTGGAGACCACGTTCGGGCAAAGCGGCTTCTTCGGCTACGGCCTGTGCAGCCCCGATCCGGACACCGGCGGGATGTGGTGGAGCACGCAGCCATCGCACGGCATGACCGCGGCGGCGTATCGCCTGCAAAGCCAGGACGCGATCAGGCAGCATCTGCGCGAATTCCACGCCGGCTGGCACGCGCCGATCCCCGATATCATCGAGGCTGCCGAGAACATCGTGGTCACCGACACGCTCGACGTTGCCACGCTGCCGACCTGGTCGCGCAAGCGGACGCTGCTGATCGGCGATGCCGCGCACGCCACCAGCCCGCATGCCGGCCAGGGCGCATCGCTCGCGCTGGAAGACGCGCTGCGGCTCGGCATCCTGATGCGCGACGGCCAGGAGCTCGGCCTGACATTCCAGGCCTTCGAGCACGAGCGGCGCCCGCGCGCCGAGAAGATCGTGGCGATCGCGCGCCGCAACGGCAACAGCAAGCGCGAGTTCAGCGCGACCGGCGCCTGGCTGCGCGATCACATGCTGAAGCTGCTGCTGCCAGTGTCGTCCAAGGGCATGGATTTCATGTACGCGTATAATCCGCGGGCGGCGGCATAGCCCCGGCTGTCATCAGCCGCGAATGCGGGTGATCCAGTACGCCGCGGCCTATCCGCCGAAATACAGCCGTCTCTGGAATACTGGATCGCCCGGTCGAGCCGGGCGATGACATCGAGCAAATTGCGAGAAGTTACTTCTCGACCTCGAAGGTCAGCCCGGCGTGGTCGACCAGGCGCTTGATCAGCTTACCTTGCATCGCAGCTCCCGGCGTCCAGAACCCGGGGGCGACGTCGGGCGTGTCGCGCAACAGGCAGATCGCGCATTCCGAGATCATCTTCGAGGTCGAGCCATAGCCGGGATCGCGATCGCCCTTGATGCCGGCGCGGACCATGCGGCCGTCGGGCGCGACCGCGAGATAGAGCAGATCGTAGCGGCCGTTCTCGCGCTCTTCCTTGGACGGCCCCTCGCCCGGCTTCGGTGCGCTGGGACCGGTCTTCTCGGAATTCAGCGCCATCACCTTCTTTGCATTGGCCTCGCCCTTCTCGCCCGGGCCGGTCAGGACCATCTCGTCGTAGACGAAGTCCTTCCCGTAGGGAAAGCCCATCAGCATGTTGGAGCGGTGGACATTGCGCGTGTTGATCAGCGCCATCATGAACGGCGCGGTCCAGGAGTGCAGATCCTCCTCGTAAGCCGGCTTGCTGCCGCGCGGCTGCTTCGCCCCCTCGAAGCCCGGCGTCAGCGCGAAGGGATTGTTGAGGATCGCGACCAGGCTCAAGTCCTTGGCGACGGCATCGAAGGTCGCCTTGGCGCTCGCGGCCGTGCCGCCGGACAGCGTGCCGCGCATGTCGCGCACGCGGCCCTTGACGCGCTGCGCCGGCGCACCGAACACGCGCTTGGCTTCCTCCTGCACGAAGAACGCGCCGAGCTCGAACGGCACCGAGTCGAAGCCGCAGGAGAACACGATGCGCGCGCCGCTGGCGTTTGCCGCGGCTTCATACTTGTCGATCATCTGCCGCATCCAGACCGGCTCGCCGCAAAGATCGAAATAATCGGTGCCGCTTTCCACGCAGGCCGCGATCAGCTCATTGCCATAGAGCTGATACGGACCGACCGTCGAAATGACCGACTTGGTCTGCGCCAGCATCGCCTTCAGCGACGCGGCATCGCTGGCATCGGCAACGATCAAGGGCGTGTCGGCGGGCGCGCCGATCGCATCGCGAACCGAGGCGAGCTTGTCCTTGCTGCGCCCGGCCATCGCCCATTTCAGGCTGCCGTCGCGATAATGCGCCGCGAGATACTCGGCGACGAGCTGGCCGGTGAAGCCGGTCGCACCGTAGACGACGATGTCGAGTTTCGACGAGGACATGGATCAGGCTCCCTGCGCAGCAAAGTTGGGCGCCCTTTTGTCATCGCGGGCGCGGCGACGCAATCCGCTATTTCTTGCCGCTATTTCTTGGCCCTAATTCTTGTAAGACACCCCCATGCCGGCGCGTACGTCGGCCTGGATCCCATAGGGTGCGATCGGATAGCGCAGGCCGTTCTTGGCGAGTTGCTTCATGCCCGCGATCGCCTTCACCAGATAGGCCGGTGGCAGCGCCATCAGCATCTCCTCGTCGGGCACGCCGCCGTAGCGGCGCTCGGCGAAGCACGGCAACGACAGGCTCGGCTCGCCGGTCTTCAGCGCCCGCCCCCACGAATCCGCGCACGCGGTCTCGCCGACCACGCCCCATTCGAACTTCTTGTAGCCGGTGTACTGCAGCCCGTTGATCAGGATGATCATCTGCCCCGGCGTCGCATAGACCAGGCAGATGTCCGGCGGATTGAGACGGCCGCTGGTCAGCGGGCTCACCGCCATCGCCTGGTACTGGCCATACGGCACCACGTCGAGCGCCTCCTGGCGCTTGCGCGCGTCTTCGGCGGTGCCGTGCCAGACGCCGACATAGTTCTCGCCGGCGAGCCACTTCTCGTCCTGCGGCGCGAGCCCGATCACCGCGCGGCATTGCGCGCCGACCAGATCGTCGCCGGTGATGCCGACGGTCCAGCCGAGCCGCGAGGCCATGCTGACGATCTGGTCCGTGGTGTGCACCGCCGACGGACGGCGGATCTTCGGGATCGCCTCCATCTCCTCGACGCGGGCGAACATCTTGATGCCGATGACCGTGGTCTTCAGCCGCAGCAGATTGTTCAGATCCGCGACGATTGCGCCGAGGTCGAGCTGTTCCGGCGGTGTCTGCTGTTGCATGGCGTGAACTCCCATGATCGGCAGCTTGGCGCTGCCTGTTGGTGGGATGTTAGCTGGATTGGTCGACGGAAGCGACCGGCTCGTCGCTCAACGCGGGCCCGGTCCCGGCAGCAAATCGTCGGTTTTGCCGGCCAGATGATAGGCCAGCAGCCCGATCCACTCCCGTGTGCCGAGATCGGTGCGCGACAAGCCCTCGATCGAAAGCGTCGCAAAACTGAAGACATTGCCGACGCGCCAGTCGACCGGATAGGCCTCGACGTTGAATCCCGCCTTGCGGAACAGCCCGACCGAGCGCGGCATGTGATAGGCCGAGGTGACGAGCAGCCAGCGCTCGCCCGGCTTGGGATCGACCAGCGCCTTGGAGAGCTCGGCGTTCTCCACCGTGTTGCGCGAGCGGCGCTCGATGATCAACCGCGACCTGGCAATGCCGAGGCTCTCGAACATCTCGGCGGCATAGTCGGCCTCGCGCGCATCATTCGAGATCAGGTTCGCGCTGCCGCCGGTGAACACGAGGCGCGCGTTCGGATACCTGCGCGCCAGCGCCGCCGCCGCGATGACGCGATCGGCCGCACTGCGCACGACAGGCGTCGCATGCGCGACCGACAGATCGGCATCGATCGAGCCGCCAAGCACGATGATGCCGTCGGGCGCGCCGCGCGAGGCGTCCCATGGCGGGAAGCGCTGCTCCAGCGTTGAGATCAGGACATTGCCGAGCGGCGAGAAGCCGCAGATCGCAAGCAGCAGCAGCGCGACAACCATCAACCTGCGGCCGAGACGCGCAAACCGCGTCAGCAGCAGCACGGCGCCGATCACGCCGATCCCGATCAGGAAATTGATCGGCAGCAGCATGATGCCGAGCGTCTTGGAGAGCACAAAAAACAAGGGAAGCCTCTGCGAAGTTCTGCTACAGCGTCATACGCTGCTGGGAAACTAATCAAAAGCCGTCACATGACCCATCATCATCTGAAGTCCAGTCCCGAAACCTGCCATTGCGGCTTCTTTGACGCCAAGCTGAAGCCGGTCCTCACGATCGCGAGCGGCGACGAGATCACGATCGAAACCGTCAACGGCACGCCGGAGGTCGTACCCGACCGCGAGAAATTCCACGTGCCGCCGGAATTGGCCGACATCCATGCCAGGAACGCGCGGCCGGTGCCTGGACATATCCTGACAGGCCCGGTCGCCGTCGAAGGCGCGCAACCAGGCGATGTGTTGCAGATCGATATTCTCGACGTGCAGCTCCGGCAGGATTGGGGCTTCAACGTCATCAAGCCGTTGTCCGGCACCCTGCCCGACGATTTCGACGAGGTGCGGCTGCTCAACATCCCACTCGATCGCGAGCGCATGGTGGGCCGCCTGCCCTGGGGCCTCGACCTGCCGCTCAGGCCGTTCTTTGGCGTGATGGGCGTCGCGCCCCCGCCGGCCTGGGGTCTCATCACCTCGCTGATCCCGCGCGCGATGGGCGGCAATCTCGACAACAAGGAGCTCGGTCCCGGTGCGACGCTGTATCTGCCGGTGTTCGTACCGGGCGCGCTGTTCTCCTGCGGCGACGGCCATGGCGTGCAGGGCGACGGCGAGGTCTGCGTCACCGCGATCGAGACCGCGCTCACCGGCCGCTTCCGCCTGACCGTGCGCAACGACCTCAAGTTCACCTATCCGCGGGCCGAGACCGCGGACCATTACATCACCATGGCGATGGATCCCGATCTCGACCAATGCGCGATGCGGGCGCTGCGCGACATGATCGTGCTGCTCGGCGAGAAGCGGAATCTCTCCCGCGAGGACGCCTACACGCTGTGCAGCCTGGCCGCCGACCTGCGGGTCACCCAGACGGTCAACGGCTCCAAGGGCATTCACTGCATGATCGCCAAATCGGTCGTTCACGGCTGACAACCAGTCGATAAGCCGCACTTGTGTTCGGCAAGCGCGGCTCGATACAATCTCCGTCCCAACGAAACAAAAATGGACGGGGATGGATATGCTGAAGGACAGGCTTTCGCCGGCCGACGAGGCTGCGCGCGACAAGGAGATGCAGGAGACGCTCGCCGCCTGCCCGCGCATCCTCGATCTCATCGCCCGCGGCCCGCAGGGGGCGCCGGACGCCGAAGCTGCGATCTATCTGCGCTCGCCGCTCGATCCCAACCCGGTCGTGATTTCGAACGATCAGCTGATGGGCTGCATCAAGGCGGCCGAATCCTATTTCCGCGGCCAAGGCATCGGCAAGGATGATGCGGTGGCGATCCTGCTGCCCGCCTGTCCGGCCAGCATCGTCGCGATCTTTGGCGCCGCCGCCTGCGGGGTCGCCGAGCCGCTCAACCTGCTGTTCACGCGGGAGGCGATCACAGCCCAGCTCAATGCCATCAATGCGAAGCTGCTGATCGCGCCGCCGCCGGGAATGCCGGGCGGGCTCTATGAGCGGGTCGAGGGGCTGCAGCGCGAGGTGCCCTCGCTCAAGCGCATCGTGATCGCGCCGCTCGACGGCAGCATTTCCTTCGACGGCGAGGTGCTGCGGCCTGATCCGGCCTGGCGCGACGACTACGGCAAGTCGAGCGACATGAGCGAGGCCGACCGTGTCGCGGTGATGCTGCCGACCGGGGGCACCACCGGTCATCCCAAGGTGGCGCGGCTCACCAACCGCGCGATGGTCGCCTCCACCTTGTCCTCGCGGATGGCACTCGACTTCCACCGCGGCGAACGTGCGATGATCACGATGCCGCTGTTCCATGTCGGCGGCCTGTTCTGCACGACGGCCAATTGCCTGGCGGCCGGCACGACGATCTTCATCCCCGGCCCCGCCGGCGCGCGCGATCCGGCGCTGATCACGCATTTCTGGAAGATCATCGAGAAATACCGCGTCAACATCTCCGGCAACGTGCCGACCACGCTCGGCGCGCTGGCCGACATCCCGGTCGCGGACAGCGACATCTCGACCCTGCGCGTCACCGCCACCGGCGCCTCGATCTGCCCGCCGGAAATCGAACGGCGCTATCTTGCGACCTGGGGCGGTCCCTGCATCCAGCAGCTCTACGGCATGACCGAGCTTGCCGGCGCCATCACCCATGACGTCCACGGCGTGAAGCCGCGCGCCGAAAGCGTCGGCACCCGCAATCCACTGGTCGAGCTCGCGATCCTCGAGGGCGGCAAGCTGCACACCGGGCCGTGGCCCTCGCCGGTCGGCGAGCTCCTGACCAGGGGCCCGCAGGTGTTCGCCGGTTACGTCGACAAGAAGCAGACCGAAGAGGCGTTCCGCGACGGCTGGCTGCGCACCGGCGACATCTGCCGCATCGATGCCGACGGCTTCGTCTACATCATGGGCCGCGCCAAGGACGTCATCATCCGCGGCGGCCACAACATCGACCCGCGCGCGATCGAAGACGCCGCGCTGGCGTTTCCAGGCGTCGCACTGGCCGCGGCGGTCGGACGCCCCGACAGTTATGCCGGCGAAGTGCCGATGCTGTTCGTCTCGGCGCAGCCCGGCGCGCATATCGATCCGCAGGCGCTCGCCGCTTTCGTGCAGGACAACATCCTGGAGCCGCCGGCGCGCCCGCGCGTGGTGTCGGTGATTGCGGAGATGCCGGTCACGCCGGTCGGCAAGATCTTCAAGCCGAAGCTGCGCGAGATCGCCGCCGGCGAGGCTGCGCGCGAGCTGCTGGCGCGGGAAGGATTGTCCGGCGAGGTCCGTGTGGAGGCCATCACCGACCCGTCCCGGGGCCTGTACCTGAGCGTGACCGCGCCCGCGGACCAGGCCGAAACGGCTGAGCGGCTTCTCAAGACGTTCCCGGTCAAGGTCGAGTTGCGCGCCTAACCCGTTAATATACTTAAATAATCTTATCCCGACGCCGCGCCGGAATCGATCTCCGGCGCGGCTGTTCGCATTTTGTGGCCGGTGGCTTGACGAACTGCCACATCCCTAAATAGACTCTAAATAGATACTTTTCAGTACAGGCGTTCAGGGTTAAGCGTTTCTTCATGGCTACGGAAAAGGCCGAAACCGACCGCGTCCCGGTCACACTGGCGCTCTCGACCATTGGTTACCTCGAGAAGCTGGTGAGACAGGGCACCCACGGCACGAGCGTCCCGGGCGTTGCACGGACATTGATCGAGGAAGGCATTCGACTCGCCATCAAGGACGGGTTGCTTGCAATCCGCGATAACGGCCGCACGCCCTGAGAGCATGATCCTCGCGACAAACGCGGAGCGTTTGCGCGGAGCTCAAGAGACAAGGGGCGTATGTGCCGGCGCGGCGGTTCAACACAGAACGTGGAACCGTCAGATGATTGTCAACCAAGAGACCTGGACGCCGGAGCGCGTCGACCAACTCAAGATCTACTTTGAAGCCGGCCTCTCCTGCCGCGACATCGCCGTCAATATCGGCGTCAGCCGCAATGCGGTGATCGGCAAGCTGTCGCGGCTGAACCTCACCCGCACGACGCCGGACGAACGCAGGGCGCGGCGGAAGAAAGCCACCGCGCACGCCGCGCAACGGGCGACCGCGAAGCAGCAGCTCCGGCTGCTCCAGGCGGTCTACGAGCCGGAGCCCGACGATGCGCCTGTTGTCAGCGTCAACAGCTGCTCGCTGTTCGAATTGAGCGAGCAGCGCTGCCGCTGGCCGATCAGCAGCCCGGGCGCCGATGATTTCTGCTTCTGCGGCAACACGCCGCTCGGCGGCATGCCCTATTGCTCAGGGCATTACCGCCTCGCCTATCAGGCTGGGTCGCGCCAGCGCGCGATGCGCGGGTAGTTGATAGCAACTCGGAAGCGCCGATCCCGTCATCCTGAGGAGGCCGCAACGCGGCCGTCTCGAAGGATCGACGGCCACTAACCCTGCCGTGCATGCTTCGAGACGCGCGTTCCGCGCTCCTCAGTATGACGGATTTCACGAGGTGCCGATCAGCCGACCTTCCAGCCGGTCGCCGCCACGAGGTCCTGATAAAACTCCGGCGTGTAGGCCTGCTCCGGCGTCTTGCGCACACGCTCGTCGAGCATATGCGCATCGTCGCCGACCAGGATGCGCCAGCGATCCGCCTTGACGCCGTCGAGGATGATCTTGGCGGCGGCAGCTGCCGAGGTCGGCGCCTCGTCGTGGAAAATGCGGGCACGATCGAGCGCGAGCTGCTGGATGTCGGCATCCGACATCTTGGCCACGTCGATGCCCTGCCCTTGCAGACGCTGGCGAGCCTGCTTGAGCTCGTCGGGATTGAGCTGGTCGGAGCCGTTCTGCACCTTACGCGAGTTCGACACGATCGAGGTGCCGATGTGACCGGGCATCACGACCGAGCATTTGACGTGCGGCGCGTTGAGGCGGAGATCGTTGATCATCGCCTCGGTGAATCCCTTCACCGCGAATTTCGCCGCGCTGTAGGCGGTGTGCGACACGCCGAGGCCGACTGAGGCCCAGAAGCCGTTGACGCTCGACGTGTTGACGATGTGCGCCTCGTCGGCCTTCACCAGCAACGGCAGGAAGGTGCGGACGCCGAGATAGACGCCGCCCCAGCAGATGTTGAAGGTGCGCTCCCATTGCTCGCGGGTGTTGGTGAACAGGCTGCCGCCGCCGCCGATGCCGGCATTGTTGAACAGCAAGTGGATCTTGTCGGTCGCCTGCTGCTCGATCAGCTCATCGCGGAAGCGCTTGTAGTGATCCTCGATCGAGACGTCGGCAATGTGGGTGGTGATGCGCAGGCCCTGCGGCAGCTTCTCGACCTCGCAGAGCCGCTTGGTCTCGGCCATCGCCTCGGCCGAGACGTCGCACATCGCGACATTGCATCCCTCGGCAACGAGCTGCCGTGCGAGCTCACGCCCCATGCCCGTGCCGCCACCCGTGATGACGGCAATCTTTCCGGCGAAATCCTTCATGTGAGATCCGTTCCTTCCCTGCTTTTTTCTTGCTTTCGGCTGGAGCGCGGATCGCAGTCCCGGCCGTTTGACTGCGGCACTGTACATCACCGAATTGTCGCCCAGCAACGGCGCCCGGCGCTCACGCGCAGTTGAGCCGCGTGTGGCGGATCGAGACAGAGGATGACGTAACGAAATCATTCCGCGTTACGAACAATCTGACATCGACAACCGGAGACGATGATCGTGCACATCGTGAACAGATTGGTCGCGACCACGCTGATGGCGATCGCGTAGCAGTCGCCTGAAGACCTGGTCGCGCAGCGCGTGGCGTCACGAATGATCGGGCTCAACTCCCGGGATTGATCTGCGCTATTCGGCGGTTTCGATCCGCACCGGCGCGCGCCGGCGCAGGACGGCGGTGCCAGCGCTCATGATGAGCTTGAGCAGACCGCGCCCCGAGAAGTCGATGACCACCTCATGGTGCCGCAATCCCTTGCCGCCCTTCACCAGCCCGAGATCCCGGATCAGGCAGTAATGGCCACTGCTCATCCGAGCCAGACGGCTGTTCTTGAAGCGTCCCATGAACGACGAGAATGCACTGCGGATCGATTCCGTCAAATCTTGACGGCGTCGAATCGACGCGGCGGGGCGAGCCTGCTTGCGAGCGGCAATCTGCGGTGCCGCGCGCATCGCGATCTCCGGCGCCGGTTCGTGGCCATGAATCAAAAACCTCCGGCAGGGCATTGCCGGAGGTTTGGGAGGCTTAGCATTCAGCCAAGAGCCATCATTCAATGTGTTGGCCGTGGTGTATATAGTTTAGTAGATCAGCTAAGTAAATAAGTTTGCCGCTGATGAATCGCATGGCTCGTCTTCGTTCTTCGCGTAGACCGAAATGTCGCAGCCAATCTTCCGCTACCACCTCTTCCGGTCGGAAGAAAAAACCCCGGCAGTTACCTGCCGGGGTTCTGGGATCGTGATCAGATCAACCGGTATTACCAGTTGCGCTGAGCGCGGAAGAGCATCTGGACAGTGTCCTGATCCTTCAGCTCGTAGGTCGCGGTCGGCTTGCCGATACCAGCCGACGAGGTGGTGATCGTGCCGGCATACTTCTGATCGAGATGGACGTAGGTCACGTCGGCCGAGAAGGTCAGGTTCTTGACCGGGGTCCAACGGGTGATCAGGCCGATCTGTCCGATGTTGTAGTCGGGGTTGCAGTTGGTCACGCCAGCGCCGCCACCGAAGGCCGTGCGGAACGTGCCACCGACGCCGCCAACGCCGCAGATGAGCGACTTCGCCGTGTCGTTGTACATGACCGCAGCGTAGGCACCGTACAAGCTGGTGTTCCAGTAGGGGTCCCAGTTGTGAGTGTACGCGCCGCGGAAGCCCCAGGTCTTGATCGACTGCTGCTGGCCGCCAGGGCCGAACACCGTATCGGGCGCCGTGCCGAAGCCGACGCTTTGATAGGCGCCCGCCAGGTTCGTGCTGCCGAAGATGGCGATCGAGCCGAGGCCGCTGGCCAGTTCCTGGATGTTGTAACGGGTCGCACCGTCAGTGTAGACGCCCTGGATGTTGATGGTGTCGCCGGGTCCGGTCGGGATATTCTTGATCGACAGGGCCAGTGCACCCGCCCAACCCCACTTGTCGTCGGGATGACCGGTCAACTCGGTGCCGCCGTAGTACGCAGCATGGTTGTCATGCGCGGCGACCGACGCCTGGAAGAGACCCCAAGCCTGGTCGACCTTGAGCGCGGCGACGAAGTCCGGCGCGATCGTGCCGGCGTAGTCGCTGGAGCCGTAAGCGCCGCCGACGCCGAGGTTGTTCACGCCAGCCTGCATGTAGGCAACCTGGTCCTGCGCCGACAGAGCCAGCGAGACGCCGTTGCCGAACTGCGCGGTGTAGGTGAACTGGTTGATGCCGTTGGTGGTGCTCACGCCGCCGACGAGAGCGTCGTAGTTGTTGCCCGGATAACCGTTCCAGGGAGCAGCGAACTGCGAGACCGCCTTACCCATGGTGAAGCCGGCGAACTGGATGAAGGCGTAGTAGACGCCGACCGAGCCGGCAGCGACGTTGCCCGAACCAGCGTTGTTCGGAGCGGCAGAGCTGCCGATCGCCGAGTAGACGGACGAGCCGTTGCCCTGGCCGGTGTAGGTATCCGAGGTCCAGGTGAACACCGCATCGAAATATGTGCGGACCACGCCGTACTCGGTCGCGGTGCGCGTATCGATGTTGAAGTCTTCACGCGAACGCCAGGTATAGCCGTTGGTGAAGCGGTTGTTGGCGCCGCTGGCACCGTTGGTGTTCGGGCCGTAGACGCTGTTGCCGTTGACCACAACGTCAGCGCGCACATAGCCGCCCAGCTTGATGCAGGTGTCGGTGCCGGGGATGTAGTAGAAGCCCGGACCATAGAGCGAGCAAACCTTCACGTATTCGACCGCTTTGGCCTTAACGGGAAGATCGGCCGCCTGTGCCCCGCCGACCGCGACCAGCGCGGCGGCCGAGCCCAGAATAAGGCTCTTCGCCAATGTCATATTAAACCTCCAAGTTGCTCATATGCGTAGAGTCGGGGTCGCGAGCGCCCCGTGATCCTCCCGCATTGTCCAAGACCGTTTTCCCCAAACCCCGCACCCGCAGATCAATCTCTGGAGTGCGGCGGACTTGAACGATCACCGCAACGGGACGATCGAGATTCCCCTACCGCCGGGTTCAATATGCATTGGCGAGTTCGCCAAACAAAATAGTTTATAAAGTCAGGAATGCGAATGCGGCCACACTGTGTCCCGCCAGCAACGCTCGATGTAACCACCTCACACACATGGGCAAATTTGTCGCACCCAAATAGCCCCATCGTCACATACGCATCATAATTGCTTTACGTTCACTTGCCTTCCCGAGCGACTTACTAGAAAAAACGTCCCGTCGACGCGGGAAACAAGAAATAAATCAGCACAAAGCTGAGTCGGCACCTAGGGAAGGGGAAGCTGTGTCAGCGACCAGGAAGGACCAGGCGCGTTTGCGCGCCATCGAGCATCTCGACATCATCAAGCGCTTTACGCTCGAGATCTCGTCCATCAATTCGCATCTCGAACGGGTCCGCCAGCTCTGGGGCAAGGCGCTCGGCGTCAGCGGTCCGCAATGGATGATCCTCATCGCGATCTCGGATCTCGACAAGGATGACGGTGTGCCGATCAACGTGGTGTCGAAGCTGCTGCATGTCGATCCGTCGTTCGTGACCACGCAGTCCAAGCTGCTCGAGCAGAAGGAGCTGCTGCGTCGCTCGCCCTCCCCGGCCGACGCGCGCGTGGTCCGCCTGTCGCTGACCGACAAGACCCGAAAGCATCTGGCGGGCCTCGCCGAGCAGCACAAGGCGTTCAAGAAAACCGTGTTCGAGGAATTCAGCGAGCACGAGCTGGCCGAGTTCACCGCCAAGCTCGCGATGCTCAACAACCGCCTGGAAAAGGCGTGCCTGATCGCGGCGATGGATTTCGAGACGTGAGGCGGCGGGGCCGCATCGGGCCGAAATCAACGCCGCCAAATGTTTTGAAAACCCGAATGCTTTGAAAAATGGTCGGAGCGAGAGGATTTGAACCTCCGACCCCTAGTCTCCCAGACTAGTGCGCTAACCGGGCTGCGCCACGCTCCGATGTCGTTCCATTAGCTGCGATCCAGCGTTCGCGCAAGGCGGAGCAGGCGCTTAAAGGCTGCAATCCGGGGCCCCGGTTCCCATCCCGGTTTCCTTGGCTCAGCCGTCCTTCATCGCCGCATCGATTAGCTGCCGGCAGGCGACCAGCTCCTGCAACACGCGTTCGAGCCGCTCCCGATCCGCTGACGGAACGGTGGGGCGCACCGGCGGCGCAGCCGCCGCCTTGCCCGGGTGGGCATGCGCCTTGTAGGTCGACAGGATCGGATCCACGTCGGGATCGACGAATCGGTAGTCGATTCCTCCCTCGTCGCCGTCGCCCTCCTCGCCGTCGAAATCGAGGCCGTCAGTGCTCTCGAGGTCGTCGGGCTCGGCCATGCTGTTGCCGACCGCCTCCTCGACCGCGCCGAACGAGACCGCGGCGGTCTGGTCGGCGATGCCCTGCACCGACTTGATGCCGTGCTCCTTCAGGATCCGCTGCACGCCGCGGATGGTGTAGCCCTCGCCGTAGAGCAGCCGGCGGATGCCCTTCAGCAGGTCGACGTCGTCGGGGCGATAATAGCGGCGGCCGCCGCTGCGCTTCATCGGCTTGATCTGCGCGAAGCGCGTTTCCCAGAACCTCAGCACATGCTGGGGAATATCGAGCTCATCTGCGACTTCACTGATGGTACGGAACGCATCCGGCGCCTTGTCCAAATGCCCGCTCCTCTGGCTTCAATGCCTGGAGCCTCCTCCGTTCCGGTTGAATCGGAACGGGACTCCAGACTCTGGTTCTGGCGCGTCTTCTTCACGCGAACCGGGTATCCACTTCGCTTGAAAACGCCCTAGTCGGCCTTGCTGCCGTCGCCATTGGTGACGACGTGGCCGTTGATCCGCTGCTTCAGGATCGCCGACGGCTTGAACACCATCACACGCCGCGGCGAGATCGGCACCTCGGTGCCGGTCTTTGGATTGCGGCCGATACGCTGGCCCTTCTTGCGCACCATGAAGGAGCCGAACGAGGACAGCTTCACCGTCTCGCCCTTTTCCAGGCAATCGGTGATCTCCTTCAGCACCAACTCGACAAACGCCGACGATTCCGTGCGCGACAGACCTACCTTTTGGTAGACCGCCTCGCACAAATCGACGCGCGTCACTGTTTTTCCGGTTCCCGTCGTCATCGCCTGCCCCGCACTCTCGGCGAACAATTTCTTGACTGAAATTAAAAGCTTAGCGCGCAATGGTCAACAGCGACCAGCATGCACGCTGGAAAAGAACCTTACGAAATATCCGTCCTTTTAAGCGAAGCGCTCACCAGCGCACGAGCGCCGAGCCCCAGGTGAAGCCGCCGCCCATCGCCTCGAACAGCACCAGATCGCCCTTCTTGACGCGTCCGTCCTTCACGGCGACCGACAGCGCGAGCGGGATCGAGGCCGCCGAGGTGTTGCCGTGCTTGTCGACCGTCAAGACCACCTTCTGCGGCGCAATATGCAGCTTATGGGCCGACGCGTCGATGATTCGCTTGTTGGCCTGGTGCGGGATGAACCAGGTGATGTCGTCGGCGGTGAACCCGGTGGCATTGAACGCATCGACGATCACGTCGGTGATCATGCCGACGGCGTGCTTGAACACCTCGCGGCCCTCCATCCGGAGGTAGCCGACCGTCTTGGTCGAGCCGGGACCGCCATCGACGAACAGCTTCGACTTGTGGCGCCCGTCGGAGCGCAGATGCGTCGTCAGCACACCGCGATCGTCGGTCGTGCCGGACTGCTGCTGCGCCTCCAGCACGACCGCGCCAGCGCCATCGCCGAACAGCACGCAGGTGCCGCGGTCGTTCCAGTCGAGGATGCGCGAGAAGGTTTCGGCGCCGATCACAAGCGCCCGCTTGTGATGGCCGGCGCGCAGGAAATTGTCGGCGGTGGTCAGCGCAAAGACGAAGCCGGAGCACACCGCCTGCAGATCGAAAGCGACGCCATGGTCGATGCCGAGCGCATGCTGGACCGCGACCGCGGTCGCCGGGAACGTGTTGTCGGGCGTCGAGGTCGCCAGCACGATCAGGTCGATCGACTGGGCGTCGATCCCGGCATCGGCGAGCGCTGCGCGCGCCGCGTTGATCGCAAGATGCGAGGTGAACTCGTCGTCGGCGGCGATGTGCCGCTCGCTGATGCCGGTGCGCTGCACGATCCAGTCATCCGACGTGTCGATTCGCTGAGCCAGTTCGGCATTGGTCAAAACCCGCTCCGGCAAATATGAGCCGCAGCCGAGCACTACCGAACGTATCGCAGTCACGAGACAGCCTCCTGCGCGGTCTGCGCCTGCACCAGGGCGCTGCCGTCGCGGTTGAGCATCTGATTGATCTTGGTGAGGAGATCGTAGTGGGCCATCTCATAGCCAACATCCACCGCATAGGCAAAGCCTTCCGCGTTGATGCCGCCATGGCTCTTGACCACCACGCCGTTCAGGCCGAGCAGCAGGCCGCCATTCGACTTGTTCGGATCGAGCTTGTCGCGCAGCTTCTGGAACGCGCCGCGGGCAAACAGGTAGCCGATCCGCGCCAGCCAGCTCGACGACATCGCCTCGCGCAGCAGCGTGAACATCTGGCGCGCGGTTCCCTCGGCGGCCTTGAGCGCGATATTGCCGCTGAACCCTTCCGACACGATGACGTCGGCGAGCCCCTTGCCGATCGCGTCGCCCTCGACGAAACCGATATAGTTGAACTGGTTCGAGTTCATCGCGCGCAGCATCTCGGCCGCCTCGCGAATTTCGCCGTGGCCCTTGATCTCCTCGGAACCGATATTGAGCAGGCCGACGGTCGGCCGTTCGAGGTTGAACAGCACGCTAGCCATGGCGCTGCCCATCACCGCCAGCGTCGCCAGATGGCGGGCGTCGCCGCCGATCGAGGCACCGAGATCGAGCACGACCGAATCGCCGCGCAAGGTCGGCCACACCGCGGCGAGCGCCGGGCGGTCGACGCCGGGCAGTGTCCGCAGATTGATCCCACCCATCGCCATCAGCGCGCCGGTATTGCCGGCGGAGACCGCGACATCGGCCTCGCCATGCTTCACCGCGTCGATCGCCAGCCACATCGAGGACGCACGGCGGGTCCGCCGCAGCGCCTGGCTCGGCTTCTCGTCATTCTTCACGGCGACGTCGGTATGGATCACCTTCGATACCGCCTTCAGCCCAGGATGTTTCGCGAGCTCCGGCTCGATCTGGGCCTGGTCCCCGACCAGCAGGAATTCGCTGTCGGGATGACGGCTCAACGAGATCGCGGCGCCGGGAATGACGACGGAAGCGCCGACGTCGCCCCCCATGGCGTCAAGCGCGATTCGAACCTTATGAGGCATGAACGTCCCGGAAGCCTGCTCTCCCGCAGCCCTTCAGACGAAGACCGCGAGCTTGAAGTCACCGCCGTCAACGGCGCCCGGCGAAAACCAACTCGGGTCTCGGCCGGGCCGCGACAATAGCGTGTCCGCGGTCCGACACAACCTCTTGACCACAAACAAGGCAGTGGCCGAACCGTCACGCAACGCATTAAGATATATCAGAAATACATTGTATTTCAATGCATTGTGACACTTATTTGAAGTGATCGCGAACGCCATTCGCGCAACTCCGCAGGCAAGCCATCCCCGCAAATGTGACGCCGGCTGCCTTTAACTGCCCTTGGGCTTCTTGCCGTCCGCCTTGTCCTTCAGCGCCTTCAGGGCGGCGAAGGGATGATTTTCCGGGTCCGGCGCTTCAACCTCTTGTTCAAAGACCGCATCCACCTTGCGCGGATACGGGTCGATGCCGAGGAAAAGCGCATCGGTGGCAAGCCGGCCGATGTCGATGAAGCCGCCGACGATCGGCTCCGGCGGGTCCGGCGTCTCCTCGTCACTCTCCTCGGCGTCGTCGACCAGGTCGGCCATTTGCGGGATCTGCTCCGGCGGCGCGAACACCACGTCGATCGGCTCATCGATCTCGTTCTCGATCGGATCGAGCGTCACCACGCAGGTCTGCCCGACCCTCGCCTGAACCCGGCCGGTGACGTGATAGCTGCCGTCGCGCTTGGGCTGCAGATCGAACTCCGCCTGCGCGGACATGACTTCCCGCAACTCCGCGGCATCGGCCATCGCCTTGCGCGCCGCCTCGTCGGCTACGATCGCACGATGCAGCCCGGTCTCGGGGATCTGCGCGACGTTGACGAGCACCCGCCAAGGATCGCGATCACGCTCGGGCCGCCCTGTGCTGCCGCCGCTCATGCCGCGCTCCCCGCAACCTGTGGCGCCGGAAAGCGCCATTCACCCTGGGTCAGCGCCGCACGGTCGGCGCGTGCCAATTCGGCCAGCGCTGCCCGGGCATAGGCGGCCAGTTCGCGGGCCTTGTCGATGTTCTGACCATTGAGGATGTTCTTGCAGAACGACTCGGCCAGGGCCTGGTCGCTGTCGGTCAGCGCCAGGTCATAGGCCGCGGTGCGGCCGTAAAAGGCCTCGCCGAACGCCTGCATGCGCTTCGGCACCGTGAGGTCGCCGACGCCCATTTCCCTGAGATTGTCGTCCATGTCGATGCAGAAATGATCGAACAGGGCCTGCGACAGCTCCCCGCCGCCCTCGACGGATTTTAATCGCCGCAACACCATCCACAGGTGCATCAGAAGCAGGTCAAAACGGCCGTTAACCGTGTCCGGAACGCCCAAGTCACGGTAAAATAACGGTTCTCGCGCCTGCGTCACGATCATGCCATAGATGGTCTCAATGGTGCTGCGCGCGGGCACCCGGGGTCTTTTGAAGTGATTGAACGGCCAAAGCATAGCGGGTTCCGGCTGCCGGCCCCCCAAAGGACGCCTGTTGAGGGCTCGCCCATTGGAGCTCGGCATGATTGCAATCCATTGAGCTGCCCGGTACGTCAATGCTCCGGCCGATGCAAGGGGACGGATCAGTTCCGCCGATGAACCACACTCTTCCCAAACCGTCTCGCGCGGCTTTCGCGCGCGGGTTCTTCGCGCGCTTCCGCGCCATCGCGGTCGTTGGCCTGTTCTGCGCCGCCGCGCTCGGCGGCTGCGCCGGTGAGCAATTCCAGAAGGGCTACATCCTGCCCGACGGCGCGCTCGAGCAGATTCCGATCGGCGCGAGTCAGGATCAGGTGCTGATCGTGCTCGGCACGCCCTCGACGGTCGCAACGCTGGACGGCGAGGTGTTCTACTACATCTCGCAACGGACCTCGCGTCCAGTCGCCTTCATGAATCAGCGGGTGGTCGACCAGCGCGTCATCGCGGTCTATTTCGACAAGAACCGGCAGGTGCGCCGGCTTGCCAATTACGGCCTGAAGGACGGCAAGATCTTCGACTTCGTCAGCCGGTCCACGCCGACGTCGGGCCAGGAAATGTCCTACCTGACACCGCTGTTCAAGCTGCTGAGCTTTAACTAGCGCGTAAGGAACTGCGCCAGTTTGTCGCTTGCCCGACGGGCAAGCGCTCCCCTAGGCTTGCTCACAAACAAGAGCCTGAGCAGGGGGTAAGCGCGTGAGAGCCAAGAGTTTTTCCCGTCGTACGGTATTGTCCGGCACGGCCGCGTTGGCGGCCGCATCGATCCTGCCGCGCGCAAGCTTGGGGGCCGGCGACTGGCGGCCGACCGAGACCGTTCGGATCATCGTGCCGGCAGCAGCCGGCGGCTCGACCGACGTGATGGGACGGCTGCTTGCCGCGCATTTGCAGCCGCTCTGGGGCCAGTCGGTGGTGGTGGAGAATCGCTCCGGCGCCGGCGGCACCATCGGCACATCAGAGGTCGCGCGCAGCAAGGGCGACGGCCACACCATCCTGATCGGCAATCCCGGCCCCAACGCGATCGCCTTCAGCATCTTCCGCAATCTGACCTACAAGGCCGACCAATTGCAGGCGGTCTCCAACATGATCCGGATCCCGAACATCGTCTCGGCGCATCCGTCGACCGGCATCAAGTCGATTCCGGAACTGATCGCCTTTCTGAAGAAGAACCCCGACAAGCTCACCTATGGCTCGTCCGGCACCGGACAGAGCCCTCACCTCACCGGCGCCTGGTTCCTGCAACTCACCGGGTTGAAGATGACGCACGTGCCATTCCGCGGCGCTGGCCCTGCGCTGCAGGCCGGGCTCGCCGGCGACATCCAGATCCTGTTCGACAATCTCTATCCGTCGCTGCCGCAGGTGCTGGACGGCAAGCTCAACGGGCTCTGCGTCACCACGACCGACCGCAGCGAGTCCGCGCCCAATCTGCCTGTCATGCGCGAGGGTGCGCCGGAACTCGCAAAATTCGATGTCGCGTCCTGGTTCGGCGTATTCCTGCCGAAGACCGCGCCCGCGCCCGTGATCGACGAGCTGAACCGCCAGATCAAGGCGATGCTGGAGCGCGACGACGTCAGGAAGAACATCGCTGGCATGGGCGCGCGCGCCGACTACGGCACGCCGCAGCAATTCTCCGATTTCGTCGATGCCGAGACCAAGAAGTTCGCCGCGATCATCGAAAAGGAAGGGCTCCAGATGGAGGTCAAGTGACCGCGCAGCCGTCATTCCGGGGCGATGCGAAGCATCGAACCTCAGATGCGCAATTGCGCATCGGGGAATCTCGAGATTCCGGGTTCGGTCCTGCGGACCGCCCCGGAAGGACTTCGGTTGGACCTACCCGCTTTGCTAATACGAATCCTTTCCGGAGCACGCTCTGGCTCATTCTACGACGACTTGTTGATCTTCTTGACCTTGGCGTCGGTTGCTTCAATCGACATCGCCAGCTCCATGATTGCCTGCGACAGCAGCTCGATGGCCTCCTTCTGATCCTGCGACTTGGAGGCGCGCAGCGCATAGTTCCGGGCGGATGAGAGCGACATCGATTGATCTCCGTTTGGTTAGCGTCTGGTTCTCAGCGGATACCGTTGGCGGAATACACCGTCATTGCGAGGAGCGACAGCGACGAAGCAATCCATGTCCCCGCTTGTGAAGCGATGGATTGCTTCGCGGAGCCTGTCATCGGGCGCGCGTTCGCGCGACCCTTTGGCTCGCAATGACGGTGCGATATTTCCCGCCCCCCTTGAAACAAAAACCCCGCGGCTCGCACCGCGGGGTTTTGCAGTCGTCTATGTCGCGACGCTCAGTGCGCCAGGATCGCCAGCAGCAGCAGCGCCACGATGTTGGTGATCTTGATCATCGGGTTCACCGCCGGGCCGGCCGTGTCCTTGTAGGGATCGCCGACGGTGTCGCCGGTCACCGCGGACTTGTGGGCGTCAGAGCCCTTGCCGCCGTAGTGGCCGTCCTCGATGTACTTCTTGGCGTTGTCCCAGGCACCGCCGCCCGAGGTCATCGAGATTGCGACGAACAGGCCGGTGACGATGACGCCGAGCAGCATGGCGCCGACCGCGGAGAATGCCGCCGACTTGCCGGCCGCGCCGCCGCCCGCGATCGCATAGATCAGGAAGTAGACGACGATCGGCGACAACACCGGCAGCAGCGAGGGGATGATCATCTCCTTGATCGCCGCCCGGGTCAGCAGATCGACGGCCTTGCCGTAGTCCGGCTTGTCGGTGCCCTGCATGATGCCGGGCTTCTCGCGGAACTGACGGCGCACCTCCTCGACGATCGCACCCGCTGCGCGTCCGACCGCGGTCATGCCCATCGCACCGAACAGATACGGCAGCAGGCCCCCGAACAGCAGGCCCACCACGACGTAAGGATTGTTCAGGGAGAAGTCCGGGTTGACGCCCTTGAAGTAGGCATGGGCGTTGGCGTCGCTGATGAAGAATTTGAGGTCCTGATTATAGGCCGCAAACAGCACCAGCGCACCGAGACCGGCGGAGCCGATCGCATAGCCCTTGGTCACCGCCTTGGTGGTGTTGCCGACCGCGTCGAGCGCGTCGGTCGACTTGCGCACTTCCTTGGGCAGGCCCGCCATCTCGGCGATGCCGCCGGCGTTGTCGGTGACCGGGCCGAAGGCGTCGAGCGCGACGATCATGCCGGCCAGCGCCAGCATGGTGGCGGTCGCAATCGCGATGCCGAACAGGCCGGCCAGGCTGTAGGTGACCAGAATGCCGGCGATGATCACGATCGCGGGCATCGCGGTCGCCTCCATCGAGACCGCGAGGCCCTGGATCACGTTGGTGCCGTGACCGGTGACGGAGGCCGCCGCAATTGACTTCACCGGGCGATAGTCGGTGCCGGTGTAGTACTCGGTGATCCAGATGATCAGGCCGGTGACGACGAGGCCGACCACGCCGCATTCGAACAGCGCCATGCCGGTGTAGTCGACGCCATCGAGCTTGCCGAAGCCGATCAGCCAGTTGATCACGGCCGCGACGCCGACCAGCGACAGGATGCCGGTGGCGATCAGGCCCTTGTAGAGGGCACCCATGATCGACTGGCTGGCACCGAGCTTGACGAAGAAGGTGCCGATGATCGAGGTGATGATGCAGACGCCGCCGATCGCGAGCGGCAGGGTCATCATGTTCACCAGGATCGGGGTCTTGGCGAAGAAAATCGCCGCGAGCACCATGGTGGCGACCGCGGTCACCGCGTAGGTCTCGAACAGGTCCGCCGCCATGCCGGCGCAGTCGCCGACATTGTCGCCGACGTTGTCGGCGATGGTGGCCGGGTTGCGCGGATCGTCCTCGGGGATGCCGGCCTCGACCTTGCCGACGAGGTCGCCGCCGACGTCAGCACCTTTGGTGAAGATGCCGCCGCCGAGACGGGCGAAGATCGAGATCAGCGAGGCGCCGAAGCCGAGCGCCACCATGGCGTCGACAACAGTGCGGCTGCCCGCTTCCAGCCCCATGAACTTGACCAGCACCATGAAGTAGATGGTGACGCCGAGCAGCGCGAGACCGGCAACCAGCATGCCGGTGATCGCGCCTGCCTTGAAGGCGAGCTCGAGGCCGCCGGCGAGCGACGTGGTCGCCGCCTGCGCGGTGCGGACGTTGGCGCGCACCGAGACGTTCATGCCGATGAAGCCGGCCGCACCCGACAGGATGGCGCCGATCGCAAATCCGAGGGCCACCAGAAGGCCAAGGAAGTAGGCCAGCACCACGAAGATCACGATACCGACCATGCCGATCGTCGTGTATTGCCGCCGCAGATAGGCTTGTGCACCCTCGCGCACCGCGCCCGCGATTTCCTGCATGCGGGCATTGCCCGCATCCGCGTTCAAGACCGACTGCGTCGCCCAGATCGCGTAGACGATGGAAAGCGCCCCGCAGAGCACAATCAACCATAAAGCTGTCATTGAATGTTGCCTCAGATCCTTGATGTAACCCCCCGCGCCTTCTTGTGCCGCTAGGGGGCGGCAGGCGCTTATTTTGCGAGGACAACCCTCCCCAAAAACGGATTGCCTCAAATCGGGCGCGACCTTGCCAAAATCGTTACCGCTGCGCAACGCCACCTGCGGCCGAAAACGCCGATATCGGCAGCTATTTAGAAGGAAAATCGGCGCAGTCCGGCCGGGAATTCTAGAAATGGCTGTAGGACAGCCGCTTCAACTTCAGTTCCCTGCCCTGCCCGTCGAGGAAGCTTGGTGGTGACGAACCGGCAATGAGGCCGCCGATGGCGGTCACAGTGACCTTGGCCTGGCGTGCCTCTCGCAGGAAGGCGTCTGTGCGATCGCCAGGCACCGCGCACAGAAGTTCGTAGTCGTCGCCGCCAGCGACCAGGGTCTCGATCCCAACCGCCTTGCGTGCGAGCAGCCCCGCGGCCGCTGATGACAATGGGACGCTGGGCACGTCGATCACGGCCGTCACACCGCTGGCTGCACAAAGCTTGGCCAGATCGCCGGCGAGACCGTCGGACACATCCATCGCCGCGCTGGCGTGGGCGCGGACGGCACGGGCAAGTGCGTTGCGCGGCTGCGGAACACGGTAGCGGGCGGCAAGAAAATCCCGCCCGGCGGCATCGTCCGCCAGCGCCGCCGCGACCGGACCTCCTTGCAGCACATCGAGACCGAGCGCGGCATCGCCGATCGTGCCGGTGACGAACACGCGGTCGCCCGCCTGCGCGCCAGCGCGATGCACCATCTTGCCCTGCGGCAGCCGGCCGAACGCGGTGATCGAGATCATCAGCGGCCCTGGCGTGGAGACTGTATCGCCGCCGAGCAGCGGACAGCCAAAATCGACCGCGTCCTCGCCAAGCGCCCGGGCGAACGGCTTCAGCCAGCTCTCATCGACCTTGCGCACGGCCAGCGTCAGCACGAAGCCTGCAGGCGTAGCTCCCTTGGCCGCGATGTCGGACAGGTTCACCCGCAGCGCCTTGCGCGCCAGCGTGTCGGGTGGATCATCGGGGAGGAAATGCACGCCCTCGACGATGGCATCGGTGGTGACCACGATGTCCTCGCCGGCCGCCCGCAGCGCGGCGGCGTCGTCGTCGAGGCCGAACGCGCCCGGATCGGTCGCCAGCGGCTTGAAATAGCGCGCGATCAGGGAGTCTTCGCCGGAGGCCGGTTTGCTTGCTTCGGTCATCAACCCGTCATCCTGAGGTGCGAGCGGAGCGAGCCTCGAAGGATGCACGGCCCCGGCTCTGCCACCGAGCCACGCCGCCACCCTTCGAGGCCTCCGCTTCGCTGCGGCACCTCAGGATGACGGCTACAGCAAGAGTTGTCGCCTAGAACTTAGCCCCGCACAAACTCGTCGCCGCGGAACTGGCGCGCGATCTGGTCGAGCACGGCGTTGACCATGCCGGTCTCGTCCTTCTCGACAAAGGCATGCGCGACGTCGACATATTCGGACACCACCACGCGGCCCGGCACGTCCTTACGGTGCTCCAGCTCATAGGAGCCCGCCCGCAATACCGCGCGTAAAATCGCGTCGATCCGCTTCAGCGGCCAGCCCTTCGACAGCGCCTCGTCGATCAAGGGATCGAGCTTGGCCTGGTCGCGCACCACGCCGGAGACGACATCGCGGAAGAACGCCGCTTCCGCCGGCAGATATTTGTCGCCCTCGACCTCGTTGCCGAGCCAGTGGCTCTCGAACTCGGCGAAGATGTCGTTGATGCCGGCGCCGCCGATGTCCATCTGGTACAGCGCCTGCACGGCGGCGAGCCGTGCCGCGCCGCGCCGGTTGGCTTTCCGGTCAGCTTGTTTGCCGGGTTTGTTGTTGTCAGCCATGGTCAGGCCCTTGCCAGGCGGCGTTTGATCCGCAGCATCGCGATCGCCGCCCGCGCGGCGTCGCCGCCCTTGTTCAGCTCGCTGGCGCGCGCCCGCGCCCAGGCCTGCGCCTCGGTGTTGACGGTGAGGATGCCGTTGCCGAGCGGGAATTTCCGGCTCACGGCCAGATCCATCAAGCCGCGCGAGGATTCCTGCGAGACGATCTCGAAATGGATGGTATCGCCGCGCACCACGCAGCCGAGCGCGATCGCCGCGTCATAAGGCTTGCCGTTCGCCGCAGCCGCATCGATCGCAATCGCGATCGCGGCCGGAATCTCCAGCGCGCCGGGCACCGTGATCACGTCGTGGCTGGCGCCGGCGGTCTTCAGCTCCGCCAGCGCGCCTTCCAGCAGCGCATCCTGGATGTCGTCATAAAACCGGGCCTCGACGATCAGCACGCGAGCGCCTGTGATGTTGGTCTGGTCCTTCAGGGGTGCGCGCCGCGCGTCAGCCATTGCAATAACCAATCGGAACTTGGGGAGGATTTGTGCAGCGTTTTAGGCGCAGCAGGTGGTAAAGCCAAGGGCAATACTGGCCCGGATGTCACCGCGATCGACCTGATTTTTCAGGTCGGCTTCGTCAGCAATGCATGGGATATTCGGCCGGAAGTCGCCCGGACCGAATTGGCACATAAGGACGTCCGGCTCCGCCGCAATGCCCCGGATCGAGGCTATTTCATCTCCGACAGCCGCGCGGCGTAGCGGGCCATCAGATCGACCTCGATATTGACCTCGCTGCCGGCCTTCCAGCCGCTCAGGGTCGTGACGCTGAGCGTATGCGGGATGATCAGCACCGAAAACGTGACGTCGTCGACCGTGTTCACGGTCAGCGACACGCCGTCCAGTGTGACCGAGCCCTTCGCCGCGATGAAACGCGCCAGTTCGCGGGTGGTTCTGAGCTCGAAGCGCGCCATGTCGGGCAGATCGTCGCGCTTGACGATGGTGGCAATGCCGTCGGCATGCCCGGCCACGATGTGACCACCGAGCTCATCGCCGATCTTGAGCGCGCGCTCGAGGTTGAGCTTGCCGCCCTGCCCCCAATGCTTGGCCGTGGTCATGCCGAGCGTCTCGGCCGCGGCATCGACGTCGAACCAGGTCTTGCCGTCGGCGGTGCCGGAGGCGACCACGGTGAGGCAGACGCCGTTGCAGGCGATCGAGGCGCCGTCCGCGATCGTGGTCTGGTCGTAGTCGCAGGCAATCCGCATCCGGTGCAGCTGCCCCTGCGCGACTGGCTTCAGGCTGGTGATCTCGCCGACATCGGTGACAATTCCGGTAAACATTACGCACGCTCGTAGATATTGAGACTGTCTTTGCCGAGGGTTTCGCTAGCACGAAGGCGGAAGGTCGGCGACTGCGTGATTGCGTCGAGCGGCATTGCGCCCAGCGCGGGAACGCCATCGGCGCCGATCGCATCGGGCCCGCGCAACAGCCAGATTTCATCGACGAGGCCGGCTGCCACGAAAGAATTTGCCACGCGAGACCCGCCCTCGACCAAGAGCCGCGTGACTCCCTTCTCCGCCAGCGCATGCAAGACGGCGGGCAGATCGAGCCCGTGAGGCGTGCTGGCGGCAACGCGGATCACCTGCGCACCGGCAGCGCCAAGCTTCACCGCAGCGGGTGCTTCCGCCAAGTCAGACGTCATCAACCAGAGCGGCGTCTCGCGCGCGGAATGCACCATTCGGCTGTCGCCCGAGATCCGCAGCGCACGATCCAGCACCACGCGCACCGGCGAGCGCGCCGCCATGCCGGGCAGCCGGCAGGTCAGCAGCGGATCGTCGGCCTTGACCGTGCCGATGCCGACCAGGATCGCATCGCTCTGCGCGCGCAGCAGATGCACCCGGGTCCGCGCGGCCTCACCGGTGATCGCAACCGGCTTGTGGCCGTGGGCGGCAATCTTGTCGTCGGCGGATACCGCAAGCTTGAGGACCACATGCGGGCGCTTCTCCGTGATCCGGAGGAAATGTCCGGCATGGTCGTGCGCGGCCTCCGCCTGGCACAATCCGACATCGACCGCGATGCCGGCGGCGCGCAGTTTCGCGTGCCCCTTCCCGCCGACGTCCGGATTGGGGTCCTCGATCGCCGACACCACGCGGGCGAGCCCGGCTGCGACGACGGCGTCCGCACAAGGCGGCGAGCGCCCGAAATGCGAACACGGCTCGAGCGTGACATAGAGCGTGGCGCCGCGCGCCGCGTCGCCGGCGCGCCGCAGCGCCTCGACTTCGGCATGCGGGCGGCCGCCTGCTTGCGTCCATCCCCGGCCGACAATCACGCCGTCCTTGACGATCACGGCCCCGACCGCCGGATTGGGCCAGGTGCGCCCGAGCCCGCGGCGGCCGAGCGCGAGCGCGAGCTGCATGAAGCGCAGATCGGCGGCTTTGGCCTCTTTGGATTTCTGCGCGAACTGGTCTTCGAGAATGCGAAAGATCATTTTCGCAACGTTGCGAGCCGCGGATCCTCTTCGCCGGTCAACTCGTCGAGCACCGCCTCGAAATCCTTGGCCTCGCGGAAATTGCGATAGACCGAGGCGAAGCGCACATAAGCGACGTCGTCGAGCTGGCGCAGATGCTCCATCACGATCTCGCCGATCGCCTCGGATGAAACCTCCGCCTCGCCGCCGCTTTCGAGCTCGCGCACGATGGTCGAGACCATCTTCTCCACACGCTCGGACTCCACCGGGCGCTTGCGCAGCGAGATCTGCAGCGAGCGCACCAGCTTGTCGCGATCGAACGGCACGCGGCGGCCGTTGCGCTTGATCACGGTGAGCTCGCGCAGCTGCACCCGCTCGAAGGTCGTGAAGCGGAAGTTGCAGGCCATGCACACACGCCGCCTGCGGATCACGGCGGAGTCCTCGGTCGGACGCGAGTCCTTGACCTGCGTATCGAGAGAATTGCAGCTCGGGCAGCGCATCCGACGGGACCTTTACCTCTTAGTAGATCGGGAAGCGATCGGTCAGCGCCTTGACGCGCTCCTTGATCGCGGCCTCGACCAGCGGCGCCTTGCCGTCCGGCGACTGCGCCAGCGCGTTCAGCACTTCCGCGATCATGCCGCCGACCTGCTTGAACTCGGCGACGCCGAAGCCGCGCGTGGTCGCAGCCGGGGTGCCCAAGCGAAGACCCGAGGTCACGAACGGCTTCTCGGGATCGAACGGGATGCCGTTCTTGTTGCAGGTGATGGCGGCGCGCACCAGCGCCTTCTCGGAGATGTTGCCCTTCAGCCCCTTCGGCCTGAGGTCGACCAGCATCAGATGGTTGTCGGTGCCGCCGGAGACGATGTCGAGGCCGTGGCTGCGCAGCGTCTCCGCCAGCGCCTTGGCGTTCTCGACCACGTTCTTGGCATAGACCTTGAAGTCCGGCCGCAGCGCCTCGGCGAACGCCACCGCCTTGGCCGCGATGACGTGCATCAGCGGGCCGCCCTGCAGGCCCGGGAAGATCGCCGAGTTCAGCTTCTTGGCCAGCGTCTCGTCATTGGTCAGGATCAGGCCGCCGCGCGGACCGCGCAGCGACTTGTGCGTCGTGGTGGTGGTGACGTGGGCGTGCGGCACCGGCGAGGCATGCACGCCGCCGGCGACGAGGCCAGCGAAATGCGCCATGTCGACCAGGAGATACGCGCCGACCGAGTCTGCGATCTCGCGGAAGCGCTTGAAGTCCCAGGCGCGCGAATAGGCCGAGCCGCCGGCGATGATCAGCTTCGGCTTGACCTGCTCGGCCTGCTTCTGGACTTCGTCCATGTCGATGATCTGGTCCTCGCGGCGCACGGTGTAGTGCGCGGCCTTGAACCACTTGCCGGACATGTTGACCGGCGAGCCGTGGGTGAGATGGCCGCCGGCGGCGAGGTCGAGGCCCATGAAGGTGTCGCCGGGTTGCAGCAGCGCCAGAAACGCCGCCTGGTTCATCTGACTGCCGGAGTTCGGCTGGACGTTGGCGAAGCCGGCGCCGAACAGCTTCTTGGCGCGCTCGATCGCCAGCGTCTCGGCGACGTCGACCCATTCGCAGCCCCCGTAGTAGCGCGCGCCCGGATAACCTTCCGCGTATTTGTTGGTCATCACCGAGCCCTGCGCCTCCAGCACGGCGCGGCTGACGATGTTCTCGGAGGCGATCAGCTCGATCTCATGGCGCTGCCGGCCGAGTTCGCCCTTGATCGCAGCGGCGATCTCGGGATCGGCCTCGGCAAGGGTCGCCGTGAAGAAGGAATCGGGCGCGGAAGTGGTCTTGGGGGATGAGGTCATCGGCGAAATATCTCCACCGCCGCAAGCCTTTACTTAGGATGCGGACGGTCACGAGTGGCGGTCGAAGCTGGTTTCAGAGCGTTATCACATCGCCCCAAAATGGCCAAGCGGTTGCGGTCCCCGGCGGTCAATTATGCCAGATATGGTGGGGACGGCGGGGATTGCCACTCTCGATCACGGACCGCGCCGGAACCCGCCTTCAGATCACCGCGACGACCACCTTCCCCTTGGCACGCCCCGTTTCGACATAGCTGAGCGCCTCGTTGGTCCTCTCGAACGGGAAGACCCGGTCGATCACTGGGTTTATGTCGCCAGCCTCGATCAAAGAAGTGATCTTTCCGAGTTGCCCGCCGTTCGCCGTCATGAAGAGAAACGAGTAGTTGATCCCTCGCCGTTTCGATCTTCTCCTGATCCCGAAGCTGAGCAGCCACATGACCTGTCGAAGCAGCCAGCCGGAGCCGCTCTCCCGCGCGAAGGCCGGATCGGGCGGCCCGGAAATCGAGATCAGTTTCCCGCCCGGCTTCAGCACCGCAAGGGACTTCTCCAGCGTGTCCTTTCCGAGGCTGTTGAGCACGACGTCATAGTCCTGCAGTACTTTCCCGAAGTCATCCTTCTTGTAATCAATCACGACATCTGCGCCGAGAGCTCTCACGAGCGCGATATTCGACGTGCTTGTGGTCGTCGCCACATATGCCCCGAGATGCTTGGCAAGCTGGATCGCGATGGTGCCGACGCCGCCGGAACCGGCATGAATCAGGACCTTCTGCCCCTTCCGCAAATTGGCACGCTCGACAAGCACCTGCCACGCAGTCAGGGCGACAAGCGGGATGGATGCCGCCTCTTCCATCGTCAGATTGTTAGGCTTCAGCGCGACATCCGCCTCGTCCATCGCGATATATTCAGCAAATGTCCCGATGCGGTCCTGCGCCGGACGCGCATAGACCTCGTCTCCGGGCTTGAATCGCTGGACCTTGGCGCCGATACGGACCACGACGCCCGCAACATCGTTGCCCAACACCAGAGGAAGGCGGTACGGGAGGATCATCTTGAACTCTCCGTCCCTGATCTTGCAGTCCAGCAAGTTCACGCCGGCGGCGTGAACCTTCACCATGACGTCGTTGTCGCGCAACTGCGGTTCGGGACTTTCGCCGAGCCGCAGCGCGGCACCCTTCGCATAGCGATCGATCAGGAATGATTTCATCGGATGAGCTTTCGTTTCTGTGATGGAACGGCAGCACGCGCAATGCGGCGAGCAAGGCTTAGTCGGCCAGTCTGCTGAACTTCCGAAGGCTCTTGTCGACGAAGGATTCGGGCAGGAAGCGTCGCATGAACCGGACCTGCCCTGCGGCCTTTCCGGCCGTGTAGCGCCGCTTCGGCGATGCCGCATTCGCGGCCCTTACGACGGCTTCGGCGACCACCTCGGGTGCATCGCCCTTCGCGACCACCTCGCGCATCAGCCTCTCCGCGCTCGCGCGAACCGTATCGTAGACGGCAAGGGGCCGGTCCGGTCGTATGATGTTCTCTTCAAAGGGCGTGCGGGTCACGCCGGGCTCGACAAGCACGATCCGGATTCCCTGCGTCCGCACCTCATGGTCGAGGGACTCCGAATAGCCTTCGACGGCGTGCTTGCTCGATGCGTATAGTGCGTTGTAAGGCGCGGGGATCAAGCCGAGTATGGAACTGAGGTTGACGATCCGCCCCCCGCGCTGCCGTCTCATTACCGGCAAGACCGCATTTGTCATTCGGATGATGCCGAACACGTTCACGTCGAATACGGCCTTCGCCTGTGACGTGGTTGATTCCTCGGCGCCGCCCAGCAGTCCGATCCCGGCATTGTTGACGAGAAGGTCGATCCGCCCTGCCCGGCTTAGAACTTCGTCGACAACGGCCTGCACGGATACATCGTTGATCACATCGCACATAAGCATCGTGATCCCGTCGGCGGGATCGGGCATCGACTTCCGGCTGGTGCCGAAGACGCGGTAACCATCGCGCTGCAGCGCTCGTGCCGTCACCAGGCCGATGCCGGAAGAAGCACCCGTGACCAGGGCAACGCCGCGTACCGTCTTGCTCATCGGCTTCCGCTTTCATTTTGTCATGGAATAATGATCAGCAAGCTGTTACTATCAAATCAGTACCAAGTCACTACTAAAATGATACCAACATGAAGAATCTTTCAGACCAGCCATGCCTGATCGCCCGTAGCCTGGCACTCGTCGGGGACGCATGGAGCATGCTGATCATGCGTGACGCCCATGCGGGGCTGACCCGCTTCGATGATTTCCGCAAGAGTCTCGGTATCGCACCGACGATGCTGACGGGCCGGCTTTCAGCCCTGACCGACGAGGGGCTGCTGGAGAAACGACGTTATTCCGAACGTCCGCCACGGGACGAATATGTGCTGACGGAAGCGGGCCGCGACTTTTTGCCGGTGCTGTTTGCAATCGGCGCGTGGGGGCGCAAGCATCGAGGCGGGGGCAAGGTAACCCGGTTCTTCGACGCGGAGACCGGAACAGAAATCGATCCCGTCACCATCGACCGCGCGACGGGTGCAGCGGTCGGAACACGTCCCATTCGCGTTAGCGAACCTGAATGAGCCTCCGCGGCCGGGCGCCTTCAACCTCAACGCTACCGATCATCGAGTCCAGCGAGTCACCGCTCGTCCGATCATGAACCACTCGATCAGGATGCTTCGGATCACGAGACGATTTTTAATCGTTCGATTTTTGAATCGTTCAACACTGGATCGATTCAAACGTCTCACGCGAGGCGTGCAATTGCGCGACGTACTCCGTTGTCTCGCAGTCACACCCGCGAGCTTAGCGCACAGCTTCGATAGCTTCTAACCGCGCGCGGGCTGTTTACGAAAATCACCGTGATAACGACGCCGGAGAAATTCTCTTCGGGGGCGTTGAATGACGGACGGATGGATTCGGCCGCAGCGGTTTGCGGCTTCGGCGTTGGTGGTGCTTTCGGTTGCTGCTGCGGACGCGGCGTTCGCGCAGACGCAATTGCCGTCGGTGACGGTCGATGCGCCGTCGCACCGGCAAGCGGCGCGATCGCAGCAGCCCTCGCAACGGACCACGCGCCCGCGCAGCGCCACGCGCCGCGCAACCGTCGCCCCGGTGGGAGCACAGCCGCAAGCAGCGCAGCAAGCTGCAGGCTCAGGCGCCGGACACGAGCGCGCCAACGGTCCGGTCACCGGCTATCTGGCGCTGCAGAGCGCTGTTGGTACCAAGACCAGCACGCCGATCATCCAGACGCCGCAATCGGTGACGGTCATCAGCTCCGAGCAGATCCGCGACCAGAAGATCGTCAGCAAGTTCGACGAGGTGCTGCGCTACACGCCCGGCGTCATCGGCGGCACCTACGGCGCCGATTTCCGCAACGACTGGTTCATGATCCGCGGCTTCCCCGCGCAGAACGAGTCGCTGTTCCTCGACGGCCTGCAACTGTTCTACACCTCCTATGCGAGCTGGAAGCTGCAGCCCTTCAATCTCGAGCGCGTCGAGGTGCTGCGCGGCCCATCCGGCATCCTGTACGGCGGCTCGGCGCCGGGCGGCCTCGTCAACGCCGTCAGCAAGCTGCCGCAGGCCGAGCCCATTCGCTACATCGAAACTGGCGTCAACAATTTCGGCAACGCCTATACCCAGTTCGACATCGGCGGCGCGACGGCACAGCTAGGCGGCGGCCAGGTGCAGTATCGCCTCGTCGGCCAAGCCCAGGGCGGCGGCACCCAGACCGACTATGTCTACGACAACAATTTCTTCTTCGCCCCGTCGGTGACCTGGCGGCCCGATGCCGACACCAGCCTCACCGTGTTCGGCATGGCCTCGCACAGCAACACCCGCGCGCTGAACTTCCTGCCCTATGTCGGCACCGTCACCAACGCACCGTTCGGGCGGATTCCGACCAGCCTGTTCGCCGGCGATCCCGGCGTCGACCAGTTCCGCCGCGACCAGCAGATGGTCGGCTACCAGTTCCAGAAGAGCGTGACCGACAGCGTCGACTTCCGCCAGAACGCGCGCATGGCCCACGCCGACGTCTACTATGCCGGCCTTTACGGGCTCGGCTACGCGACGACGCCGGCGGCCGCCGACATCACCCGCGGCAATTTCTACACCCGCGGCATCGCCACCCAGCTCAACCTCGACAATCAGCTCGAATACCGTTTCGCCACCGGCGCGCTGCAACACACCGCGCTGGTTGGCGTCGATCTGAAATATTATGGGATCGACGACCGCCAGGGCTTTGGCGCGGGCACCAACCTCAACGTGCTCAATCCGGTCTATGGCAACAATCTGCCGTTCAGCGGCGCGCTGTATCAGAACGCCTATCTGATCCAGGGCATGGCCGGGCTTTATCTGCAGGACCAGGTCAAGCTCGACCGCCTGACCGTCGTGCTGTCAGGGCGCCAGGATTGGGTCGATCTCACCAGCAACAACCGGATCGGCGCCTCGCAGGGCCGCGACGACAGCAAGTTCTCCGGCCGTGTCGGCGTGATCTACAATTTCGACAGCGGCGTTGCGCCCTACGTCTCCTACATGACCGGCTACAATCCGGTGGTCGGCACCAACGCCGCCGGCGAGTTGCTGCTGCCGGAAACCTCCGAGCAGACCGAGGTCGGCGTCAAGTACGAGCCGGCCGGGCTCAACGCGCGGTTCGGCGTCGCGTATTTCGATCTCAAGCGCAAGAACGCGCTGACGACAGATCCGAACAACACCCTGTTCCAGACCCAGAACGGCGAAGTCACCTCGCGCGGCGTCGAACTCGAGGCGGTTGCGAACATCACGCGGGATTTCAAGCTGGTGGCGAGCTACACCAATTACGAGCTGTTCGTCAGCAAGGACCTCAATCCCGCGCTGATCGGCACCGTGCCGACCAACACGCCCCGAGAGCTCGCGTCGGTCTGGACCGACTACACCTTCCGCGAGGGTCCGCTCACGGGCTTCGGCTTCGGCGGCGGCGTGCGCTATGTCGGCTCGTCCTTCGCCGACACCGCGAACACCGCGCGCGTTCCGGGGGTCGTGCTCGGCGACCTCGCCTTGCACTATGAATGGGACAACAACTGGCGCGCGGCGCTGAATGTCGTGAACGTGACGGACAAGATCTACGTCGCGAGCTGCGCCACGATCAGCTCCTGTTATTACGGCGACCGCCGGCGCATCACGGCAAGCCTCGCCTACAAATGGTGAGCGCGCCGCGAAACATTTCGTTCACAAAACTATCATCGAGAGGCGGCGTCCGGCCGCCTCTCTTTTTCACCGCCGTCAGGGTGGTGTCAGCATGTCGCGCTAGGTTCGATCAGCGGCAACGCTTTTGCCGCGCCCAGGCTGGCCCGCTCCGAAACGCGAGCCCCGGAGCGGGCCTTTTACATGCAGGGGTTTCCCGCGACCGCCGAGCGCGGATCGGCGTCAGAATGCATTCCTGAACTGCGCGACATAGTCGGGGCTTCCATAGACCCACATCGGCTCGTCGCATTGGTGCGATCCCAGATCGTTCGTGCAGGCCGCACTCCATGGCGGCGCCGCGATCTGGCGGCCGACGATCCCGGATCCCTGCCATCGACTGCCGATGATCGGTTGCGTGCCGGCACGCGCGAGATGGCTGCTCTTGTCGGTTCGCACATGACCCATGGCTTGGGGCATCAGAACTTGGCTCGTGAGCGACGGCACCAGCAGGAGCGCCGCCAGAAGGTATGTGGTCTTCATCGTTCAGCCGCCTTGATTGAGCCTCGCGCGGGCGAGGCATGTACGTTGCTGAACGGAAGACCGGGACTGCGATCCGGATATTTCCGGATCACGCGAATGTTTGGCAGTGTCGTGCCGCGGCCTAATCCTGGTAGGCTTGAACCGGCCGAGGTGAAACGAGAAGCAAAACTCGGACAAAAGATGTTGCGAGAATGCGGATGTGTGACTCACAGCCCGTACAACACACTCGGTGTCGTCCCTGCCTAGTGCGCAATTGCACACGGGAGCAGGGACGACGCGCGGAAAGAGTTGTGTATGCTCTCCGGTGTCATCGCCCGGCTCGACCGGGCGATCCAGTACGCCGCGGCCTCTCGGCTCAAGCACTGCTGTCTCTGGAATACTGGATCACCCGCCTGCGCGGGTGATGACACCGAGTAGCTGTTTGACAGTTGAATCAGAAGCCCTACCCGTCTCATTGCGCGCGAAGCAGGCGCGGAGCGACGTTCTACTACAGCCCGGTATACCCGGCCTTCACATGGTCGGTGCTGCCGTCGAGCTGGCGCAGATAGGTCAGGCCGCACACGGTGAGCCGATGCGTGTCGCGTTCGCCCGCCTCGAACAGCGTTTGCACGTACTCTGTTACCTTCGCGCGCGCCTCGTCGCTTGCAGCGGACGTGCGGTTGAGTAGCAGATCATACGTCTGCATGATCCGATCGATAGCGGCTTCCATTGAAGTCTCCGGGTTGACGCTCAGACGACCACCAGCGTCTCGGCCTCGAACTTCGCGATCGCCTTGTTGGCGAGGCGAAGCCGGTTCAGTTCACCGCGCTGGAACAGCTTCACGATGATGCCGAGCAGGCGCTCATTGGTGGCGAAAGTGTCAGGAATAGCGCCGGATTTGCGCAGATAGTTCGAGGCGATCGCGTAGGCGTCACCGACGACCTCGACATTCAGCACCTCGATCTCGCGCTCAACCAGCATGTCCTGCTTCTCCGTTGGGAGACAGGATAAAGCGCGGGCAACGCCATGGTTCCTCGGCGGGACCCATTTATTTTCGCAGGTGCAGCATGAAAAAGCGCATCGGCCGGGCATGACCGATGCGTTGGTTGAAGCAAGGTTGGACTGGAGGAGGCTGCCGGTCTTCTAGGCGGCCGGCTTGGCCATCAGGCGAAGAGAGGAAGGCTCAGAGGCGATACAGGATCTGGTCGGTCCAGAAGCGCTCGAGGCGATGCAGCGACTTGTTGAGGCTCGCGAACTCCTCGTTCGAGATGCCGCCGACCTGCTCCACCGTCTTGACGTGCTTCTGATAGAGCGCATCGACGATACGGCGCACTTCCTGGCCCTGCGGGGTCAGACGGATGCGGACCGAGCGGCGATCGACGCGCGAGCGCTGATGATCGAGGAAGCCGAGCTCGACGAGCTTCTTCAGATTGTAGGAGACGTTGGAGCCGAGATAGTAGCCGCGGGTGCGCAGCTCGCCGGCGGTCAGTTCCTTGTCGCCGATATTGTACAGCAGAAGCGCCTGCACCGAGTTGATGTCGGCGCGGCCGCGACGATCGAATTCGTCCTTGATGACGTCGAGGAGCCGGCGATGCAGCCGCTCCACCAAAGTCAGGGCTTCGAGATAGAGCGGCTGCACCGGAGCTTGACCGGTAGCGCGATCAGCGGCATCCGCCGCCGTTGTCGCAACGGCTTTCATCATGACACTTCCCCTGTTTGTCGTTTTTATCGACTTTATTCGACGAAACTTGTGTCCCGCCTGATAGGTCCAACGTAAGGGGGCCGTTTGAATATCCGCTTAAATAAGAGAATAAAGAGATCATGAATTTAAGACAGTGAATCGTGGATTAAGCCCATGGATCAAAGGCTTTTCGCAACTTTTCATTGACGGTGGCAGACCCTTTGTTCACGCTTCGTCTGCCTGCCCTGTCACATTCGGAAACAGCACCGTCTGAATTCGAAACGACGGCGTAACGAGTGTGAGGGAACCCTTTACGGTGACCGATCGGTTACCGGAAAATTCTTTGAAAATTTTATCGGATGCATCGCGGCGGGACACGCGCGATGCGCGCGAGCGGCTCTCATTCGTTACCGCGGCCAGACCGGTTCCGCCGTCGGCCCGCGCAAAGCCGGCCGGCACACGCACCAAGATCCGGTGAAATGGATCCCGACGGCAGGTCCCGTGGAGATGCTCCGAAAACGGGGCGCCTCGAAAGGGATGCGATCTGTCGGCATCCACCTAGCAGAACCAGCGAAGCTGTCTTCTCGTTGCGCGCACGACTGCCAGATATCGACAGCCGCCGTCAGCTATTCATCGCGCTGTCGCGGCCGGGCAACAGTGCATCAGGCCGTCCCTGCACGCGGCCTATGGCGGGCGTTCGCGCGCCGACATCCAGGCCAGCGCGAGATAGGCGGCAAGCATCACGGCCTCGAGCCCGACCACGGTGAGGCTGCCGCCATAGATGCCCGGAAACATCAGCTCGATGACCGCCATCGACACCACGGTGGTCAGCCACACCACGGCGCCCCAGGGCGTCGCGAGCCAGAGCCCGACCGCGGCGACGAGTTCGATGACGGCGAAATAGATCGTGGCGGTCTGCCAGGCCATCGACTGGTTCTCGAAGGCCTCCTCCTCGCCGCCGACGAAGCCGGTCACCTGAGCCCAGTGATAGAGGCCCTTGGCGACCGAGACGACGGCCATGATGCGCAGGAAGATGACGAGGCGCCGCGTCCACGCATTGTCGTCCGGCTCGATCCGGTCGGACGAGATCGCGCTGACCGAGATGGCGTTGTCCCGCGCCTGATCGCGTGCAGAGGTGTCAGACATCCGAATCGCCGCATGGCGGCTGCAAAATGGGGTTCATGGCGCAGTCTTGGCCCGCCGGGGACGCAAAATCAATTGCCGTTGCGGCAAATCAAGGGCGCTTGGGATGCAAAGGCGGCGCAATGACGGCGCCCCTGTGAGGTGCTAGAAGCGGACCTATATCAGGTCCAAACCAGCCGTCCGTCGAGGAGAACAAGACATGGCGATCAAATTCGGGCGCCCGATCGAATTGCGCGACACACCGCGGCGCCAGACTGATGCCCTCGCCTCCCCCTCGCTGGACCTTGCGATCCGGATGCGCCGCAACCGCAAGTCCGAATGGGCCCGCCGGCTGGTGCGCGAGAACGTGCTGACGACCGATGACCTGATCTGGCCGATGTTCGTGGTCGACGGCCACAACACCCGCACCCCGGTGGCCTCGATGCCCGGCGTCGACCGGCTCACCGTCGACCAGATCGTCCGCGACGCCGAGCGTGCCGCAAAACTCAACATCCCCTGCATCGCGCTGTTTCCCTTCACCGAGCCGGCGTTGCGCGACGAGCAAGGCTCGGAGGCGCTCAATCCGGACAACCTGGTCTGCCAGGCGGTGCGCGCTATCAAGAAGGAGTTTCCCGATATCGGCGTGCTCTGCGACGTCGCGCTCGATCCCTTCACCAGCCACGGCCATGACGGGCTGATCGAGGATGGCAAGATCCTCAACGACGAGACCGTCGCGGTGCTGGTGAAGCAGGCACTGACCCAGGCCGAGGCCGGCTGCGACGTGATCGCGCCGTCGGACATGATGGACGGCCGCATCGGCGCGATCCGCGAGGCACTCGACGACAACGGTTTCGGCGACGTGCAGATCATGTCCTATGCGGCGAAATACGCCTCGGCGTTCTACGGCCCGTTCCGCGACGCGATCGGCTCGGCCAAGACGCTGACCGGCGACAAGCGCACCTATCAGATGGACAGCGCCAATTCCGACGAGGCGCTGCGCGAGGTCGAGCTCGACATCGCCGAGGGCGCCGACATGGTGATGGTGAAGCCCGGCATGCCCTATCTCGACATCGTGCGCCGCGTGAAGGACCATTTCGCGATGCCGACCTTCGTGTACCAGGTGTCCGGCGAATACGCGATGATCGCGGGCGCCGCCGCCAATGGCTGGATCGACGGCGAGCGCGCGATGATGGAGAGCCTAGTCGGCTTCAAGCGCGCCGGCGCCGACGGCATCCTGACCTATTTCGCGCCGAAGGCCGCCGAGAAGATCAAGGCGGAGACTTGAGCTAGGTCCGGCCCGCGGCCGGCACCGCCGGATGCGGGCCACACAGCGGGCGCAGTGCATCGCGCTGCTGTTGCGACAGCACGGTCAGCGGATAGATCGGCTCACCGGTCTCGCGCTTGAAGAACGGATGCGGCCACGCCTTTCCGCGCAGGCGCCAGCCAAGCACCTTGCCGATGGCGCGCGCGATCAGCGCCAGGTTCAATCCGGTCGAGCCCTTCGGCGCCTCGCCGACCGCATATTTGCCGAGGATCGCGCCGACCGGCTTGCCGAACGCTGCATCGGCACGCGGCGCGCCGCCGTCGAATGCCTGCACCGCGATCCCGACGAACGGGACCGACGGCGTCAGCGTATTGCCGACCGGCGTGTTGCAGCATGTCGTGTGCCAGCGGAACAGCCCCTTCGGCGTCAGCCGCACGCCCGCGATCTTGTCCTGGCCCTGCACGAAACTGAGCGAGGACGGCGCGACCTGGACGATGTCGGTGCCGCCATGTGCATCGAGCAGATCGGCGCGGCCGAGCTGATGCATGAACGCCTGGCAGTCGTCGCAATAGCAGACCACGCGGTTGGCGGACTGCGGCGCAGCATTGCTGACCGTGCCTCGCACGGCCCCGCAGCGGCAGCGCAGGTCCAGCTGTGCGCTCATACGACCTCCCGTTGCAGCCCGGCGGCGCAACGATGCAGCTGTCGGCCCGCAGCGCCTCGCCTGATGCCCGACAGTAGCGGGCGGGCGGTGCGAAAGCCATCTGGGGGCGACCGCTTTGGCCGCCGAATCGCCGGAATATTTCGGCTAGTTAATGTTCGCGCAGACTTGGCAGGCGCCCCTCCTGTTCCCATGTCCTGCGCGGGAGTTTCATCGGAGGTTGGTCATGTCTTACGGCAGTGACGGTGGTGCTTGGCGCAATGAAGCCTGGCGTAACGACGGCGGCGTTCCCCCGCATGCGTTCGATCCATCGATAGAGCCGGAACTGTTCCGCGGGGTGCTGACGCGGCGGGTGTTTGCGTTCCTGATCGACCTCTTCGTGCTGTCGGTGCCGGTGATCCTCGCCGTGATCTTCATTGCCGTGTTCGGCCTGGTCACGCTCGGCCTCGGCTGGGCGCTGTTCTGGCTGGTGTCGCCGGCGTCGATCGTCTGGGCCATCGTCTATTACGGCGCCTCGATCGGCGGCCAGCATTCGGCCACGCCAGGCATGCGCATGATGGATCTGGAACTGCGCACCTGGTACGGCGCGCGCGGCTATTTCGTGCTCGGCGCCACCCACGCGGTGCTGTTCTGGGTGACGATCTCGTTCCTGTCGCCGCTGGTGCTGCTGGTCGGCCTGCTCAACGGCCGCCGCCGGCTGCTGCATGACATCATCCTCGGAACCGTCATTATCAACAGCTCGGTCCGGACCCAGGTATCTCCGGCCGCGCGGGCCTCCTATTAGGCCCGCCTAAACCAATTGACCGTTAGCCTCCGGGGGGGCGATGCTAACTCGGCTGCCTGTATTGTTTGTGGAGCCCGACGATCAGACGTGACCCAGCACTCGCGTGATACTCCCCAGTTCTATCTGACGGCGCCCTCACCCTGCCCTTATCTGCCGGGCCGGCACGAGCGGAAGGTTTTCACGCACCTGGTCGGCGACAAAGCGGGCGATCTCAACGACTTGCTGACCCATGGCGGTTTCCGGCGCAGCCAGTCGATCGCCTACCGCCCGGCCTGCGACCAGTGCCGGGCCTGCGTCTCGGTCCGGGTGATCGCCAACGAATTCCGTCCCTCCCGCAATTTCCGTAAAGTTCTGGCCCGCAACGCCGACATCATCGGCGAGCAGCGCACCGCGGTGCCGACCTCAGAGCAATATTCGGTGTTCCGGGCCTATCTCGACCGCCGCCACCGCAACGGCGGCATGGCCGACATGACCGTGCTGGACTACGCGATGATGGTCGAGGACAGCCATGTCGAGACCCGGATCATCGAGTACCGCAAGCGCAATGCCGACAGCGCCATCACCGGCCGCGGCGACGAGCTGATGGCGGTGGCGCTGACCGACGTGCTCAGCGACGGGCTGTCGATGGTCTATTCCTTCTTCGAGCCGGGGCTGGAGGCCCGCTCGCTCGGCACCTTCATGATCCTCGATCACATCGCCCGCGCCCGCCGGCAAGGCCTTCCTTACGTCTATCTCGGCTACTGGATCGAGGGCTCCAAGAAGATGGACTACAAGGGCCGCTTCCTGCCGCAGCAGCGGCTCGCGCCGTCGGGCTGGCTGCGCGTCGACGCGTCAGGCGAAGGGCTGGCCGAGCCGCAGGACTAGCGTCTGCTAGGTCCCGAACAGCGTATCGAACAACAGCTTCACGTTCAGGATCACGATCAGGCCGGCGACGATCCACGCCGCCACCGCAACCGGCATCGAGATCGCGAACGCGCCCATCTTGCGCTTGTCGGACACGAAGCGCACCAGCGGGATCACTGCGAACGGCAGCTGCATCGACAGCACGACCTGGCTGAACACCAAGAGCTGCGCGGTGCCGCTCTCGCCATAGAGCGCCGCGACCACGATCACCGGAACGATCGCGATGCCGCGGGTCACCAGCCGTTGCAGCCAGTCGGGCAGCTTGAGGTCGAGAAAGCCCTGCATCACGATCTGGCCGGCCAGCGTCGCCGTCACCGTGGAGTTGAGGCCGGATGCCAGCAGCGCCACGGCAAACAGCGTGGAGGCAATGCCGAGGCCGAGCAGCGGCGACAGCAGCTCGAAGGCCTGATCGATCTCGGCGACATCGGAATGGCCGCTCTTGTGGAAGGTCGCGGCCGCCAGCACCAGGATCGCGGCGTTGACGAACAGCGCCAGCATCAGCGCGATGGTGGAATCGGTGGTCGCCCATTTGATCGCGTCGCGCCGGCCCGCCTCGGTGCGCGGATAGGCGCGGGTCTGCACGATCGAGGAGTGCAGATAGAGGTTATGCGGCATCACGGTGGCGCCGATGATGCCGATCGCGATGTAGAGCATCTCCGGATTGGTGACGATCTCGCGCGACGGCATGAAGCCGCCGAGCACGCCGGCAATCGGCGGCGCGGCGGCGGCGATCTGGACCACGAAGCAGACCGCGATCACGATCAACAGCGCGATCACGAACGCCTCGAGGAAGCGGAAGCCGCGGTTCATCAGGAGCAGCAGCAGGAACGCGTCGAGCGCCGCCAGCAGCGCGCCGCCGATCAGGGGAATGCCGAACAGCAGCTTCAGCGCGATCGCGGTCCCGATCACCTCGGCGAGGTCGCAGGCGATGATCGCGGCCTCGCAGGCGAGCCACAGCAGCAAGTTCACCGGCCGCGAATAGGTCGCGCGGCAGGCTTGCGCCAGGTCGCGATCGGTGGCGATGCCAAGCCGTGCGCTCAGCGCCTGCAGCAGGATCGCCATCAGGTTGGAGAGCAGGATGACCGACAGCAGCGTGTAGCCAAACTTCGATCCGCCGGCGAGATCGGTCGCCCAATTGCCGGGGTCCATGTAGCCGACCGAGACCAGATAGCCCGGGCCCGCGAAGGCCAGCAGCCGGCGCCACCACACGCCTGTGCTCGGCACCGCGACGGTCGCATTCACCTCGGGCAGGCTGCGCGCGTGTCCGGCATCGCCGCGCCAGCCGTCTGGCATGGCGTCGGGAACGGAAACGGACGGCATTTGAGGGGTTCGGGCATCCATACCGGGCAGGATGGCTGATCTCTCCCGTTATTGCAACTCATTTGCAACTGCATCTAGGCTCACGAAAATGATACTGCCTGCCCCGCTTGTAAAGCACTGAGGAAGTGCTTTACGTTAGATGCATGATCAAGCTGCCTGTCGAGACGCCGACCGCAACGCTGCGCTACGCCCTCGCGCCCGATCCGTCGGGCATCGAGGCGATCGAGGCGACCTTTGCGGCCTATGACCGAATGATGGCGATCCTCGCCGAGGTCGCGCCGGTCGGCGCCAACCTCGTCTCGCTGCACGCCCAGGCCTATGAGCGGATCCGCAAGGAGACCGGCCTGCCCGCGCGGCTGGTGACGCTCGGCCTGCGCGATCGCGCCAATTACATCGCAGGCGCCGCCGTCCGCCGGATACCGCTCGACGACAAGTTGTTTGCGATCAAGGGTCCAACTTCACTGACCATTAGCACTGTCAGCGGACGCGTCTTGGTGCCGTTCGACGTGCCGGGATATGTCTCGGGCTGGGAAAGCCCCTTCCCGGCGCATTTGATCTCGGATGGACGCGGCTACGAAATCCACATCGCCGTCAAATCGAAATCAGCACAACCGGAGGAGAAGACCATGCTTCACGAAGGCATCCTTGCGCGCATGGGCCGGCTTCTTGCCGCCATCGCGAGCCAGACCATCGACAATGTCGAGGGCAACAACAAGGTGGCGCTGGTCAAGCAGGCGATCCGCGAGATCGACGCCGGCGCCGACGAAGCGCGCTATGCGCTCGGCAAGTCGCGCGCCGAAGAATTCCGTCTGAAGAGGCGCCGCGAAGAACTGGATACCGAGACGGCTGGCCTCAACGAGAAGATCCGTCTCGCACTTGCGGAAAGTCGCGAGGATCTCGCGCGCGCCGGCGTCGCGCGGCAAATTGACCTGGAGTCGCAGGTGATCGCGCTGGAACGCGCGATGGATTTCATCGAGCTCGAAATCGATGAACAGACCAAGGCGCTGCAAGCCATGCTCGGTGCGCGCCGCGAGGCGGAAGCGCGATTGGCCGATCTCGAACAAAGTCTGATCCGCGAGGCCAAGGACGAAACCAGCCGGGGCCCATCGACGACCAATACATTGAGTGCTGAACGCGCCATGGCGGCGATCGCCCGGGTCACCGGTGTTCCCGCTTCCAGCGTGCTCGGCGACAGGGAGCTTGACGAACTCGATCGCCTGCACCGCGAAAAGGAAATCGCGGCGCGGCTTGAAAGGATCAAGTCAGAAAAATGAGTGCAGTTGGCGACATCCTGCTCGCCCCCGACGTACGGCCCTTTGCGGTCGCGGCTGCGATCATGGTGGCACTTGGCGGTATCGAGCTGCTGACCACCATGGTCGGACTTTCGATCAGCGAGCTCATCGGCAAGGAGTTCGCGGTCGAGGCCGAGAGCCACAATGCTCTTAGTGGCCTGTTTCTCTGGATCAACGCCGGGCGGCTTCCCCTCCTGATCCTGATCATCCTGATACTTGGCATCTTCTCGATCGGAGGCTTTCTGCTTCAGGGACTGGCGCATGCCGCAGGCACCGCCATTCCGGTTTCCATTGCCGCGGTGGTTGCTGCCGCGGGCAGCATTCCCGTAATCAGAAACAGCAGCCGCGGCCTCGCCCGCATCATTCCGCGCGACGAGAGCTATGCGGTCAACGACAGCGACTTTGTCGGCAAGGTCGCAACCGTGTCGGTCGGCCCGCTCGATCAGGGCCTGCCCGGCCGGGTTCGTCTCAAGGATGTCTTCGGAAACTGGCACACCGTGTCGGCGCGTGCCAGCGCAGAGTCCGAGGCATTGCCGGTCGGCGCCAGCGTGTTGCTGGTCGATCGCGACGCCAAAAGCTTCATCGCGATCGCCGCTCCAGCCGACCTCGTCGAACAACAACACTCTTCCAACAGGGCATAACACATGTGGGAACTTGCTATACCCGTCGTTATTGGCGTCCTTGCCATTCTCGTCATCGGCCTTCTCTTCGCAAAGCTTTATAAGCGCTCGACGCGCGATGAGGCCTACGTCCGCACCGGCCTCGGCGGCCAGAAAGTGGTGCTCGACGGCGGCTCGCTGGTGCTGCCGATCTTCCACTCCACCGCCGCGGTGAACCTGAAGACGCTCCGGCTCGAGGTCGCGCGCGGCGGTCCGGACTCGCTGATCACCAAGGACCGCATGCGCGTCGACATCGGCGCCGAGTTCTATCTGCGGGTCAAACCCGACTCCTCCTCGATCGCGCTCGCCGCGCAGACGCTCGGCAACCGCACCAACGACGCCGCCGAGCTGCGCGAGCTGGTGGAAGCAAAATTCGTCGACGGCCTGCGCTCGGTCGCTGCGACCATGAACCTCGAGGAATTGCAGGAGCAGCGCGCGACCTTCGTCAAGGCGGTGCAGGATGCGGTCGGCGCCGACATCCAGAACAACGGTCTTGAGCTCGAGTCGGTGTCGCTGACGCGGCTCGACCAGAGCGACATCAAGCACTTCAATCCGAGCAATTTCTTCGACGCGCACGGCCTGACCACGCTGACCAAGATCACCAAGGAGCGTGAACAGGAGCGCAACCAGATCGTCCGCACCACCGAGGTCAATATCGCCCAGCAGGATCTGGTGGCGCGGCAGACCACGCTGACGATCGAAAGCACCAAGCGCGAGGCCGAGCTCGCTCAGCAGCGCGATATCGCCAACAAGACCGCGGCGATGCGCGCGCAGACCGCGCAGGTCGAGCAGACCGCGTTGCAGAACGAGGCCGAATACCGCATCCAGCAGGAGCTTGCGGTCGCCAACAAGCAGACCGAGGCCAACCAGGCCCGCGATACCCGCAAGATCGAGGCCGATCTCGCAGTCAAGCGCCGCAACACCGAGATGGAGCGCGACCTTCAGATCGTCGCCCAGGAGAGCGCGATCGCGGTCGCGGCCAAGAGCAAGGAGCAGTCGGAAGCCCAGACCATCGCCGAGACCGCGCGTGCGGTTGCGATCGCCGCGGAGGAAAAGGTCACCACCGCCCGCGCCACCGAAATCGCCGAGCGTGACAAGATCATCAACGTGATCGCGGCGCGCAAGGCGGCCGAGACCGACGCGATGCCGATCACGGTCATGGCCGAGGCGGAACGCCAGGCCGCCGCCAACAAGGCGGAAGCCACCAACGTGCTCGCCAAGGCCGACGCGGCGGCCGCGACCACCCGCGCGGCCGGCGTCAAGGCGCTCGGCCAGGCCGAAGCCGAGGTCGCGACGATGAAGGCGGAGGCGCGCAACAAGTTGAGCGCCGAGATGATCGACTACGATCTCAACCTGGCGCGGATCAACGTGATCCCGAGCGCACTCGCCGAGGCGGTGAAGCCGATCGAGAAGATCTCGGACATCCGGATCTTCGACACCGGCAGCATGCTCGGCCGCGGCGGCGCCAACGGCCATGCCAATGGCAATGGCGGTCTCGGGCTCGGCGACGGGCTCGCCGCGCAGTTGCTGTCGGTCTCGGCGTTCAAGCCGATGATCGACAAGATCCTCGCCGAGGCGGGATTCCCCGCAGGCCCCGACGCCATGACCAACCTATTGAGTGCTCTGCGTGCCACGCAAGCGGACGTACCGGCTCCGTCCGTCGACAGCACGGCAACGCCGCCGACCACCATATCGGGATCCGGCCACGCGACGCTTGGCCCGAGGTCGTAGCACAGCACCGGCGCGATCACGGGCCGACTCTCCTGTGATCCCAAAGCTCAAGGGCCTAGTCCGGCTCTGAACATCGCAAGAACGGCCCGCCTCTCCGGCGGGCCCTTCTTTTTGACGTTGTCGGGAAACGGGTGGGATCGGACGGCTTCCAATCACACACTAAAGGCAGTCGAATTGATAAGGATTCTGCCATGTCCGCCGATACGCCTCGCCTGCCAAGCACCTTCAATCGCCTGGCCTGGTCCAACCTCGCCGCGCAATCGGCCGAACAGATCGCGCTTGCGGCCGCACCCATCGTCGCCGTGCTGGTGCTCGGCGTCGGCGAAGGCCAGACCGGCCTGTTGCAGACCGCGCTGACGCTGCCCTTCATCCTGTTTGCGATTCCCGCCGGCCTGCTCGCCGACCGCGTGTCGCGGCGCTGGGTGATGGCCGGCTCCGAGGCGCTGCGCGCGGCGGCCCTTGCCGCGATCCTGCTGTTGCTCTGGCTCGGCGCGATGACCTTGCCGCTGCTTGCTCTGCTCGGCTTCATCGCGGTCTGCGGCACGGTTGCCTACAGCGTCGCTGCGCCGGCGCTGGTCCCCTCGCTGGTGACATCGCAGCAACTCCCGGCAGCGAACGCCCGCATCGAACTCGCCCGCACCGTCGCTTTCGCCAGCGGTCCCGCGCTCGGCGGTGTGCTGGTCGGCTGGGTCGGTGCCGCGCCCGCATTCGGCTTCGCCGCGGCCCTGTCGGCGATCGCGGTGGTGCTGCTCGCCGGCCTCTACGAGCCGGCGCGTGCGCCCGCCCCGCGGCGTCATCCGTTACAGGACATCAAGGAAGGCGCGGCCTTCGTGATGCATCACGCCCTGCTGCGGCCTGTGTTCATCACCCAGTTCATCTTCAACACCGCATCCTTCCTGCTGCTCGCCGTGTTCGTGCCCTATGCGGTGCGCCATCTCGGGCTCAGCGCCACCGGTGTCGGCGCCACGCTTGCGATGTACGGGGTCGGCATGGTGGTCGGCGCGCTGTTCGCAACCCGGGTGATGAAGCGGCTGGCGTTCGGCACCGTGATCGGGCTCGGCCCGGTCACCGGCCTCGTCGCCTCGCTGGTGATGGCGCTGACGACCTGGATTGCAACGCCGCTGCTCGCGGGCCTCGGCTTCTTCCTGCTCGGCGTCGGCCCGATCCTGTGGGTGATCTCGACCACCACGCTGCGCCAGTCGGTGACGCCGCCCTCGCTGCTCGGCCGCGTCTCGGCGATCAACATCATGAGCTACGGTGCCCGCCCGCTCGGCTCCGCGCTCGGTGCGATCGTCGGCGGCCTCTACGGCGCCGAAGCCTGCCTCTATCTCGCGGCCGCGATCTTCGCCGCCCAGGCGCTGGTGATCCTGCTGTCGCCTGCGGTATCGCTGACCCGGCAGCCCGACATGGTCGGCGAGCCGGTGCGCTGCTAGCGTTCGTCATTGCGAGGAGCGATAGCGACGAAGCAATCCACGTCTCCGCAAGCGGTGAAATGGATTGCTTCGCTTCGCTCGCAATGACGGGGAGAGAGCCCGGCTAGCTCGCCAGATAGCGCTCGTATTTGCCGCCGACGACTTCGTCGGCGGCAACGGCCGGATCCAGCGTGTAGAGATCCTGCGCATGGCTGATGCCGCGCAGCACGAAGCGGCCGGTTGAAACCAGATAGTTGCGGCCGGCGGCGTCGAGCCCGGTGCGGAAGTCGGTCGAGGTCAGCAATTCCCGGTCGACCGAAGCGCACATCGAGGCGATCCGGCTGACCTCGTTGACGGCGGGCCCGACCACCGTGAAGTCCAGCCGGTCCTCGCTGCCGATATTGCCGTAAAACACTTCACCGACATGAAGGCCGACATAGGCTGTGGTCGTCGGCTGTCCATCGGCGGCGCGGCGCTCGTTCAACGCATCCATGTTGCCGCGGAATTTGTGCTCGGCCCGCAGCGCCGCGCGCTTGGCCCCCGCCAGGTTTTCGCCGGTGAACATCGCCAGCACGCCGTCGCCGATCAGCTTCAGCACCTCGCCGCCGGCATCATGGATCGCGTCGATCGAGGCCTGCGCGTAATCGTTGAGGAACGGAATGATCTCGTCCGGACCGATGCGCTCGCTGATCGCCGTCGAGCCGCGCACGTCGGAGTACCACAGCACGGCCTTGATCTTCTCGGTGATGCCGCGCTGCATGCGCCCGCGCAGCACCTGCTCCGCCGTCTCGCGGCCGAGATAGACCCGGCCGAGCGTGCGGGCGATCTCGACCTGGGCCGCCGACTTGATCGCAAGCCCGAGCACCGGCACCAGATCGCGCAACGCTGCCATATGATTATCGCCGAACCCATCCGAATGGCGCGTCGTGTAGTAGGAATAGAAACAGTCCATCTCACCGATCGTGCCGGCCTCGCCGAAGCGGTGCACGAAGGCAGCGAAATGCTTGTGGCCCTTCTCGGCAAGCTCGCCGATCATCGAAAAATCATGGCTCTCGGCGAGATCGATCACCATCTCGTCATGGCCGTTTTCGAGCATGTGATGGAACGCCGACCGCCGCCAGTTCTGGTTGGCCTCGCCGGTGCTGGTCGAACCGTATTCGAAGATGTCGGACTCGTTGCTCTCGCCATCATTCCAGCGGAAGCCACGCCCCTCGAAGATCGGATGCAGGGTGTCGATGAAGACGATGGCCCGCGACAGCGGCATGCCGGCGGCCCGGCAGCGCTCGCAGAAGCCGCGCAGCAGGTCGTTTTCCGGCAGGCCCGTCAGACCCTGGCGGACCAACCAATTCATGAGGCGCAAACGGGGCGTCAGTTCCATACGTTGGATTATGCCGAGCAATTGGTGCGGGAGGAAGGGCTGGTTGCCGCGTGACAGATGCGGACGCCAATGCGGCATTGCAAGGCCGCCCGGCCGCATCATTTCACAGGGAACAGCACCGCCGGAGCCGGCGTTTCCACTTCCCTTTGCCCCTGGCTTCGCGCACAAGGAGCGCATGGACAACAATGCCGGCCCGCAAAATCCGATCCGACGCCTTATGAAATGGGCGATCACCCCGCCGCAATCCTATGGGGTCTATCTGGCTGGCATCATCCTGGTCTACGCCCTTTCGTTCTATGCCGGCACGCTGAAGCCGAAACATGTTCCCGCCCCGCCGGTGACCGCGCCGTCCACCCCGCACGGCTGATCAGGGCGGCTTGGTCTCCGACGTCGCGATCCAGATTCCGGCGCAGACCGCAATCAGGCCGACCACCAGATTGGCCGTGATCGGCTCGCGGACCAGCTGCTTCGCCAAAAGCCCGGCCGCGATCGGATTGACCGTCATGGTGTTGGCGACACGGGTCGGTGAGGCCCGCTCGAGCGCCAGGACCCACAGGATGAAGGCCAGCGCACCGCCGGCTATTCCGAGATAGAGCCCGGCGATCCATTGCGACGCGCCGAAATCGCGCAGCGTCGCCATGCTGCCGGTGAACGCCCCGACCGCCACCAGCACAGCCGCTCCCGCCCCCATGCCGACGGCAAGGAAGCCGAGCGCGCTGGAGCGGCGGATGAATGGTCGCGACAGCACGTTGTAGAACGCCATGCAGAGCACCGCGGCGGCCATGATCAGCTCGCCGCGCCACGCGCCCGCTGGCGCCGCCGACAGCCCGGATGCGAGCGCGGCGGCGACGCCGAGCACCGCAATCGAGACCCCGGCCGATTTGCGCATCGTCAGCGGCTCGATGCCGAGCACGGCACCAACCACCATGGTGGACAGCGGTAACGTCGCCAGCGCGAGGCTGGCGCGCGCCGCCGTCGTGTAGGACATCGCGAGATTATAGAGCACGAAGAACACGCCGAAGAAGGCGATGCCGAGCGCCGCAACCGCCGGCCAATCCTCGCGCCGCGGCCACTTCGCCCCGAGCAAGACCGCAACGGGAAGCACGCAGAGGAAACCGATCGCCCAGCGCAGGATCGCAAGCGTGATCGGGTCGGCACTGCCCGCGAGGTAACGCGTGATCGCCGCAGCGGTGCCGCCGAGGCAGCTCGAGAGCAGCGCAATCGCGACGCCGATCCACTCGCCCATCCTGCTCCCCATGCGTTTCGTGCCCGCTTGTGGCATCTTGCCCGGCGAGATCGTTTCGGCAACTACCTGACAGGTACTCATGTCACAGCGCGATTTTGCAGCCAGCCTGCGCTGGTGGCGGCAGCGCAAGGGCCATTCGCAACTCGAGCTCGCCGGGCGCGCGGATATCTCGCAGCGCCATCTGAGCTTCCTCGAGCTCGGCCGCGCGGCGCCGAGCCGCGACATGGTGATCCGGCTTGCCGCGGCGCTCGACGTGCCGCTGCGTCAACGGAACGCGCTATTGGTCGCGGCGGGCTTTGCACCGGTGTGGCGGCAAACCGACCTCGCCGCGCCCGAGCTCGCGCAGGTCCGTTACGCCCTCGATTTCATATTGGCGCAGCAGGAGCCGTTGCCGGCGGTCGTGGTCGACCGGCACTGGAATCTGCTGCTGGCCAATGCCGGCGCGGTGAGGCTGGTGGAATTCCTGGTCGGGCCGCTGGTATCGGGCACCGCGGTCAATCTCGCCGACGCACTGGTCGCGCCCGGCGTACTGCGGCCCTATCTCACCAACTGGACCGAGGTCGCCGGCTACTTCGTCCGCAGCGTCGAGGCCGATGCCGCCAGCGACGGCACCACCGCAACGGCTGATTTGCTCAAGCGCCTGCTGGCCTATGACGGGGTCGAGGCGGCGTTGGCCGCGCCGCCCGCGGGGCCTGCGTCCGGGCCGGTGCTGCCGATGCTGTTCCGCAAGGGCGACGTCCGCCTGCAGCTGTTCACGACAATTGCAACGCTGGGGACGCCGCAGGACGTCACGCTGCAGGAGCTGCGGATCGAGAGCTTCTTTCCGATGGACGAAGAGACCGCGCAGATTTTTCGAGACTGGTCGAAGGCGAGTGCCGCCGAGGCGGCTCAGTCATAGAACTCCGGCGACATTTTCAGCCCTTCGCGCTGCGCCTTGTCGTGGTTGATCCAGAGCTGCGCCTTCTCTTTCGCCAGAGTGTCGGCGATCTTCTGCATCGAGGCCAGCGTCTGCTCCTTGCTGGCGTTCAAGCTCGGTACGCGTCGATTGTCCCAGTTGTCCTTGAAGTGAACGGCGTCGCCGGTCAGTACGACCGCGCCAGTCTTCGGCAGCTTCACCAGCAGCGACTGGTGGCCGGGCGTATGGCCCGGCGTCGACAGGATGGTGATGCTGCCGTCGCCGAACACGTCGCGGTCGCCCTCGAGCTTGGTGACGGGATGCTCGGGCTTGAAGCGCGGCCCGTTGTTGACGCCCGGCCATTCGTACTCCGCCTTCTGCACATAGAGCATCGCGGCCGGGAACAGCTCGACATTGCCGATGTGATCGGGATGGGTGTGCGAGACGGCCAACGCCTTGATGTCCGACGGCTTCACGCCGAGCTGGTCGAGCTGCGCGGCGAGCGTCTTCGGCCGCCGCCACGTGATCGCCTTGGGATCGGCAGGCGCAAGGCCGTTCGGCATCGCAGCCACCGCGTCGGGAATGCCGGTGTCCCACAGGAACCAGCCCTGCGCGTGCTTGATCAGATAGCAATTGTCGACGAAGTCCATCGACTTGCCTTCGTTGACGCCGGGCGACCAGCGCGAAATGTCGCCGGCAACGCCCTCGCCGCAATTGAGGACGTAGAGCCGCTCGACGCCTGATTTCGCCGGCTGGGCGTCTGCCTGCGGCGCCGCGCCCACGACCCAGAGCAACACTGCAAGACCGATTGCCTTCCTCACATTGCCCTCCACCGATCGAGCCCGTTATTTCAACGCGCGCGGTCGCAATGTGCCGTCTTGCCGCCGATCGTGGAAGACGCGGAGATGGGCCCGACCGATCAATTGAATGCGAGTGCGTGAGGCGCCGGCTAGACCATTTCCGCCGGGGCCAGCCGGCAGGTCTCGCTGCTGATCTCGACCTGCAGCGTCGCGTGGTGGATGCTGAACCGCTCCGAAAGCTCGGCGCAGACGCGATGCAGGAAGATATCGTCATGTCCGCCAGGCCGCACCAGATGCGCGGTCAACGCGGTCTCGCTGGTGCTCATCGCCCAGATGTGCAGGTCATGCACCTCGGTGACGCCCTCGAGCGCGGCGAGATAGTCCCTCACTAGCTTGAGCTCGATCCCCCTCGGCACCGCGTCGAGCGCGAGGTTGACGCTGTCGCGGGCAAGCTCCCAGCCGCTCAGCAGCACGACCACGGCGATGGCGAGGCTGATCGCCGGATCGAGCCATTGCCAGCCGGTCGCCATGATCAGCAGCGCGGCGATCACGACGCCGAACGAGACGCCGGCATCCGCCGCCATGTGCAGATAGGCGCCGCGGACGTTGAGGTCGCTGTCGCGGCCGCGCATGAACAAGAGCGCAGTGCCGCCATTGATCAGGATGCCGAGCGCCGCGACCCAGACCACGGTCCAGCTTGCGACCTCCGCAGGCTCGCGGAAGCGGTTGATCGCCTCGACCGCGATGCCGCCGACCGCGATCAACAGCAGCCCGGCGTTGAACAGCGCCGCCAGGATCGAGGCACGGCGGTAGCCATAGGTGTGGGTGTCGGTCGGGCGCCTGCCGCCGAGCCACGCCCCGCCCCAGGCCAGCAGCAGCGCGATGACGTCGGAGAGATTGTGAACGGCGTCGGAGACCAGCGCCAGCGAGTTGGCGGAGTAGCCGAAGATCAGCTCAGCGACGACGAAGGCGGTGTTCAGCGATGCGCCGACCGCAAAGGCCGTGCCGAAGCTGGCGGGCGCGTGGCTGTGTCCGGCATGGGAATGCCCGGCGTGGGAGTGTCCGCCGTGCGAGTGCCCGTGAGAATGACCGCCGTGGTCATGGTCGTGGTCGTGATTGTGCGCCATGGCAACCGTCGCCCGTGATCGTTGGCGACGGTTATAGCGCGGTGAAATGTGGATACTATCACACCGCGAAGGGCTGTGACGTAGCCCGGATGGAGCGAAGCGCAATCCGGGGGCTATTGCCAAACACGACAGCGGCCCCGTATTTCGCGAAGCCTGTCATCGGGCGCGCGTTCGCGCGACCCGTTGGCTCCATCCGGGCTACAAACTGACTCACTCCACGCCGCGACTGAACTTGTTCGACTTCGGCAGCCCATGGGCGAGCCGGCCGGCATCGGCGCGGTTGCCGCGCCAGTCGGCCAGTTCCTTCATGGTCATGCTGTGCTCGCGGCCGGCGGAATCCTTCCAGGTCAGGCCGGTCTTTGAGTCGAACACCGCAACATCCGACAGCGACGCGCTGGAGTATTTCTGCAGCCGCACGCCGCGGCCGCGCGCCATCTCCGGCACCTGGTCGAGACCGAACAGCACCATCTTGTGGTTGGTGCCGATCACGGCGACGGTGTCGCCGTTGACGGTCGTGATGGCGCGGGCCTCGTTCGGCATCTCGACATTGAGCACCTGCTTGCCCTTGCGGGTGTTGCCGACGCAGTCCTCTTCCTTGACGATGAAGCCCTGCCCCTCGCTGCTCGCGATCAGGAACTTGCGCTCGCCCTTGTTGACGAACAGCGAGATGATCGCCGCGTCCTGCTCGAGGTCGATGAACATGCGGATCGGCTCGCCATGGCCGCGGCCGCCCGGCAGTTTTGCCACGTCGAGCGAGTAGAACTTGCCGTTGGTGGCGAACAGCAGCAGCTTGGAGGTGGTCTCGGCAAAGAACGAGTGCTCGAGCTTGTCGTCGGTCTTGAAGGCGAGCCCCGAGAGATCCTCGACGTGGCCCTTCAGCGTCCGCACCCAGCCCTTCTCCGAGATCAAGACGGTGCACGGCTCGCGCTCGACCAGCGCTTCCTCGATCGCGGCGAGGTCATGCTCGGGCGCATCGGCGAAGGTGGTGCGGCGCTTGCCGAGCGGCGTCTTGGGTCCGAAGATATCGCGGACCTTGCGCACCTGCTCGCCGACCTTGGCCCATTGCTCGGTCTCGGATCTGAGCAGGCCCTCGATGCCCTTCAGCTCCTTGCGAAGATCCTTGTCCTCGGTGCGGATCTCCATCTCCTCCAGGCGACGCAAATTGCGCAGCCGCATGTTGAGGATGGCCTCGGCCTGGATCTCGGTGAGGTTGAAGGTCTTGATCAGGACCGGCTTCGGCTCGTCCTCGGTGCGGATGATCTTGATCACCTTGTCGAGGTTCAGATAGGCGACGAGGTGGCCGCCCAGCACTTCCAGCCGGTGCTCGATCTGCGTCTTGCGGAAGTTGGACCGGCGGACCAGCACGTCGCGCAGATGGTCGAGCCATTCGCGCAGGCACTCGGCAAGGCCGACCACCTTCGGGATCCGGCCCTTGATCAGCACGTTGAGGTTCAGCGAGATCTTGCTTTCCAGCTCGGTCAGCCGGAACAGCGACTCCATCATCAGCGCCGGATCGACGGTGCGCGATTTCGGCTCGATCACGAGCCGCACATCCTCGGCCGACTCGTCGCGGACGTCGGCGACCAGCGGCAGCTTCTTCTCGTTGATCAGTTCGGCGATCTTCTCGACGATCCGCGACTTCTGCACCAGCCACGGAATCTCGGTGACGACGACCACCCAGGTGCCGCGCGCGCCCTCCTCCTGGGTCCAGCGCGAACGGGTGCGGAACGAGCCGCGGCCCGTGGTGTAGGCCTCGATGATCGCTTCCTTGGAATCGACGACGATGCCGCCGGTCGGGAAGTCGGGGCCCTTGACCCATTTCAGCAGCGCCTTCGACTTGGCGTCAGGCTTCTCGATCAGATGCAGCGCGGCGTCGCAGAGCTCGGCCGCGTTGTGCGGCGGGATCGAGGTCGCCATGCCGACCGCGATGCCCTGGGCACCGTTGGCGAGCAGGTTCGGGAAGCCGCCCGGCAGCACGACCGGCTCTTTCGACTGGCCGTCGTAATTCAGGCGAAACTCGACGCCGTCCTCGTCGATGCCGTCGAGCAGCAGCCGCGCGACCTCGGTCATGCGCGCTTCGGTGTAGCGGTAGGCGGCCGGATTATCGCCGTCGATATTGCCGAAATTGCCCTGGCCGTCGACCAGCGGGTAGCGCGAGGAGAAATCCTGCGCCAGGCGCACCATGGCGTCATAGATCGCCTGGTCGCCGTGCGGATGGAACGAGCCCATCACGTCGCCGACGATCTTGGCGGACTTCTTGAATGCCGCGCGCGGGTCGAGCCCGAGCAGGTCCATGCCGTAGAGAATGCGCCGGTGCACCGGCTTCAGCCCGTCGCGGGCGTCCGGCAGCGCACGATGCATGATGGTCGAGAGCGCATAGGCGAGATAGCGCTCCTCGAGCGCGTCTCGCAGCGGCACCTCGTGAATTTCGGCCGGCTTTTCCGGCGGGGTCTGTCGCTTTCCCATGGGGAGGCGTTAAACTTTTGCGCTGAATCGGGCAAGCCACGAATCAGCGGGAATTTAGGTCCCGAATCGGCCTTACGGAACCGCCGTTCGGCTCCGCCGCTTCGTTACGGCGTTGATGAACCCGTCGCGGGCGTCGGAATGGCCCTGACCGCGGGGCTCCAGCACGTGACGGAGCAGGAACAGGCCGGTGATCGCAAAGCCGTCGCGCAGGTCCTGGTCCGACCAGCTGTTGGCGCCGCCCTCGCCTTCGCGCAGGAAGGCCGGCAACGGCAACAGCCGGTCGCGCCACGGCTCGCCCGCGGCCCGGGACACGGCGCCGCCGGATTTCGGCGACACGTAGATCAGGTCGGTGGTCTCCCCGGTGGCTGCGCAGTTCTCGAGGTCGAGCCCGAAGCCGAGCTCGGTCAGCATCGCCAATTCAAACCGGATCAGGTGCACGGCGGCAATTCCGGCGTCGTCGAAATCGTCGAGCGTCCCCTGCAGCATCTCGTAGATGTCGTCATGCGGATCGCGCTCCGGCAGCAGCCGTGCCAGCGCGGCCAGGTGGGTGACGCCATAGACCGCATGCGACGAGGCGAGCAGCGTCGCCGCGCGCAGCCGCGTGCCCTCCAGCGTGTACATGCCGAGATGCTCGTCGAGCCGCGCCCGCCACACCGCGGTGACGCTGTTACCGGGTTGCAGCAGCGGGCGCATCCGCGAGCTGGCGCCGCCGCGCACGAGGCCGAGATGGCGGCCGTGCTCGCGCGTCAACAGCTCGACGATGGCGGAGGATTCGCCATGCCGCCGCACGCCCAGCACGATGCCTTCGTCGGTCCATTCCATGGTCGGAAACGTATCATCGCAGGGCGGATTAGCGCAGCGTAATCCGCCGATATCGCCAGGAAGTTACGGCGGCGGGTTACGCCGGAGCCTGTCATCGGGCCGCGCTTCGCGCGGACCCGGTGGCTAACCCGCCCTAGGCAGCGCTACGCGTTGAACCAGCCCTGTGCGTCGCCGGTGAAGGAGTAATACAGCCCGGCCGTGGTCAGGATGCACGACACCACCTCGATGGCGCTGTCGAGCTCCAGGCCCCTGTCGCCGATCACCTGGACCAATGACAGCACCGATATCACCAGCATCGCGGCCAGCACCCAGCGCGGCCAGTTCTTGCGATGCTGCGCGGCCAGCCGGACGAAATACACCAGCAACAGGATCATGCAGCCGGCGGTCAGCGTCTCGCCCGTGATCATCTGATCGGTCCTCACGTCGGTCGGCGTGCGGTCCTGGAACGCCACCGACAACGCGTCGAGCGTCAGCGACAGATAGAGCAGCACCTCAAACCACAGCACGTTTCTGGGCACGTTCATTGCGACGCCGGTTCTTATTCCTTGGGGAAATCCAGTCCCATTTCCTTGTAGCGGTCGGGATCGTCGCCCCAGTTCTCGCGCACCTTGACGAACAGGAACAGATGCACCGGCACGCCCATGATCTCGGCGATCTCGGCGCGCGCCTGCGCACCGATCGACTTGATGGTGGCGCCGCCCTTGCCGAGCACGATCTTGCGCTGGCTCTCGCGCTCGACAAAGATCGTCTGCTCGATGCGGATCGACTTGTCCTTGCGATCGGTCCAGCTGTCGGTCTCGACCGTCGACTGGTACGGCAATTCCTGATGCAGATGGCTGTAGATCTTCTCGCGGGTGATCTCGGCCGCCAGATGCCGCATCGGCGCATCCGACATCTGGTCCTCGGGATAGAGGAACGGTCCGGCGGGCACCATCTTCGCCAGCGCCTGGCGCAGATCGTCGACGCCGTCACCCGACAGCGCCGAGATCATGAAGGTGTGCTCGAAGCGCATCCGCTCGTTGGCGGCCTGCGCCAGCGCCAGCAGCTTCTCGCGCTGAACCAGGTCGACCTTGTTGAGCACCAGGATCTTCGGATGCGCGACGGTCTCGAGCTTGGCCAGGATCGCGTTGGCCTCCTCGTCGATACCAGACTTGGCATCGAGCAGCACACAGACGAGGTCGGCATCATGGGCGCCGCTCCAGGCGGTCGACACCATGGCGCGGTCGAGCCGGCGCCGCGGCGCGAATATGCCGGGCGTATCAACCAGGATGATCTGCGCGTTACCCTCGATCACGATGCCGCGGATCAGCGCGCGGGTGGTCTGCACCTTGCGCGACACGATGGTGACCTTGGAGCCCACCAGCGCGTTGACCAGCGTCGACTTGCCGACATTGGGCGCGCCGATCAGCGCGACGAAGCCACAGCGCGTCGCGTCCCCTTGCCCTTTGGCTTCGTCAGTCATTGGTACCGACGCCTTCACGCTCGATCATCGCGGATGCTGCTGCCTTCTCTGCCGCGCGCTTGTTGCCGCCGAGGCCCTCGGCGGAGGCGAGGCCCGGCAGGTCAACCGCAACGCGGAATTGCGGATCATGGTGCGGGCCGGTGCGTTCGACCTCGCGATAGACCGGCGTCGGCAATCCCTTGCCCTGCGCCCATTCCTGCAACACGGTCTTGGGATCGCGCAACGGCCGACGCAGCTTGTGCATGCGCTCGGTCCAGTTGCGCTCGACGAACTGGCGCGCGGCCTCGTAACCGCCGTCGAGGAAGATCGCCCCGATCACCGCTTCGCAGATGTCGCCGAGCACGGACTTGCGCAGCCGCGCGCCCTCGACCGCCTTCACCATGCCGAGCTTGATGTCCTCGAGCAGCCCGAGCGATTTGGCGACATCGGCGCAGCTCTCCTTGCGCACGAGGTCGGCGAGCCGCTTCGACAATTCGCCCTCGTCGGCCTTGGGGAACGCCCGGAACAGCATGTCCGACACGATCAGCCCGAGCACGTGGTCGCCGAGGAATTCCAGCCGCTGGTAGCTGTCGGCGCGGTTGCGGGTGGCGGGCTTCAGCGCGGACACGTGGGTGAACGCGGTGGTCAGCAGCGCGGCATCCGAGAATGTATAGCCGATACGCGCCTCGGTGCCGGCGATCGCCGCCTTCTCTTCAGCCGCCTTCGCAGCCTTGCTGCGCCGCTTCTTCGGCGCAGCTGTGCTTTCGGCGGCAGGCGTCTGGCTCGGCTCGCCGGTCGGCGCTTGATCGTTGATGGCTGCGGTATCGTCGTTCATCGCACGATGGAGAATAGGCGATTCCACCGCACCGCGAACGGCCAGCGCCAGACCATCCAGGCCTGCTCACCCTCGGCGATCGAGAAGAAGATCATCTGGGCGCGCCCGATGATGTTCTCGAACGGCACGTAGCCGACCTGCGACAGGAAGCGGCTGTCGGTGGAGTTGTCGCGGTTGTCGCCCATCATGAAGAAATGCCCGGGCGGAACGGTGTAGACGATGGTGTTGTCCATGTAGCTGTTGTCGGTGCAGTCCAGCGTCTCGTAGCTGACGCCGTTCGGCAGCGTTTCCTTCCAGCGCTTGACCCGGGCGGTGGCATCCGCCGAGCCGCAGGGATCCTCGCCGATGAAATCGCTCAGCCGCTCGCGCTTGATCGGCTCATCGTTGATGTAGAGCAGCCCATTGCGGACCTCGATGCGGTCACCCGGCAGGCCGATGACGCGCTTGATGTAGTCGGTGGAGTCATCCCGCGGCAGGCGAAACACCACGATGTCGCCGCGGTTGGGTTCCGAGCCGAAGATGCGGCCTGAGAAAATGTTCGGCGAGAACGGGATCGAATAGTGGCTGTAGCCGTACGAATATTTCGAGACGAACAGATAGTCGCCGACCAGCAGCGTCGCCTTCATCGACCCCGAGGGGATGTTGAACGGCTGGAACAGGAAAGTGCGGATGACGAGCGCGATCAGAAGGGCATGGATGACGACGCGGATGGTCTCGCCCAAGCCGCTCTCAGATTTGGTCCCGGTGGTCGCGCTCATTGCTTTCCCAATTCCCGCAGGCCCTGACGCCCACGCGGTGGCAGAACGTTCTCTCCACGCGAGGCGTTCGCCCCCGCGTGAGGAAAATGGCCTTGATTCTGATCTTGAGGGCAAATTCCGGCGTAAACCCGAAATCCGCGTCTCGCTCGATATACCCTGCGGCGTTTTAGACGGTTGTTCGCAGGGGCGCAATCAATCGCCGCCTCAAAACTTCGCAATTCATTGAAATGTCAATGATTTTTTAGTTTGCTGAAGTTTTCTGGCAGATTCCGGCGCCGCGCGCTCATCTGGCCGGGGCAACCGCCGAAATTATGACGAAGGCCTGCGCCAGCGGCCAATCGTCCGTGATCGACAGGTCGATCTGCGCCTCCATGCCCTGGGGCGTCAGTTCCTGGAGCCGGGCCAGCGCGCCGCCGGTCAGCTGCATCGACGGCCGCCCTCCCGGCAGGTTCACGACCCCCATGTCCTTCCACCACACCCCGCGCCGGATACCGGTGCCGAGCGCCTTGGAGCAGGCCTCCTTGGCGGCGAAGCGCTTGGCGTAGGTTGCGACCACCATCTTCTCGCTGTTGGCGCGGCGCAGCGCCTTGGCGCGTTCGGCGTCGGTGAAGATGCGATCGAGGAATCGCTCGCCGTGCCGCTCGATCACCTTCGCGATCCGGGTGATGTCGATCAGGTCGGAGCCGATGCCGATGATCATGCGCCGGCCGTACCCTGCGCCTTGGCGCGGCCGCGGTCCATCGCCGCACGCATCTCGCGCACCGTCTCGGCGATGCCGACGAACAGCGCCTCGCCCATCATGAAATAGCCGATGTTGAGCTCACGGATTTCGGGCAGCGCGGAAATCGTCTCCGCGGTCTCATAGTCGAGCCCGTGGCCGGCATGGACCTCGAGCCCTGCCGCCTGCGCGAGCCTCGCGCCGGCGACGATGCGCTTCCATTCAGCCTCCGCCTTGTCCTTGTGGCCGTCGACCACGGCATCGCACCAGCCGCCGGTGTGGATCTCGATCACGGGCGCCTTCAGCTTGGCGGCCATCTCGATCTGCCTGGGATCGGCGGCAATGAACAGCGAGACCCGGATGCCGGCGTCGCTGAGCCGCGCGATGAACGGCGCCAGCGCATTGTGCTGGCCGACTACGTCGAGGCCGCCTTCGGTGGTGAGTTCCTGGCGCCGTTCCGGCACCAGGCAGACCGCGTGCGGCTTGGTCGCGAGCGAGATCCGCAGCATGTCGTCGGTCGCCGCCATTTCGAAATTCAGCGGCTTGGAGATCTCGGCCTTGAGGCGCGCCATGTCCTCGTCGCGGATGTGGCGGCGATCCTCGCGCAGATGCGCGGTGATGCCGTCGGCGCCGGCCGCGATCGCGGCAAGCGCCAGCCGCACCGGATCGGGCCGCGCGCCGCCCCGCGCATTGCGCAGGGTCGCGACGTGATCGACATTGATACCAAGACGGAGCGGAGCAGCCTTTGACATTTCACTAACCTGCAATTCTAGCCTGTCATGCGCGGGCGCAACCCTTCGAAGGACGGCGTTGCTTGCGCTCGCCGATGCCCTGCGCATCCATCCTACCCATTGACGCGCTCGACCTTTGCGACAACGGCCTTGGCGCGCAGCTGCGCGATGATAGCGAGGAGATGCTTGAGGTCATAGACCTCAAGATCGATGGTCAGCTCCGTGAAATCCGGCGATTGGCGCGACATGTGGATGTTGTCGATATTGCCGTCGTGCTCGGCGATCACGGTCGCGATCTGCGCGAGGCTGCCGGGCTCGTTGACATTGTGGACCAGTATGCGCGCCGGGAAGCGCTGCGGCATGGTCTCGTCGATGTCCCAGCGCACGTCGAGCCAGCGCTCCGGCTCCTCCTCGAAATCCTTCAGCGCCGGCGACTGGATCGGGTAGATCGTGATCCCCTCGCCCGGCGTGACGATACCGACGATCCGGTCGCCCGGCACGGCGCCGCCGTTCGGCGCGAACTTCACCGGCAGGTCGGAATTGATGCCGCGCACCGGGATCACCGAGGTTGCGCGCGCCGGATGCGGCGGGGTCTGCGTCTTCAGCTTGGCGGCGAGCCCCTTCTTGGCGCCGTAGCGCACCAGCCGCTCTTCCTTGTAGTCGGGATACATCGCGCGCGCGACGTCGGAGGCCTTGATCTCGCCGCGCCCGACCGAGGCCATCACCTCCTCGATCGAGGTCCGCGCGAGCCGCGGCAACGCGCCCTTCAGCTTGTCGTCGGCATATTCGATCTTGGCGCGGGCAAACAGGCGGTCGACGATACGGCGGCCGAGACCGGCATACTGGTCGCGGACCGCATCGCGGGTGGCGCGCCGGATCGCGGCGCGCGCCTTGCCGGTGCGGGCGAGCGCCTCCCAGGCCGACGGCGGCGCCGACTGTGCCTTCGAGGTCAGGACCTCGACCTCGTCGCCATTCTGCAGCTCGGACGACAGCGGCGCGAACTTGCCGTTGATCTTGCAGCCGACCGCGCTGTTGCCGACGCCGGTGTGCACGGCATAGGCGAAATCGATCACGTTGGCGTTGCGCGGCAGCGCGATCAATTTGCCCTTCGGCGTGAAGCAGAACACCTGGTCGTGGAACAGCTCGAGCTTGGTATGCTCGAGGAACTCCTCCGGATTGGAGCTTTCCGAGAGGATGCCGATGGTGTGGCGCAGCCAGGCGAAGGCGTTGGACTCGTGCTTCAGCCGCTCATGCGGCGAGCCTGCCCCCTCCTTGTAGAAGGCATGCGCGGCGATACCGAACTCGGCGATCTGGTTCATCTCCTCGGTTCGGATCTGCAGCTCGACGCGCTGCTTGCCCGGGCCGATCACGGTGGTGTGGATCGACCGGTAGTCGTTCTGCTTCGGCGTCGAGATGTAGTCCTTGAAGCGGCCCGGCACGACCGGCCAGGTGGTGTGGACGATGCCGAGCGCGCGGTAGCAGGCGCCGACATCGTCGAGGATGACGCGGAAGCCGTAGATGTCAGACAGCTGCTCGAAGCCGACCGACTTGCGCTCCATCTTGGTCCAGATCGAAAACGGCTGCTTGCGGCGGCCGAACACCCGCGCGGTGATGCCGTTCTTCTGCAGGTTCTTGGAGAGCTGGGTTTCGATCTCGCCGATCAGGTTGCGGTTGCGCTCGGCAAGTGAATCGAGCCGCTGCTTGACCACCGCATAGGCCTCGGGATCGAGCACGAAGAAGGACAGGTCCTCCAATTCCCCGCGCATCTCCTGCATACCCATGCGGCCGGCCAGCGGCGCATAGATATCCAGCGTCTCCTCGGCAATGCGGCGGCGCGAGGCCGGCGGCATGAACTCCATGGTCCGCATGTTGTGCAGGCGGTCGGCGAGCTTGATCAAGAGCACGCGGACGTCGTCGGCGATCGCAAGCAGCAGCTTGCGCAAATTCTCGGCCTGCTTGGCCTCGCGCGACACCAGTTCCAGCCGCTTCAGCTTGGTCAGGCCTTCGACCAGCGCGCCGATCTCGTGGCCGAACACATGGTCGATCTCGGCCCGCGTCGCCTCGGTGTCCTCGATCGTGTCGTGCAGCAGCGCCGCTACGATCGTGGCGTCGTCGAGCTTGAGGTTGGTGAGGATCGCGGCGACTTCGAGCGGATGCGAGAAATAGGGATCGCCGGAGGCACGCATCTGCGTGCCGTGCGCCTTCATGGCATAGACATAGGCGCGGTTGAGCAGATCCTCGTTGGTGTCGGGGTTATAGGATCGGACGCGTTCGACAAGGTCATATTGTCGCATCATGCGGGTCCGCGGCCTCGCCGGCCTCTCCGCCGCGGACGACGCCGGCGCCACCGCGACCGTTTCGGTTGCAGCCTGCATCTGGATGGAACTGCGGCGTCGATACGCCATGAACTCGCTGCCTCTCGCGCGGGACCCTAACGTCCCTCTTCCTCAATCTAGTGCGCTTTCGAACGAAGCTGCACCCCGCACGGGCCCTGGAACCATTCAATTTCCCGCGCCCGCATAGGACGCACCGTAACAGCAAAATTGTCAACAAAAGCAAAGGCCCGGAGCAATGTCCGGGCCTTTTTCAAATCCGTTCGAAACCGGGAGCTGAAGGACGAGCTTACTCGTCTTCCTCGGGCTGCTCTTCCGGGGGCGCGAGGCCCTCGAGACCCTTGAGCAGCTCTTCCTCGGTCATGCGTTCGACCGCGACCTCGGTGTCGTCGGCGTCGACGCTGGCACCGGCGGAACCGATCAGCGGCACAGTGTCCGGCTCGGGCTCGTCCACCTCGACGAACTTCTGCAGGGAGTGTACCAGTTCCTCCTTCAGGTCTTCGGGCGAGATCGTCGAATCGGCGATCTCGCGCAGCGACACGACCGGATTCTTGTCGTTGTCGCGATCAACCGTGAGTTGCGATCCCGACGAGATCATCCGGGCGCGATGCGCAGCCAACAGGACGAGGTCGAAGCGATTGTCGACCTTATCAATGCAATCTTCGACGGTGACGCGAGCCATCTCGAGGCGCTCCGTGGTAAAAGGGACCGAACATGTAGGTTATGAGGGTTAGTTATAGGGCTAGCCCCGATTTCGCAAGGCAAAATTTGTGATTTGCCTTCCCGACAGGCTCTGATAACCCGGTCTGCCGGGGCCAGAAGGGCCGGAGCGTCTGACGACATGGCTAGGTTGCCGTCCCAGACAAGTAAATCTCTTCATTGCAATGTCAAAGGTCTAGGCTTTTTGCCCTCGCCTCACCATAATTGCGGTGGTGACTGTCGTGGGGAAAGATTCACCGAACTTTAGGCAGCAACGCCGGAAATTGCGCGCGGTTGATTACCGCCGCGCTAAGAACACTAACAACCACGCGAGAACACTTTGATGTCGTCACCTGTTTCCAACAAGATCGCGCTCTTCATCGACGGAGCCAATCTTTACGCCACCGCAAAGACGCTGGGCTTCGACATCGACTACAAGCGCCTCCTGAAGGAGTTCCAGAGTCGCGGCACGCTGCTTCGCGCGTTCTACTACACGGCGATCATCGAGGATCAGGAATATTCGTCGATCCGCCCGCTGATCGATTGGCTCGACTACAACGGCTACACCGTCGTCACCAAGGCGACCAAGGAATTCATCGACGCCAGCGGCCGCCGCAAGGTGAAGGGCAACATGGACATCGAGCTCGCGGTCGATGCCATGGAACTCGCCGAGCATATCGACCAGATGATTCTGTTTTCCGGCGATGGCGACTTCCGCTCGCTGGTCGAGGCCGTGCAGCGCCGCGGCGTTCGCGTCACCGTCATCTCCACCATTGCCAGCCAGCCGCCGATGATCGCCGACGAGCTGCGCCGCCAGGCCGACGTCTTCACCGACCTCGTCGAGCTGCAATCCAAGCTTGGCCGCGATCCATCCGAACGTCCGGCCCCGCGCGAACCTCGCGAACCGCGCCACCACTCCCCGCAGTTCCTGCAGCGCGCGACCACCATGGCCCCACGGGGAGCCGATGACGATTTCGACGAGTAACCTCGTCGCCGCCCCCACGCGCCCCGACAGCAACTGTCAGCTCTGCGTCAGGCTGGCCGACTTTCGCGCACAGGCGCGCGCACTCCACCCGGACTGGTTCAACTCGCCGGTGGAATCCTTCGGTGATCCGAATGCACGGCTACTGATCGTCGGGCTCGCGCCGGGCATGCAGGGCGCCAACCGCACCGGCCGCCCCTTCACTGGCGACTACGCCGGCGACCTGCTCTACGCCACGCTGCTCGAATATGGCTTTGCCAGCGGCGTCTACCAGGCGCGGCCGGACGACGGCATGACGCTGGTCGACAGCCGGATCAGCAACGCGGTGCGCTGCGTGCCGCCGCAGAACAAGCCGCTGCCGGCCGAGATCAACACCTGCCGGCAGTTCCTCAGCGCCACCATTGCTGCGATGCCGAAGGTGCGGGCCATCGTGCTGCTCGGGCGCATCGCCCACGAATCGACCCTGAAGGCATTGGGTGTTCGTCTGGCCGCGGCGCCGTTTGTGCATGGCGCCGTGCATAGCGTCGGCAAGTACAAGCTCTACGACAGCTACCATTGCTCGCGCTACAACACGAACACGGGTGTGCTGACGACCGACATGTTTCGCAAGGTCTTCGCGACGGTGCGGAAGGATCTCGGCTAGCGCCCTTTCCGGTATCCGCTTTGCGAACCGCTATCCGAAGCCCGCAAAAGCTCCAGGACATCCGCACGCTATTTCTGAATAATAGAAAAATACCCCCGAATTGCCCGACATGTCAAGTTGCTTGGTCGAACGCCGGCCGCCCCCGGCTCCTTTGCATGGGGTTGTTTTCGATATTTTGGCAGCGCCAGCTGCGACGGCTGCGCTAGCTAGTCCTTGCGCGGATTGTCCTTCAGCCATTCCAGCACATCGCCCGCGTTCCGGTCAGGCGGAAACACCGGATAGAACACCTGCGTGATGCGCGCATCGTCGATGATCAGGGCAAGCCGCTTGATCAGCGTCAGGCCCGCCACCGACATCGTCGGCAATCTCAGCGTGTGCGTCAGTTCCAGCGCTTCGTCCGACAGCACCGGGAACGGCAGGTGCAGGCGCGAGGCCATCTCGGTCTGATAGGCATTGCTTTGCGTCGACAGCCCGAACACCTGGGCGGCGCCGGCCGCCTTCAGCTCGGCGAACAGGTCGCGGAAGGCGCAGGTCTGCGGCGTACAGCCGCGGGCGCCGGGGATCATGTCCCAATCGTCGACCAGCCCGATCTTGCCGGGCTCGCCGGTTCGCGGATAGGCAAACACCACGGTGCGGCCCTTGAGCGCCGACAGCGTCACGGACGTGTCGTTGGTGGCCCGCAAGGTCACCGGCGGGATCGCCATGCCGGCCAGGTGCGCCGCGCCGCCATCATCGGTGGGCGCCGGGATCTTGCTCCAGTCGACGTCGGTGAAGCTGCCTTGGCTCATCGGTCCATCTCCATCCGTCGTCATTGCAATGACGGCGCGCTATCCCCGCGCCCGCATCAGGCGGCCCTTCTCGCGGCCCCAGTCGCGCTTCTTCACGGTCTCGCGCTTGTCGTGCAGCTTCTTGCCCTTGGCGACCGCGAGCAGCAGTTTGGCACGGCCGCGCTCGTTGAAGTACAGCTTCAGCGGAATGAGCGTCATGCCCTCGCGGTCGACCGCGCCGAGCAGCTTGTTGATCTGCTTGCGATGCAGCAGCAGTTTTCGCGGCCGCTTCGGCTCGTGGTTGAAGCGGTTGGCCTGCAGATATTCCGGGATGTTCGCGTTGATCAGCCACAGCTCGCCGTTCTTGGAATCCGCATAGGATTCCGCGATCGTGCTCTTGCCGCTGCGGATTGACTTCACCTCGGTGCCGGTCAGCGAAATGCCGGCCTCGATGGTGTCCTCGATTGCGTAGTTGAAGCGGGCCTTTCGGTTTTCGGCGACAACCTTGATCGGGCGTTCGTTCTTCTCGGCCACTTTAGCCCTTCTTGAGGAGATCGCGGATTTCCGTCAGCAGCACGACTTCGTCGGACGGCTTGGGCGGCTCGGCGGACTTGGCCTCATCCTTGCGCTTGAACTGGTTCATGAATCGGACGACCATGAACAGGACGAAAGCGATGATCAGGAAGTTCAGCGTCAGCGTCAGGAAGTTGCCCCAGGCCAGCACCGCGCCCTGCTTCTTGGCGTCGGCCAGGTTGGTTGCGTTGACCGCCTTGGAAAGCCCGGTGAAATAATTGGAGAAGTCGAGACCGCCCGTGATCGCGCCGATGATCGGCATGATGATGTCGCCGACCAGCGAGGTGACGATCGCGCCGAAGGCTGCACCGATGATGACGGCGACGGCGAGGTCGACGACATTGCCCTTCATGGCAAATTCGCGGAATTCCTTCAGCATGCCCATCCCCTTCTCTTCGACATTGCGCACGGCATGGTTCACGGCGGCACGGTCCCGGCTCAGTTGATCAGGCCGGCGTGCACCATGGCGCTGCGGACGGCCTGGCGGGTGGATTCAGCGACCGGCACCATCGGCAGGCGCAGCTTCTCGTCGAGCTTGCCGAGCAGCGACATCGCATACTTCACCGGCGCCGGATTGCTCTCGATGAACAGGTTGGTGTGCAGCGGCATCAGCTTGTCGTGGATCTTCAGGGCGGTGGTGACGTCGCCCTTCTGCCAGGCGGTCTGGAACTCGGAGCACAGCCGCGGCGCGACGTTCGAGGTCACCGAGATGCAGCCATGGCCGCCATGCGCCATGTAGCCGATAATGGTCGCGTCCTCGCCGGACAGCTGGTTGAAGTCCTCGCCCATCGCGGCGCGCTGCTGCGAGACCCGCACCATGCTGGCGGTGGCGTCCTTGACGCCGGCGATGTTCTTCAGCTCGAACAGCCGTTTCATGGTGTCGACCGACATGTCGATCACCGAGCGCGGCGGGATGTTGTAGATGATGATCGGAATGCCGATCGCATCGTTGATCGCCTTGAAGTGCTGATACATGCCTTCCTGGGTCGGCTTGTTGTAGTACGGGGTCACGATCAGCACCGCATTGGCGCCCGCCTTCTCGGCGTGCTCGGCGAGCTCGATTGCCTCCTTGGTCGAATTCGAGCCGGCGCCGGCGATCACGGGCACCCGGCCCTTGGCCTCCTCGATGCACCACTCGACCACGCGCTTGTGCTCGTCATGGCTCAGCGTCGGGCTCTCACCTGTCGTGCCGACCGGCACCAGACCGTGCGTCCCCTCGTCGATCTGCCAGTTCACGAGGCCGCGGAACGCCGCCTCATCGACCGAGCCGTTTTTGAAGGGCGTCACCAAGGCAGTGAATGATCCCCGGAATTTTGTCTTGGCTGCCATGGACTTCCTCCAAACGCTTCAGGCTAAAGGCTAGGTCGACGGACCCTTGTTGTTGTCGTGCTTTACGTCCGTGCAACCGGCACCCGGTTGATGCGAAACGCCATGAAAGGCAATTCATATCGGGTCTGGCCGACAGGCGAAAGGGCCGTACCGTACCTATTCCCAACGGTAATCTGCGGCGCGCGAAACCGCTTCCAGCCGCGATTTTGCCGTTGTGCTGGCGCAAACAGCCGCACCGGCAGGCTTCTTAGTATTTTGTCTACGTTTTCAATCAAATAAGAACCCATGGCCCAAACGACCAGATGATTCGGGGCCGCAGAGGACTTCTGTGATCTGTTCCGTTCGCGCAGGCACATTGCGGTCGACGGCGCTGGCGACGAGCCTGGCGCTCGTTGTCGGCCTTGCCGCCATCACGCCCGACGCCCGGGCCGCCGAAGATGTTCCAACCGCAACGCCGGCGGCCCAGGACACGGCTTCCAAATCGAGTGCAGCGAAGCCTGCCGCGCCGAAGACTGCGGCTTCCAAGAGCGCCACTCCCAAGACCTCTACTTCGAAGCCGGCGGCTTCCAAGCCAGCCGCGACCAAGAGCAGCGAAGCCAAGAGCGGCGACACCAAGCACAGCACGGCCAAGACCGACGCTGCCAAGACGGTCGCATCCAAACCGGTCGCTTCCAAGTTCGGCACGGCCAAGACAGACGGAGCCAAGGCCGCCCCTCCCAAGCCTGAGGCGCACAAGACAACAGCTCCGAAGTCCACCGAACCGAGGACCACCACGTCCACGACGTCAAAGCACGCCTCGCCGGCGGCAACGGGTACTGTCTCGAGCAGGTCGGTGCCCGCCCCCGCACTGGTTCCGGCAACTCGCCAGCATGCCGCGCCTATCGCGCGCAAGCCGGTGCTGCCTGCGGCCGTGGCAGCGACATCGTCGACCTCGCAGTCGGACAAGGAAGCGCTCGCAAGCGTCGTCGAGCTGTTGCGCAAGCGCAGGCCCTCTGACGCAACCGAGGCCGAAGCCTCGATCTCCGATCCGGTCGCGCGCAAGCTTGCCGAATGGCTGATCCTGCGCAGCGAGGACAATGGCGCTTCGGTCGAACGCTACCGCGCCTTCCTCGACGCCAATCCGAGCTGGCCCTCGCAGACCTTCCTGCGCCGCCGCATCGAGGCCTCGCTCTGGGACGACCATCGCGACGACTCCGCGGTCTGGGGCTGGTTCCAGAATGAATCGCCGGTCTCGGCCAAGGGCCGGCTCGCGCTCGCCAAGGTGATGGTCGGACGCGGCGACCGCGGCAATGCCGAGCGCCTGGTCCGCGAGGCCTGGCGCAATGACGGGATGAGCGAGGAGACCGAAACCACCGCGCTCGAAATGTTCGGCTCGTTCCTGACCGCCGCCGACCACAAGGCGCGCATGGACACCATGCTCTACGGCACCGACAACGAGGCTGCCGGCATCCGCGAGGCCAAGCGGCTTGGCTCCGGCTACCTGGCGCTCGCCAAGGCGCGCATCGCAGCCAACCGCAAGGGCTCGAACCTGCGCGCGCTGCTCGAGGCCGTGCCGAGCGAACTGTCCGGCGACACCGGCTATCTGTTCGCCAAGATCCAGCTGCTCCGCCGCGAGGAGAAGTTCGCCGAAGCCGCTCGGCTGATGCTGAGCGCGCCGAAGGACGCCGCGCGGCTCTACAATGCCGACGAATGGTGGGTCGAGCGCCGCCTGCTGGCGCGCAAGATGATCGACGTCAACGAGTTTCGCACCGCCTATCTGATCGCGCGCGACGCAGCGCTGCCGGCCCGCGACATCTACAAGACCGAGCAGGAATTCACCTCGGGCTGGATCGCGCTGCGCTTCCTCAACGATCCCGCCCTCGCCTCCCAGCACTTCGCGCGGATTGGCGTCGGCAGCGCCAACCCGACCGCGCTCGCGCGTGCCGGCTATTGGCAGGGCCGCGCCGCGGAAGCCGCCGGCCGCGGCCAAGAGGCACGCGCGGCCTATGCACGCGCGGCCGAGCAATCCACCAGCTATTACGGCCAACTCGCGCGCGCAAAACTCGGCCTGCCGCAGATCGAGCTGAACAGCGCGCCGCGCGGCCGCGGTGCCGATCGGCTGGAGATCGTGCGGGCGGTCGGGCTGCTCTACGAAATCGACGCGCGCGAGCTTGCGATCCCGATCTTCGGCGACATGGGCGACAACGGCGATCCGGAAGCGCTGGCCGGCCTCGGCGAGCTCACCGCACGCCATGGCGATGCCCGCGGCATGCTGCTGATGGGCAAGTCCGCCCTCAACCGCGGACTGCCGTTCGATCACTATGCCTATCCGGTGAACGGCATCCCGTCGTTCCGCCAGGTCGGGCCGGAGGTCGAACAGAGCGTCGTCTACGCGATCGCGCGCCAGGAGAGCGCGTTCAATCCGGCGGTGGTGTCGCCGGCGCAGGCCTATGGTCTGATGCAGGTGACGCCGGACGCCGGACGCTATGTCTGCAAGCGGGCCGGCATCGGTTTCGACCTCAACCGGATGAAGACCGATCCGGTCTACAATGCGATGCTTGGCGCGGCCGAACTCGGCGGCCTGCTCGAGGACTATCGCGGCTCCTACATCCTGACCTTCGCCGCCTACAATGCCGGCCGCGGCAGCGTGAAGAAGTGGATCGAGCGCTACGGCGACCCGCGCGATCCCAAGGTCGACGCGGTCGACTGGGTCGAGCTGATTCCGTTCTCGGAGACGCGGAACTACGTCCAGCGCATCATGGAGAACCTGCAAGTCTACCGCGCCCGCTTCGGCGGCGGCACCAGACTGCAGATCGAGGCCGACCTGCACCGCGGCACCAGCGCGGAGTGAACCCTCGCAAGGCGGTTTTCAACAGCCTTGCGACGGGCGGCCGTCAGGCTCACGAGAAACAATCCTAACCTATTGTTATAACTTATATTTCGTACGACCGCCCGAGTCCGCACCTCCAAATCGGTGCGCTATATAGAGGCTCCGCGCCCGCTTCGGGGCGGCCGGCGGCTGAGGTGCCACCAAATGACCTTGTCGCAATCTGAATCTGCCGCTTGCGGCTCAGCGCCCACTCGGGCATATCGGCGCCATTGGAGAGGTGGCCGAGTGGCTGAAGGCAACGCTTTGCTAAAGCGTCATACGGTCTCAAGCTGTATCGAGGGTTCGAATCCCTCCCTCTCCGCCAGCCCCACGACCGGCTGCCCAACGATGGTCCCCAGGTCTCTCCGCGGAGACATTCGGGCTTCGGCCTGCCCGGTGTGAACCGGCAGTCACCTCCACGTGAACGAAACATCATTCCCGGCACCTCGAAGCGAGCGCGAAACAAACCGCGCCCAACCTCGCTGCATTGTTTTCTTCACCTGAACATTTCCGGGGTAAGGCCATGCAGCACGACGATGGCATTCAATTCCAGGATCTCGACCAGGTTTTGCGTAACGCCCAGCTTCGTCGCTCCGCCGACTTGGGCCTCCTGTTACGGCAGCGCTTCGCATCCAAAGCAGGCAGGCTCGTCATCGCAACTTCGCTGGCCGGCATGGTTGCTGCGCTGGCGATCGTTGCTGCGCCGCGGCCGGTCTCGAGCGCTGCGCTTGGCAGCGAGTGGCAATGCAGCAAGACGGCGTTTGTCTTGACGACCTGTCGTCAAGCTGACCCTGCGCGCTCATAGCAAGCGGCCTCATTCGTTCAGGCGACGTCGCTCGTTGCGCAGGCACTGCGTATGCTCGCAACGTCAATTGGCTGGTGAAACCATGTGCCCGGCAGCTCCATAGCTGGAGCGCCGACCCATTTCTTCCATTTTTGGTCCTACGGGCCGGCTGGGGCCGTTCGGTCTTTTCCCAGTCTCGAACGGCCTCATCTTTGAGTCCGTCTGGTGTAGCCGCGGCGAACTCAACGGGCGCGCGCGAGGGCCGACATGGAAGCGGCAGGCTTCCCCTCGGCAGGATTATTTGGCATCAAATGACCAGGAAGCCCGCACGAAGAATCCGCCGGCTAGCGAGATCGGGCTGAAGGCGAAGAACCAGGATGGATGGCTCAAGCCGCGGTCTCAGGTCAGCGATCTGCTTCGCACTGGTTCTCGTTCTGCCGGCTGCGCAGACGCCGCCGACGGTGCATTCGCGGGACGAGTGGCGTGTGGTTGACAAGGAATGTCGCGATGTCTTGCCTGCGCAGGCAAAGATACGGGCATGCCTGAACCTGCTGAGCGATCGACGGCTCTCGACCGCCTATCTTGCGCCGATCAACGGCGAGATATCGAGCACGTTCCAGAGCTTGCGGGACTACGACAACGCCATAAAGTACAAAAAGATCGAAATCGAACGCGCGAACACCGCGGCGGAACAACCTTCTTCGTTGGGCGACGCACTTCCTGCAAGTCTTGGCGCGATGTCTCTGCGTTATTTGGAGCTCGGCTCACTCCAGTCGCTCAATCGCCTCACCAACTTCAACAGCCAGTCGGATGAAGCGCGCCGGGTCGCCACCGAGGAGCAAAACAACTACAATCTGGCGCTTTCGTACAACCCGATGAACTACAGGGCCTATCGATACCGGGCTGAAATTCACAGCCTGTTCTGCGACAGCGCGTCCGCCGCTCAAGACATGGAGGCCGCGGTCAGGTTTGCTGAACAAGCCGGCGATCAGGATGCCGCCCGCGACTACCAGCGCGTCACGCTCAGCGCCTGCATTCCGGCGTGGCGGAAAGACTAGTTTCGCGAGACCCGGCAGGCTGTCGCCACCCGGTGGCCCCCGCGCCAGACCGCCCCGACCGTATTGTTACGGACCCGCGACTGGCAGGCTATTTGCGATGCATCCGTGAATAGTTCGGCGCCGGCGGCTCTCGGTGTGCCGAACTCAGACATTCGGAGCACGCACATGAACATGCACCATCGTTTTGAGACAGCTCGCGGACGCGACGGACGAGAGTCGACGGTCAGCAAGATGCTGTCCGATCTTGTCCTGGTCTGCCAGCAGATCGAAGCCGACATCGCGACCGAAGAAGCGCGCGCGGGGATTCGTGACCGGTCGGACGCCAGGTACCCGATCCTGGCAAGGTCGCTCAATGAGCGGTACGCCAATCTCAAGGGAACCATCGCCACGCTCGAGAAGCGTGTCACCGAGAGATCTCAGCACAGGCTGGTCACCGACGCAGCATAGCCGATCCCCTTGACCAACGTCCGGCTCGACGGAGAAGGGATCCCTCCGTCTCCGCCAGCCGTGCTGAAATCAGTACCTGAGTCATGGAAACAAAGGGGCCGGCTGCAAGCAGCGCTGACCGACGTCAGCCGCTGCCGCGGGTCGATGGATCGAGATTCCTGTTCTCGCCCGGCGGGATCGGCCCGAAGCCTGGATACACGTAACGGTCCGGAGCGACGACCGGTTCAGTTGGACGGAGGATGAGATGCTGTCGCACGCGCCGGTGATGCGCAGTTGCGGCGTCGGCGGCCGCACCGCACAGGATCACGAGGGGTAGCGTCAAGGCCAGGGAAATACGTAGCGACATTCGTAAGGCAGCGCGCATGGCGATCACTCCGTTTCAGCGAACAAGTGATCGCGGGCCGCAACGCTCTATTCTGGCCTGGCCTTTCACGTGTGATCAAAACCATGAGATCAGCAGGGCACGACGGCCTATCGAGCCTCGCGCGCGGTGTTCAGCGGTCGGGGAAACGCCTGCGCGCAGGCGACACCGAGCAGCGCAAGGCCGCCGCCGATGACGTGGAATGACCTGACCGGCTCACCCAGCATCACGATCGCGGCCGCGGCGGTGAGCACCGGCAGCAGGTTCATGAAGATCGCGCAGCGGTTCGGGCCGAGCTGGGCGACACCGCGGATCCAGAGGAACGGCAGCACCACCGAAGCCAGCGCGCCGGCATAGACGATCAGGGGCCACGTTTCAGCGTTGACCTGGCGCAGCGGCGCCGGCGTCGCGAGGTATGCGGGAAACATCACCGCCAGCGCGCACAGCGCCTGCATGTAGGTCGACTGCCATCCGGTGATCGGCAGATTCCAGCGCTTCAACAGCACGCCGTACAGCGCATAGACGATCGCGGCCAGCAGCATCAAGGCGTCGCCCGCATGCACGCCGTTGTGCAGCAGCGACGACAATTCGCCGCCGCTGACGAGATAGACAAGGCCCGCAAACGACAGCGGCGCACCGCAGATCATGCCAAGCGTCGGCTGCTCGCCGAGCAACGCGGCACTCAGCGCGACGGTCAATAGCGGCGTCAGCGCGGTGAAGACAGCCATGTTGGTCGCCGTCGTGGTCTCCGCCGCGAGATACGACAGGCTCTGGAACAGGCACATCGCAAGGAAGCCGAGGATCGCGAGCGGCCCGAGATGCGGCCAGATCGCGCGGCGATTGCGCCAGGCGGCGCGCGCCACGAACGGCGACATCAAGAGGACCGCGACCAGCAGGCGATAGAAGGTGATCGCCTGCGGACCGATCGTGTGCGCCGAGAGACGGGAGACGATGACGTTGCCGGCCCACAGCACGATGGCAACGAAGGGATAGAGAAGTGCGACTTTCTGCTTGAGCATGATTTGGCAGCGCGTTGGTGAAGGAGCACCAGCAACTACCTGTCGCGCCAGCGTCCGTCTCACGCTAGAATGACCTCACCTAGCGAGATTGGGACATGCAGATTAAGACGTGTTGGACGAGCTGATCACACGGCACCTCGACTATCACGCCACGGCGCGACCGATGGCGGCGATGGAGATCGACTATCCGAGCGGCGCGTCGACCGGCCTGCATGCGCATCCGCGCGGGCAACTGCTCTATGCGATCGAAGGCGTGATGATCGTGCGTTGCGCCGAGGGTACCTGGGTGGTGCCGCCCAATCGCGCGGTGTGGCTGGTCGCCGATCTCGCGCACGAGGTCCGCATGTGCGGCGCGGTCAAGATCCGCACCGTGTTCGTCGATGCCGCCGCGGCGCCCGATCTGCCGCGGACCAGCTGCGTGTTCACGGTCTCACCCTTGCTGCGCGAATTGTTCGTCGCCGCGATGCGCGTCCCGCTCGACTATGTGCCCGGGACCTCAGACGAGCGTCTGATGCACGTGCTGCTCGACCAGCTGCGCGAAGTCGACGTGCTGCCGCTGCATCTGCCGATGCCGCGCGACCAGCGGCTCGCACGGATCTGCGCGACACTGCTGGCCCGCCCGGACGATGCCTCGACCGCCGCGCAGTGGGCGCGGCGCCTGAAGCTGACGTCGAAGACGATCCACCGCCTGTTCGCCAGGGAAACCGGCATGACGTTCGGCGAGTGGCGTCAGCAGGCACGCCTGCTGTTCGCGCTCGAACGGCTTGCGCGCGGCGCGCGGGTGGTCGATGTCGCGCTCGATGCCGGCTATGCCAGCCAGAGCGCCTTCACCGCGATGTTCCGCAAGCATTTTGGCGCGACGCCCAGCGCGTTCTACCGATAGACGGTCGTGCGAGATCGCCAGGACATGATGAGAAAAGGTTGAGCTGGAACGGCGTCGGAAGTTCACCTCTCCCTTGGGAGAGGTCGATTTGCGCAGCAAATCGGGTGAGGCGTTACGGTCTATCGGGAGAGCAAGAGCCCTCACCCGGATTGCTTCGCAATCCGACCTCTCCCCGATGGGGAGAGGTGAACCGAGATCGCCAAGCCGATTCAATCAAAACTCATCCAGCTTTAGCGCTCCGCAGCCGCTGACTGTGCCACTGGACCCAGAATCCACTCCCTGAACGCTGCGATTTTCGGAAGCCCCTGCCTGTTGTCAGGACAGACGAGATAATACGCGAACTCCTCCAGATGCGCGGTCTCGAGCAGCTGGATCAGCTCGCCGTTCTCGATCTCGCGCGCGACCATCGCCGCCGGCAGCAGGCCCGCGCCCTGCCCGGTCAGCACGGCCTTCAGCAGCAGGCCGCTGTCGTCGAACGAGGGTCCACGCGGCGCGCGAACCTCCGCGATGCCGTTGGCCTGAAACCACAGGCTCCATCCCTTGCGATCGGCATCATGCACCTGCGGCCAGCCCGCGAGTTCGCCGGGAGATGCCGGCCGCCCGAGACGCGCGACCAGCGAAGGCGCTGCGACCGCCACCATCTCGACCGTGACGACGCGGTCGCTGCGCAGCCCCGGATAACGGCCAAGGCCATGGCGCACCGCGACGTCGATGCCGCTGCGCGAGAAATCGACCAGCGTGTTGCTGGTGACGATCTGCAGATCGATCTCCGGATGCGCGTTCTGAAACGACGCCATGCGCGGCACCAGCCAGGCCGACGCAAAGAACGGCGTGACGCTGACCGTCAGCGTGCCGACGTCAACAGATGCAGCGACGCGGCGCGACGCCTCCGCGATCTGGCGGAATGCATTGCGGATCGACGGCAAATAGTCGCGTCCGGCGTCGGTGAGATAGATGCCGCGCGGCACCCGCTCGAACAGCTTGACGCCCAGATGGGCCTCCAGCGTCTTGAGCATCTGGCTGACCGCACCCGGCGTCACGTACAGCTCCTCGGCCGCGAGCTTCACCGAGAGATGGCGGGCGGCGGATTCGAACGCCTTGAGCGCGTTCAGGGGCGGAAGCCTGTTCTCCATGATTTAGATTTTCTAATCTTTATGGCGCAGCAAATCTGGTTTGCCAATCCGGCTATCGCGGCGCTTTATCAGCCTACATTAATGCTGGAAGCCGCGTCAACGCAGAGAAAGCCGAACCAATAAGATTAGATCATCTAATCTTCATTTTCGACGTCCGCGGGCGGCTTTCAGCTCCTTGCTGAAGCCAGGACTGATGGAACCAAGACATGATTGAGGCCCCAAATAGACTCGCTCTGCACGAGGTCGGCGCGGACGGCCATCCCAGCCAACTTGTCGATCGCATCAACGCATCGCAAGCCGGCAGCCTGCCCGGCCTGCTGGACTTTCAATGGCTCGAAGCCCGACGCGGCCACATCAGCGGCCGCTTCGAGATCGCCGCAAAACACTTCTCGCCGCACGGGCTGTTGCATGGCGCAAGCATCGTCACCCTGGCGGACACCGCATGCGGGTTCGGCTGTCTCGCCTCCTTGCCGGACGGCGCCATCGGCTTCGCCACCGGCGAACTGAAGACAAATTTCATCGGCGCTGCGCGCGAAGGCGGCGTGAGCTGCGAGGCGCGCCTCGTTCATGCCGGCCGAACGACCCAGGTGTGGGACGCGGAGATCAAGAGCGAGGTGACCGGCAAGACCATCGCGCTGTTTCGCTGCACGCAGATGCTGCTCTATCCGCCAGCCAATGCCGGCGACCGCGCGACGCAGGGAGAACGAACATGAGGGACACCGTCATGCACGCCGGTTATCAGAGAGCAAAGCCGTTCTACGGCTGGATTGTCGTCGCGGCCGCCTTCGTCGTGACCTTCATCGGCTTCGGCAGCGCCTACACCTTCTCGTCCTTTGTCGAGTCCTTGCAGCGCGAATTCGGCGCCTCGCGCGGCTCGGTCTCGCTGGTATTCTCCTTCGCGGGCTTCCTGTATTTCGGTCTCGGCATCGTCTCCGGCCCGCTTGCCGATCGCTGGGGCGCACGCAGGCTCGCTGGCCTTGGAATGGCGCTGGTCGGTCTCGGCATGGTGCTGGCGGGACAGGCGCAAACCATCCTTCAGGTCTATGCCGCCTACAGCATCGGGATCGGCGCCGGCGTCGGCTGCGCCTACGTCCCGACGCTCGGCGCCGTGCAACGCTGGTTCGTGCGGCGGCGTGGTTTCGCGTCGGGCCTCGCGGTCAGCGGAATCGGCGTCGGGACGCTGGTGATGCCGCCGCTCGCGACCTGGCTGATCACGAGCCTCGGCTGGCGCGATGCTTACGTGGTGCTGGGCGTCGTTGCCGTCGTCGCCGGGATCGGTGCATCGCTGCTGATCGCCGACGACCCGCGCCGCTATGGCACCGGACCGGACGGCGATCCGCTGGAGGCAGTCTCCAGCGCGCCGCTCCGCGACGGCGTCTCGATCCGCGGCGCGGTCAGGACCGCGCGCTTCGCCGGGCTCTACGCGGCCTGCCTGATCAGCGCATTCGGGGTGTTCGTGCCCTTCGTGCATCTGGTGCCGTTTGCGGTCGATCATCAGGTGGCGCCGACGCATGCCGTGCTGCTGCTCGGGATGATCGGCGTCGGCAGCACCGCCGGCCGATTCTTCCTCGGCGGCATCGCCGACCGCGTCGGCCGCGACGCATTCCTGATCGCGATGTATCTCGGCATGGCGGTCTCGTTGGCGATCTGGGCGATTGCCGGCAGCTTCTGGTCGCTCGCAGTCTTCGCGCTGCTGTTCGGCGTGTTCTATGGCGGCTGGGTCGCGATCCTGCCCGCTGTCGTCACCGACCATTTCGGCGGCCGCAATGTCGGCGGCATCATCGGCATCCTCTACACCAGCGTCGCGTTCGGCACACTGCTCGGTCCGAGCGCCGCCGGCTTCGCCTACGATGTCAGCCACAGCTACGTCATCCCGGTGGCGATCAGCGCAGCCGCCAACCTCGTCGCGGCCCTGATTGCTGTCGCGACGATGCGAACGGCCTCGCCGATCGCCTCGGTCGCGCGGCCATGACGCCTCATGACGGTCGGTGACGTCAGTGCTACGCTTCGCCATGACCAATGCCTGGACTTATCGGCGAGCCGACCGTGACGACATCGTCGAGCTGGCATCGTGGCGCGGTGCCGGCTCGCTCGGCCTCAGGCCGCACTTCCATGACGAACACCAGCTCGTGCTGGTGCTGTCCGGGTCGCGCAGCTTTCGCATCGATGGCGAAACCATCACCGTGCCTGCCGGCCATGCAGCGCTGATCCCAGCCGGCATGCTGCATGCGCCGATGCCGACGCCGGACGAGGAAACGGTTTGCCTGAACGCCTATGTTCCGGCGAGCCGCGCCTGCTCGTCGCTCCGGGTCGTCAGCTTCAGGGCTCGCTGGCAGCGCGTCGACGAGATCTCGCCCGAGCGCATCCTCGAGATCGCGGGCGACATCCTGTCGCGCGCGCCGTCTCCTTCGACCGGGCGCACCGGCCGGTCCAAGCTCGGCGCCGCCCTGACGGAGAGCCTCGCGCCGATCGGCGCAGTTGCCGCAAGCTTGGGACGAAGCCGCGAAGGGTTCAGCCGCATGGTGAGGCGCGAGCTCGGCGTCGCGCCGCATGCGTTCCGCCTGCTCGCCCGGCTCAACCTTGCGCGGCAGCTGCAGCGCGCGGGCGAGCCGATCGCTGCCGTTGCGGCCGATGCGGGCTTCTCCGACCAGAGTCACCTCACCCGGCTGTTCCGCCGCACCTTTGGCACGACGCCGGGCGTCTATTGGCGCGACTGAGACGACGTCACAGGCGTTCCAGACGGACTGCGGCTCCGCCCGCTAGCCTGCTCACCCTCGAATTGGGTGACGCATGGATATCCAGACAAGCCTTCTGCTGCTCGCCGCCGGTATCGCGGGAGGCATCGTCAATGCCCTGGCGGGCGGCGCGACGCTGATCACGTTTCCGGCGATGCTCGCGGCGGGCCTGCCCGCCGTCATCGCCAACGCGTCGAATGCGGTGGCGATCTCGCCGGGGCACCTGATCGCAGCGCTCGCCGATCGCGGCAAGCTGCCGCCGCCGACACGGCGCACGATCAGCTTCGTCCTCGTCTCGACGCTCGGCGGCGCAATCGGCGCCGGCGTCCTGCTGCTGCTTCCCGAACACTTGTTCGTGCTGCCGGGACCGGCCCTGATCGGCTTCGCGACGCTGTTGTTTGCCTTCGCGCCGCAGATCCAGAGCTGGACCATCGGGCAGCAGAAGACCGCGACCCTGCCCTCGACCCGCGCGAGCGCTGCCGTGCTGGGACTGGCATGTGTCTATGGAGGGTTCTTCGGCGCCGGGCTCGGCGTCATCCTGACCGCAGTGCTGTCGGTCACTGAGCCCAACGACATCAGGGCGATCAAGGCATTGAAGAACCTGCTCGCGACCTGCGTGTCGCTCGCGGCTACACTGATCTTCATCGTAGAGGGAGCGGTGCGTTGGCCGGAGACGTTGGCGATGCTGCTCGGCGCGATGGCCGGCGGCTATGCAGGAGGTCACCTGATCCGGGTTCTTCCCGCGCCCGTCGTCCGCCAGTTCGTCATTGTGGCCGGAGCGGTGATGACCATGATCTATGCCGCTCGATACTGGCTCTAGATGGAGCGAGGGAGCCGAGGCTCCCGGCTCGATAGCTGCTGAGCTGGAGCGTTTTCGAACGAAGCGATTACCGGCTCGCGCGAAGAAACCGCGCCAAACGAAACCTAATGCGTCGTCATCCAGGCGCGGGCTTCGCGCTGGGCAGCCGCGATCTCGACGTCGGACATCTGCTCGGCGACTTCGCGGCGGTGCGCGATCGCGTCGGTACGTCCCTTGAGCGCCGCCAGGTTGAACCATTTGTGCGCCGCGACGAGGTTGACCACGCCGGAGCGGCCGCTCGCCCAATACATGCCGCGCTCGAACAGCACGTCCTGGATTGCGGTCGCAGCAACCGGGACGGCGCTTTCCTGATCGATGACCCCCTGAAACATTGTCGTCATTCCCCTTTTTGTTGTTGGCCGCCCTCCCCCGAGCGCGGCCCCCGTCCACTGTTCAAACGTCCTGCTATTCCCTCGCCGTTTGCCGGCTTGTTGGGATGATCATGGCCCATCAAATTTGAAGAGCGGTTTAAGTATCGCGATGAACGGGATGTAAACCGGCGCCGCCGGGAGCGCTGCGCGGAATCGCAGAAGTGCCTGTGCCGCCGGCACTTCCTTCCATTCGTGAACGCCGGTTTACCCTGGTGCTTCGGACAACGATAACCATCGTGGACAATGGCCGCGCCTATCGGCCGGCCCTCGCCGGTGATCGGTCTCGAAATTGACGGAGGGGTGCGAGACCCGTCGGACGATCCACGGACGGCGCGCACACAAAAGCAACGCGAGGCCGTCAGGCCCAACGTCGATCCAGAACTGGGATGTGGGAAAGTGGCTGCCGGGCGCGGACTGCGCGGGCCGCCGGAACGAGGGGGTCGGCGAACACGTCAGGACCAGATTTCAGCTCGGCATTCTCGCCGGTGAAATTGCGGAACCAAGCGGGCTCCGCACCGAACGAAGAAATCTCTGTTTCTTCTGCCGGATCGGTTTTGGGAAGGTCGCCCTCTCCGAAATTCGATCCAGCCGTTTGACCTGATGTCTCGCCGACACCCTCTTTCGTCAGCCAGAGCCTTGGGGTGGGATGTGCCTCTCAGCAGTCCGTCCGCTGGCTCTCGCGACGTGCCGGCGTCAAGCCGCCGGCAATCCTCTCAAGGCGAGAGGCTTACTTCTTCTTGGCGACCTTGCGGGTCTTCTTCGCAGTCTTCTTCACTGCGCTCTTGGCCTTCTTCGCCTTCTTCGCCTTCTTTGCCTTCTTAGCCATGTTGCCCTCCAGTATGTGAGATGGCTCTACTTCGCTGCGTGCACTCGGGAATCGATATGCACTACTTCCCGAATACACCAACAGACTGAAAAAAACAGTGTCCCGCTTAAGGAAGTGTTGACGCAGCGGTGGCAGTGCGCACAGCGCGCGCCGCCGTTCAAATCGACGATGCATTCGCGCGACGATGCAAGAAGTGCAACAGCGGCCGATATCGGCATTTGTCAACGTTGCAGGAAATGCCTTGTATTGCAGGCTTTCCATGAGTTCGCATTGAAGCGATCGGCGCGCGATCGTCATTGCGCTGAGTCGCGAGCGACGACGAAAAGCGGCGCGTCGCCGACGCCGAGTCGTAATTTTTGGCAACGAAAAAATTTTCGTGGGAAAGACGGCTTTTGCCTCGTTTGAGGTCGTCCGAGCCGGTTTCGCGAACGAATCGCAGCTTCGCCGATTCGGCGGCGATGGCGTCAGTGCGACCGTCGACGGAGGCTGTGAGCTGGGATCACGCCGCGTTCACGCGCGCGCGACGACGCCAAAAGGTGATCGCGCGGGAGCATGATCCGGTTGGATCATGCGCCAAGGACAACATCATTGTCCTGTTCGTCAGATGCCGAGCTTCGACTTCAGGAGGTCGTTGACCGCTTGCGGGTTCGCCTTGCCGCCCGACGACTTCATCACTTGACCGACGAACCAGCCGACCAGTTGCGGCTTCGCCTTGGCCTGCTCGACCTTGTCGGGATTGGCCGCGATGATGTCGTCGACCACCTTCTCGATCGCGCCGAGGTCGGTGACCTGCTTCATACCGCGCGTCTCGACGAGCGCGCGCGGATCGCCGCCTTCCTGCCAGACGATCTCGAACAAGTCCTTGGCGATCTTGCCGGAAATCGTTCCCTCGCCGATCAGATCGACGATCGCGGCGAGTTGCTGTGCCGATACCGGCGAGGCAGCGATCGCAACGCTCTCCTTGTTCAGCCGGCCGAACAGCTCGTTGATCACCCAGTTGGCCGCGAGCTTGCCGTCGCGCGCCTTGTCGGCAAGACCTGAAAGCACCGTCTCGTAGAACTCCGCGCTCTCGCGCTCGGCGACCAACACGCTCGCATCATAGGGCGACAGGCCAAAGCCCGTAATAAAACGGGACCGCTTCTGATCGGGCAGTTCCGGCAGCTGCGCCTTGAGGTCGTCGACGAAGGCCTGGCTGAACTCGAGCGGCAGGAGATCGGGATCCGGGAAGTAACGGTAGTCGTGCGCCTCTTCCTTGGAGCGCATCGACCGGGTCTCGCCCTTGTTCGGATCGAACAGCCGGGTCTCCTGGTCGATGGTGCCGCCGTCCTCGATGATCTCGATCTGACGCCGCGCCTCGTACTCGATCGCCTGGCCGATGAAGTTGACCGAGTTCATGTTCTTGATTTCACAACGGGTGCCGAATGCGGTCTCGCCGTAGCGGCGCACCGAGACGTTGACGTCGGCGCGCAGGTTGCCCTTCTCCATGTCGCCGTCGCAGGTGCCGAGGTAGCGCAGGATCGAGCGCAGCTTGGTGACGTAGGCCTTGGCCTGCTCGGCATCGCGGATGTCGGGCTTGGAGACGATCTCCATCAGCGCGACGCCGCACCGGTTGAGGTCGACATAGGACATCGTCGGCGACTGATCGTGCAGCAGCTTGCCGGCGTCCTGTTCCAAATGCAGCCGCTCGATCCCGATGGTGACGCTGCGGCCGCCGTCGAGCTCGAGCGACACCTCGCCCTCGCCCACGATCGGCGACTTGTATTGGCTGATCTGGTAGCCCTGCGGCGAGTCCGGATAGAAATAGTTCTTGCGGTCGAACACCGAGCGCAGGTTGATCTTCGCATTCAGCCCGAGGCCGGTGAGCACCGCCTGGCGGACGCACTCCTCGTTGATGACAGGCAGCATGCCCGGCATCGCGGCATCGACCAGCGAGACATGGGAGTTGGGCTCGCCGCCGAACGCGGTCGACGCGCCGGAAAACAGCTTTGAGTTCGAGGTGACCTGGGCATGGACCTCCATGCCGATCACGACCTCCCAATCGCCGGTGGCGCTCTTGATCAGTCTATGCGGGGCGGCAGATGCGGTCATGGATCTCGGTTTCCGGACAAGTGATATCTGGGATGGATTGGGCTTCGCGCAACCGACCGCGCCAGTCAAGCCGCCTTGCTGTCCCCTTGCCGCCCTTGCGGCCCATAGCGGCGCATTGGGGCGCGGATCAGAGCCCGCGCCGGAACTGCTGGTAGGCCTTGCTCGAGCGCAGCGCGTCCGCGCCGCCCGCAATCAGCTGGTCGACCTGCTCCGGCGGCAGCGACAGCCGCGTCGGGATGGCGTTCAGGATACCGGCACGTTCCGGCCCAAGCCGGTCGAAGCCGAGCCGCTCGACATAGATCGCGACGTCGCCGCACTTCCAGCCGGCACCAACGCCGAGCCGGCTCCGATCCGCCGCCGACAGGCCGCAGCGCCAGCGCTTCAGCTTGCCCGACCAGTCGCTGGCGAGCGACGTGAAGGCGGCGTAGCTCGAACGCACGCTGGCATCGATTGCGGTGTCGGCCGCCGCCGATACCAGCTCGACGCCGTTCGGTCCTTCGAGCGTCTGCACGAAATCGCCGGAGACGCCGCGGCCGGCATCGACCACCAGGAACAGGATGCGCTTCAGCTTGGCCGCCTGTCGCTCGTCGAGCGGCTCGTAAGGGCGCTGCGCGGCGAGCAGACCGATGCTGAGCCCCGACAGGCCGTAATTGTCGACCAGCCCGCCATCGAGCAGCTTGACGTAGCGCATCGAGCCGTCGCGGTAGCGCGCCTGGGCCTCGGCGTAGGAGCGCAGCAAAGGTTGCGCGTTCGGATCGTTGCGCACCCGATCGTACCAGGGCGGCAGCGGCGCGGCGCAGCCGCCGGGATAGGTTTGCAGCACGATCGGGGCGAATGCCAGCGGCACCGCGGCGGACGCCGCCACCGCTTCGGCGACACGATAGGAGCGGATGTCACTGCACAGCGCATCGAACGAGGTCTTGCCGAACACGAACGGCGTGCGGTTGTAGATGTCGGAGGCGTTGATCCACACCCGCGGCCGGCGGTCGTCCGGCAATGCCTCGAACCGCGCGCCGTCGAACAGATTCTGGTCGAGCCAGTCGGTGAACTGGCTGTCATTGACGCCGCCGCCCAGCGCGCGCCCGATATTGCCGAGCGAGATCCTGGTCTTCAGTCCCTCCTCGGCATTGCGCAGCAGGAAACGTTCGCGGAAATCGGCAAGCGCCGCGCGCCGCTTCAATCCGAAATAAGCCGCGGTGACCGATCCGCCGGAGACGCCGGAGACGAAATCGACGCGATCGAGCAGCGTCTTGCTGCCGGCGGCACTGGAGTGCACCCGGTCGAGCTCTTCGAGCACGCCGAACGAAAACGCGGCCGCGCGCGTGCCGCCGCCGGAGAACGACAGCGCGAGCAACAGGTCATCTTCATAGGTCGGATAGTCGCGGGCGCTATTGTTGTCGGCGAGCGCGGCACCGAGCGGCACGTTGCCGGGCAGATTGTAGACGGAGGCGCAGCCGGCAAGGCCCGCTCCCACCACGGCCACCAGCAGCGCTGACAGCCATCCCCCTATGCCCGACCCACGCACGAATACTCTCTTTGCAACTGGCCCCCGCCCGGTTCCACCAGCCTATCACGGTCAATCTGGGCGCCGGCATGGCGGCCGAAACACGGTTAATGCTCGCGGTGCCACCGCACCGGTGTCCTTTAGCCGCGCTGTGTCAGCAGCGCGGTGACGATCCGCTCCCACTCGGCCTCGAGCGTGTCCTTTGCGACCGGCTGGCCGGCCCGGCGATACCAGTAGCCGGCATTGCCGAGGTCGCCCTCGACGCGATGCAGATAGGCATGCACCCAGGCCGAGTTAGCGTCGCTCTCGTCCTGCACGATGCGGTGCGCCTGGTCCCAATCGCCCTTCTTCGCCCACCACATTGCGGCGAGCGGCGGCGACAGCGCCGCATCGGGCGCTGCGTCAACGAGAGTGGCGCGGAAGTCCGCCATCGCTCACCACCATTTGGGCGCCGTGAACCGGCCGGCCGCCTGCTCGATCACCTCGCCGAGCGAGAACAGCGTCTCCTCGTCGAACGGACGGCCGATCAGTTGCAGGCCGAGCGGCAAGCCCTGGGCGTCCTTGCCCGCGGGCACCGCGATGCCCGGCAGGCCCGCCATGTTCACGGTCACCGTGAAGATGTCGTTGAGATACATCTCGACCGGATCGGCGCCGCCCTTCTCGCCGATGCCGAACGCCGCTGACGGCGTCGCCGGCGTCAGGATCGCATGCACGCCCTTGGCGAAGCAGTCCTCGAAATCCTTCTTGATCAGCGTCCGCACCTTCTGCGCACGCAGATAATAGGCGTCGTAATAGCCGGCCGAGAGCACATAGGTGCCGATCAGCACGCGGCGGCGCACCTCATCACCGAAGCCATCGGCGCGGGTGTTCTCGTACATCTCGATGATGCTCTTGCCCGGCTCGCGCAGCCCGTAGCGCACGCCGTCATAGCGCGCGAGGTTCGACGAAGCCTCCGCCGGCGCCACGATGTAATAGGCCGGCAGTGCGTATTTGGTGTGCGGCAGCGACACCTCGACGAGCTCGGCGCCCGCGGCCTTCAGCCATTGCGCGCCGTCGCTCCACAGCTTTTCGATCTCGGCCGGCATGCCGTCGAGCCGATATTCCCTGGGGATGCCGATCTTCATGCCCTTCACGGACTTGCCGATCGCTGCCTCGTAGTCCGGCACCGCGATATCGACCGACGTGGTGTCCTTCGGATCGTGACCGGCCATCGAGCGCATCAGGATCGCGGCGTCGCGCGTGGTGCGCGCGATCGGGCCGGCCTGGTCGAGCGAAGATGCGAACGCCACGATGCCCCAGCGCGAGCAGCGGCCATAGGTCGGCTTGATGCCGACGGTCGCGGTGAACGCAGCGGGCTGACGGATCGAGCCGCCGGTATCGGTCGCAGTCGCGCCCATGCAGAGCAGCGCCGCCACCGCCGAGGCTGAGCCGCCCGACGAGCCGCCCGGCACCAGCGTGGTGTTGGAGCCCTCGCGGCGCCACGGATTGGTGACCGGGCCGAAGCATGAGGTCTCGTTCGACGAGCCCATCGCGAACTCGTCATTGTTGAGCTTGCCGAGCAACACGGCGCCGTCACGCCAGAGCTGCGAGGTCACCGTCGACTCGTAGGGCGGGATGAAATTGCCGAGGATCTTCGAGCACGCCGTGGTTCTGATATCGCGGGTGGCGAACAGATCCTTGATGCCGAGCGGAATGCCGACCAGCGGTCCGCCGTCACCCTTTGCAATTTTCTCGTCGGCGGCCTTGGCCATCTCGCGCGCCCGGTCGGGCGTCTCGAGCACATAGGCATTGAGCACGCGCGCGGCTTCGATGGCCGCGAGATGCGCATCGGTCAGCTCGCAGGCGGTGAAAGACTTGCTCGCCAGGCCCTCGCGGGCCTCGGCGATCGTCAGCGATGTCAAATCGGTCATTTATTGATCGGGCTGCAGAAGAACGGAGACAGGGTTTTGTCGTTGGCGGGGTCGTCTTGGCGCGCCCGGTTATTGGCATTTTCCTTGGCGCGGGCGGCATCGAGCGCCTCGAGATGGTCGAGCACGGCGTCCATCGCCGCGTTGGGATCGGCGACCTTCCCCTTGCGCTCCATCGCATCGAGGAAGTCCATATAGGCCTTGTAGGCCTTCTCATCGTCGCAGAGCAGACACATTGGACTTATCCGATCGGGCTCTTTACTCGACCACCTTCGGCACCAGGAAGAAGTCGTTCACGGTGTCGGGCGCATTGCGGACGATGATTTCGGCGATCTCGCCGTCATTGACCACATCGCCGCGCTTCTTCATCTCCATCGGCGTCACCGAGGTCATCGGCTCGACGCCCTCGATATTCACCTCCGACAGCTGCTCGACAAAGGCCAGCATCGCGTTCAGCTCGCCCTGGAGATGGGGAACTTCGGCGTCGCTGACCGCGATCCGCGCCAGATGCGCGATGCGGCGGACGGTCGTGGCATCTACGGACATTATATAGGGCCTCGGGTGGTCAGGCTGAAAGGTCAGCCTGCCGTATAGCAGAGGCCGGTTTTGCGCCGCAACCGCGGCCCCGGGGGCTAAACGGGCCCTGCCGGCCCCCGGCGAGGCATTCCGGGCGCTCATTGAGGCAACAAAACCCCGCGACGAAACCACTTCGTGCCCGCCACGAAATGGTCCGGAAACATTGCCGGCGCCTACTCTCTCCAAACAGAAAAGTTCGGAGCGCGTCATGTCAATGCTCGAAAGCCGCCCCCGGTCAGAGGGCTGGGACCCCGCCTTGTGGTCGATCGGCACGGTGCTGGGGATCGCGATCCTTTACGTGGCCTGCCTGGTCTGAGCGTGGCAAGCCATGGCCATCTCCCAGGCAAAGGCTCTGCAGGAAAAGGCCGAGATGTTCGAGCGCCGCGCCGAAAGCGCCGCGGATCCGATTTCCCGCCAGCATTACAAGGAAATGGCCGCGCATTATCGCAGGCTCGCGACCGAGCATCTGGAGATCAGCCGGGACGAGCCGGCGCGTCAGGCCTGAGACAACGCCCCCATCCGCGCCAGCGCCGCGCCGGCCAGTGCGCGGGTTAGCGCCGCGGCCGGCATTTCCTTGCCCATACGTACCGCCTGCCCAGCCCAAAGATTGGTGAAATCGACCTTGCCCTGTTTTTCGGCAGCCGCCTTCAAGGGTCCGAGGGCGGTCGCCGCATGCGGGAACGCCGGCGCGTCAGGCGAGATCGGGCCGACCTCGCGCATCACGCGATTGGCGACGCCGCGCGCCGGGCGGCCAGTCATCACGTTGGTGATGACGGTCGATTCATCGCTGGCCTGCGCCAGCGCAACACGGCCCTGCGCGGTCACCTTGGACTCCGGGCAGCGCAGATAGGCCGTGCCGATTTGCACAGCCGAGGCGCCGAGCGCGAAGGCCGCCGCGATGCCGCGTCCATCGGCGATGCCGCCGGCCGCGACAACCGGCACCTTCACCGCATCCACCACCTGCGGCAGCAGCGAGAATGTGCCCGGCTGCTCGGCGATATCATCGGTCAGGAACATGGCGCGATGGCCGCCGGCGTCGGCGCCCTGCGCGATGATGACGTCGGCGCCGTTCTCCTCGAGCCAGATCGCCTCCTTCACGGTCGTCGCCGACGACATCACGACGGCGCCCGCTCCCTTCACCCGCTGCAACAGTTTTGGCTCCGGCAGGCCAAAATGGAAGCTGACGACCTCGGGTTTCAGCTCCTCGACCACGGCGCAGAACGCCGCATCGAACGGCGCGCGGTTCGCCGCGTTGATCGGTGCGTTGGGATCGAGGCCGTGCTCGCGATAGTAAGGCGCCAGCCGCTGCCGCCACGTCGCCTCGCGCGCCGGATCGGCGTCGACCGCCTTGTGGCAGAAGAAGTTAAGGTTGACCGGCGCGGAGACGCGCTGGCGGATGATGTTGACCTGCTCGCGCGCCTTCTCGGCCGACAGCATCGCGCATGGCAGCGAACCGAGCCCGCCGCCCTGCGCCACCGCGATCACCAGCTCCGCATCCATCACGCCGGCCATCGGCGCCAGCACGATCGGGAATTCGGTCTTGAAACGATCGATCAATCGACGGTCCGGCCACATGGTGCGTCTCACACTTGTTCAGGTCAAAGAGGAAAGAGAGTTGCGCCGGCCCTGCAGCGACTGCTCGGCTTCGGCGACGATACGGCCGAAGATTTCGGCCGCGGGAACGATATCATGGATCAGGCCGACGGACTCGCCGGCAAACACTGCGGCAATGTCGAAATTGCCGGCTTCCCTCGCAGCGGCATACTCCGCAGCGATCTCGTCGGCGCGCTGCATCAGCTCGATCTCGTGGCCAGACCACCGCCGCAAATGATCATTGGCAAGCGAGCGCGCGGTGAACGGCGCCGGCCACATCAGCTTGCGCGACCAGTCCATTACCACGCCGCGCACCGTCTGGCCGCTCTTCGCCGCGCGGATCAACTGCTTCGCCTGCTCGGGCGCGTCGGCCTCGACGCTGGCATAGAAGCGCGTTCCCATCAGTACGCCGGAGGCACCGAGCATCATCATCGCAGCCAGGCCGCGGCCATCAGCAATGCCACCGGCCGCGACGACAGGCACACGCCCTGCCGAAAAATCGATGATCGCCGGCACGATATCGAGCGTGGTGCGCGACGCACCGTGACCGCCCGCCTCCGCGCCCTGCGCGATCAGGATGTCGGCGCCGCAATCGAGCGCCACTTGCGCCATCTCCTCATTCTGCACCTGGCAGATCAGCAGCGCGCCGGCGGCTTTGATATCAGGCGCGAACGGCGCGGGATCGCCGAATGACAGCATCACCGCGCGCGGCCGCGCCTGTAGCGCGATGTCCATCAGCTCGGGTTGCTTGGCGAGACTCCAGGTGATGAAGCCGATGCCGAACGGACGGCGAAATCCGCTGAGCGCCGCAGTCTCCGCCTCGAGCCACGTCCTGTCGCCGTAGCCGCCGCCCAGAATGCCGAAGCCGCCCGCGTTGCTCACCGCCTTCACCAGCCGGCTCCCCGTGATCATGGCCATCGGCGCCGCCAGGATCGGATGTTCAATGCCCAGACGCGCCGTCAATTCGGTGCTGATCGGCATGCGTTTGCTCCCTGTTCTGGACTTGCTGTTCTGGACTCCAACCCTAAGCGGGCCTAACATTCTCGAATAATGAATACTAGAGAACGCAGCCATCCCTAAATTGAAACGGTGGTCCCAGATGGAATTGACCGACCTGCTCACCTTTTCCACGGTCGCCCGGCTTGGCGGCATCACCCGGGCCGCCGACGAGCTGAATACCGTGCAGTCCAACGTCACCCAGCGCATCAAGGCGCTGGAGGCCGAGATTGGCACCGCGCTGTTCGAGCGGCACAGCCGCGGCATGTCGCTGACCGGCGCCGGACGCCGCCTGCTGCCGTACGCGCAGCGGATGGCGGCGCTGTCGCGCGAAGCCGTGCTCGCGGCGCGCGACGACGGCGAGCCGAGAGGACCGCTGTCGATCGGGTCGATGGAAACGACCGCGGCCGTGCGGCTGCCGGCGCTGCTTGCCGAGTTTCACCGCCGCTACCCAGCGGTGCGGTTGACGCTGCGCACCGCGCCGACCGCCGATCTCGTGGCCGCCGTACTTGACGGCTCGCTCGATGGCGCCTTCGTCGCCGGTCCGATCGAGCACGCCGAACTGTCTGCGACATCGGCCTTCACCGAGGAACTGGTGCTCGTCACCGCGCAGCGCTGGAAATCGCTCGCCGCCTTGCGCGCCGGCACACCGGAGTCGGGCCCCACCGCGCTGGTGTTCCGCACCGGCTGCACCTACCGGCAGCGCCTCGAACAGGTGTTCACCGAGTTCGGCTGGCCGTCGGCCGCGCGCTTCGAACTCGGCACGCTGGACGGTATGGTCGGCTGCGTCGCCGCCGACATGGGCGTGACGCTCTTGCCGCGCGCGGTCGTCGAGCGCGACCACGTCCAGCGCGACGTGAATATTCACAAGCTCAATCCGCAGCATGCGCAGGTCGAGACGCTGTTCATCCAGCGCCGCACCGCGCACCAGTACAGCCCGTTGCAGGGCCTCGTCGCGTGCCTCGGCGGCGACGATCGGGTGATCGCCGCATAAATGCATCGACGCCGCCGCAGTTCGTAGCCCGGATGGAGCGCAGCGCAATCCGGGACAGTTTCGCGGCGGCAAGATTCCCGGATTTCGCGGAGCCTGTCATCGTGCGCGCGACCCGTTGGCTCCATCCGGGCTACCTTTCCTTCCCTCACCCGTGCTAAGCGCTTGCGCCATGCCCGCCCCCATCCTTCCCCTGATCGAAGCCGCGCCGCACTGGCCCGACCGCGGCGCGCTCGTCGGCCTCGACCTCGGCACCAAGACCATCGGCGTTGCCGTCTCCGATCCAGACCGGCGGCTCGCGACCGGCGTCGAGACCATCCAGCGCAAGCAGTTCAAGGTCGACGCGGCGCGGCTGCTCGCGATCGCGGCCGAGCGCAATGCCGTTGGCTTCGTGCTGGGCCTGCCGATCAACATGGACGGCAGCGAAGGCCCGCGCGCGCAATCGACCCGGGCCTTTGCCCGCAACCTCTCAAACCTCACCGCGCTGGCGATCGGACTGTGGGACGAGCGCCTGTCGACCGCGGCGGTCGAACGCGAATTGATCGGCATGGATGTCAGCCGCGCCCGCCGCGCGGAGGTGATCGACGAGCACGCCGCGATCTTCATCCTGCAGGGCGCACTCGACCGGCTCGCGAAGCTGCGCGGAGACCGCTGACGATGGCCGTGGTGATCGCGGCGCTGTTGCCGGTGTTTTTGCTGATCGTGCTCGGTTTCGTCCTGAAGCGCACGCTGATGCGGCTCGACACGCAATGGCACGGGCTGGAGCAACTCACCTACTACGTGCTGTTCCCGTTGCTGCTGGTGCAGACGCTGGTCAAGGCCGACCTGACCAAGGTACCGGTCGCCGGCGTCGGCGGCGCGCTGTTGCTCGCGGCGCTCGTGATGTGCCTGCTCTGTCTTGCGCTGCGGACCGCGCTTGCCCGGACCGGTGTCGACGGCCCCGCCTTCACCTCGATCTTCCAGGGCGCGACGCGCTGGCAGACCTATGTCGCGCTGTCGGTGTCGCGTAATCTCTACGGCAGCACAGGACTTGCGCTCGCCTCGGTCGCGATGGTCGCCATCATCCCGCTGGTCAACGTCTTCAGCGTCGCCGTGCTGGCGAAATATGCCTCCTCGGAGAAGCGGTCTGCCGGCGCCGTCGTGATGACGATCGTCAAGAACCCGCTGATCTGGGCCTGCGTGATCGGGCTCGTCATCAACGTCGCGCACATGCCGCTGCCACAAATCTGGCATGATGTCGCCGACGCGCTCGGCGGCTCGTCGCTGGCGATCGGTCTGCTCGTGACTGGCGCCGGGCTGCATCTGGAAGGCATCTTCCGCCCCAGCCTCGCCGCCAGCATCGCGCTGGTGCTGAAGCTGGTCCTGATGCCCGTGCTCACGGTCGCGCTCGCGGTGTGGTTCGGCGTCACCGGCGCCAACCTCGCCATCGTCGCCGCCTGCGCCGCGGTGCCGACCTCGCCGTCAGCCTACGTGCTGGCGCGCCAGATGGGCGGCGATGCCCCGCTGCTCGCCCAGATCATCACGCTGCAGACGATCCTCGCCGCGATCACGATGCCGATCGTGATCGCGGCGGTCGGGCCGTAGGTCCTGCCGGCGTGGATGCCAGCCCGCCTTTCAAACTCAGAAGCGTCTTCGCTTTGGCTCGCACGCGCTGCTAGTCTGCGCCAGTATGAAGCCCAAGTTTGATCAACGATGACCTCGGTCCGATGGACCAAAGGCTACACCCAGGCTGAACTCGACAGAGCTCAGGATCGGTTTGGCTTGGTTTTTCCCCCGGACCTGATTGACCTTCTCCGCCGGAAACGACCGATAGACGGTCACGACTGGACCGATGATGCTGCGATCAGGCGAGCCCTCGACTGGCCTTTGAATGGCCTTCTTGTCTCTGTCGAGAGGGGCCAGATATGGTGGCCGGAATGGGGGAAGGAGCCTTCCAGCGCGCGCGCTCGCAAGCAAATTCTGCGGGAGGTGGTTGCTCGTGCGCCCAAACTGATCCCCTTGATCGGCCACCGATATCTGCCCGAGCAGCCGCATGAAGCAGGCAACCCGGTATTTTCCATCTTCTACACCGATGCGATCTACTACGGCGCCAATCTGAAGGACTATTTCGAACGAGAGTTCGGAGATTGGCACAGACGGGAACAGCCCTGGTCACGCGAAATCAAGTACATTCCGTTTTGGTCTGACCTTGTTGAACGGTTCGCGCAACAGGGTCGACGTCCTACATGAAGGTCGGCGACTGCCGACGACGACTGAGCGACGTCAGCTCTCCCGCGCGCCGAAGTAGCGCCACAGTTGGCCTTTGCGCTCCTGCAACGTATGCAACAGCGTCAACGCCAGATCGATGATCTGCAAGATGACGAGGGCGACGATCGTGGTGCTGGACCGAAATATCCAGATGTTCTGCAAGTTCTCGTCCATCTGCATCACCCTGCGAAAGAGCTGAGAGAGGGATAAAAATCAACGGCTCCGCACGGGGTGTTGCCTGGCCTTCCGCCGTGCGATGTTTCGCCATCCTGGCGCGAAGCCTCGCGTCGGGCTGGGATTTTGTGAAGGTCCGAAACGATCACCTCCCGGTTCGATCGGGCCAACGTTGCCACCCGGGGTGCCGTCCGGGCCAGGACACGCACAGCCATCGATTAGGACGCGCGCGGGTTGCGGGAATCAGCAATGATCGTTCCGCTAGGGACCGTGACCAATGCGTGCCAACAGATTCAAGAGCTGGACCGAGAACGAAGAGCGCCTGCTGGTTGCGCTGCACGAATCCGGGATGAACCACCGGCTGATCGCGCTCAAGCTGCGCCGGACCGAGGCCGGGGTCGATAACCGGCTCGCGCAGATCATCCACCGGCCGCGACCAGCCGAGGACGGGTCTCGTGCGTGACCACCGTCGCGCTGCTGATGACAGCTATTTTCTGCGCGCGTCGGTGAATGCCGTATCGAGCACATCGCCGATCGGCTGCCAGCTGCGGCCGTCGAATTGAAGCAACCGCAATTGCTCGACCGGTCGAAAGTGACTGGTGTTGATCCTGATGCCCGGGAGCAAAGCGGATGCCTGATAATCCCTGATCGCCGCGGCCTGCCTCATGACGTTTTCGCGCGACAGATCGTTGCCGCATTGCTTGAGCACCTGGACCATCGTTTCGGCGGCCGCATAGCCATAGACGGCGGCAGCGTCGTCCTTGCCGCCGGCTTTGGTATATTTGTCCAGGAAGCTGTGCCAGGCGCCCTGATCTTCCCTCCAGGCCGGATCGCTCGCATCCTTCAGGAAGGCGGCGGTGATGACGCCGGTCGCATTCTCGGTGCCGGCCGGCTTGAGCACCGTCTCGATCGATGACGCCATCTGGTTCACGACAAACACCGGCCGCCAGCCATGGTCGGCCGCCGCCCGGATCACCTTGGCGGCGTTTTCCGGCACGCCGGCAAACACGAAGACCTCGGCGCCGGATTGCTTCAGGATCGATATGTGGCCGTCCAGATGCTGATCGTCGACATCATAGGCGATGTCGACCCTGATGTTGTGGGCGACATCGCCCAGCCCTTGCACCAGCCCCTTGAACAATTCACGGCCGAACTGGTCATTCTCCCAAAGCGCCACGATCTTCTTTCCGGGATAGAAAGCCTGGATGTAGTTGGCGTAGATCCGCCCCTCCTCGCGGTATGAAGGCTGCCAGCCCATGGTCCACGGATAGGCCGACGGCTCGCCGAAGTCCTGATCGCCGGAGGCAACGAAAAGCTGGGGGACCTGCCGTTCGTTGAGATACTTCCGCACGGCAAGATTGTCCGGCGTCCCGAACGAACCGAACATCAGGAGCACATTGTCGGTCTCGACGAGAATGCGCGTGAGGTCCATGGCATTGGAGGCGTCGGACAGATCGTCGTAGGACATGAAGCGGATCTTGCGGCCGCCAACTCCGCCGCGTTCGTTGATCATGTCGAAATAGGCGGCTTCCGCCTTGCCGATCTGGCCGAAGATTTCCAACGTGCCGCTATACGGCATCAGATTGCCGATCCGGATTTCGGTATCGGTGACGCCCTGGTCGCGCACCTGCTGCGTGATGGCGCCGAGAGACACCAGCGCGACGACGCTAGCCAACAGAGTTCGGAACAACGTAGCCATGGGAAGAGCTCGCACGACGGCAGCCGCCGCTGCCTGGTTTCGATCCGGCCCGCGCTCGTTCATTGATCTAGATCATAGCACTGTGACGGGGATGGTGGCAGCCTCTACGTCAGGTTCCAATGGGCGACGATGCGCGCCCCTACTGGTTACGGATTATCACGCGGCAGGCGATTTTGGCGGCATCACGATTCCGATCGTGATCGCCGCGGTAGAGCTTTAGGCGCGCCCTCATAGGACAATCACTTCGGCTTTGCGCTCGAAGGCCGACGTCGGCTTCGGTGGATGCCTGCGTTGGGCCAAACTCACCTGGCATGCTAGAGAGTAGGACCTAGGAAGTCAGTCAGGGCGCCCATGGATGAACGATCGAAGCCAGTTGAGGCCATCGTCGGCGAAAAGCTGAGTGCCATCACTTTCGTGTTGGATTATTGGCAACTGCAGTTCGACGGACCAAGCATCAATGCTCTTACACGCTTGGAAGTATCCGCCGACGGAGTGGCCCTGCGCGATGGACATGACCAGTTCAGAAATCTCATCTGTGATCAAATAGGCAAAGTCGTCGCAGGCGTCGCGCTCACACGGCCGGAATCTTTCACGATCACCTTTGAAGATCGATCCGAGATCAAAATCTCACTGAAACGGGAAGACTATCGAGGGTCCGAAGCGATGATCTTCTTTGGTCATAACTCACCGACCGTGGTGGTTCAGGCAGACGATTAGGCCTAGTTGCAAGACCTGCGGATGCTCGACGCGGTAGCCGCCGTCGCCCTATCCCCGTCATTGCGAGCGAAGCGAAGCAATCCATCTTTCCGCTTGCCGAGACATGGATTGCTTCGTCGCTTCGCTCCTCGCAATGACGGTTGGATAAGGCGTTACGACCCCGCCAGCCACCAGGTCTGGATCGTCGCCGCGAGATTGTTCAGCCCGTGCAGCAGGATGGTCAGCCAGGTCGAGCCGGTGCGGAAGCGCAGATAGCCGAACAGGAGCCCGATCGTCAGCACCTGGCAGAGGAAGAACCAGTCGTACTGCAGGTGCATGATGGTCCAGACCAGCGATGACAGCAGGATCGCGCCATACGGGCCGAGCGCGGATTCCGACCAGCCGCGATAGAGCCAGCCGCGAGCGAACAGTTCCTCCCAGAGCGGCGCAGCCACGGCGAAGGCGATCACCAAAAGCCACAGCGCGCTATGCTCCTGCGCCGATTTCAGCACGTCGCCCATGAAGCCCGGCGTCACCTCGCGGCCTGTGGCGCGGGACACCATGTCCCAGGCGCCGACCAGCACGATGAGCGAGACGATGCCGATGATCACGTTCTTCCACGACGTCCCGCGCAGCCCGAGATAATCGGCGAACGAAATCCGGGTCCGGCGGATCGCGAACCACAGCACCAGCAGCACCATCGGCAGGCCGGCGAGCACCGAGAGCGAGATCGTCAGGCCGTCGGCGACCACATGGGTGATGCCGGCCGCCGACAATTCGCCGCCCTGCGCGATGATGCGGTAGACAATGACGGCGACCTGGCCGAGGAACATCGCAGCGAAGATCAAAAGGCCCCACAGTGCGGTGCCCCAGAACTTCCAGACCCGCGGAGGGCGTGGCGGAGCATCGGGAACGGCAGGCGGCGTATTGAGATTGAGAGCGTCCATCAGCAAACCTTTATGGCAACGCCCGCGCCAGCAGCGCGCGCTGATCGGCATCGGAGAGGTCCACCGCGCCGTACATGCCGGCGTGGCGTTCGGCAAGCCGTGTCGCCGCGAACAGCTCGGCATTGTCAGGCGAGACCTGGTTGAGCGCCGCGGCGGCCGCCAGCAGCGCCAGCTGCTCGACCGCCAGCCGCGCGATGCGCTCGCTGTCCGGACGGCGGAACGCTTGTCCGATCGACGCAACCGCCTCAACGGCGCCCGGCAAGCCCCTGGTCGCGTCGGCGAGCGCACGCAACACCGCGAGCGCGGCATCGGCCTCGCGGCCGAGCGCGCGCAACACGTCGAGGCACATCACGTTGCCGGAGCCTTCCCAGATCGCATTGACCGGCGACTCCCGGTAGTGGCGCGCCAAAATGCCTTCCTCGACATAGCCATTGCCGCCGAGGCACTCCATCGCCTCATAGAGGAAGCCAGGCGCGCTCTTGCAGGTCCAGTATTTGATCGCCGGCGTCAGCAACCGCATGTAAGCGGCCTCGCCTGCATCGCTGGGCGCGCGGTCGAAGGCGCGGCATAGCCGCATCACCAGCGCGACCGACGCCTCGACATGCAGCGCCATGTCCGAGAGCACCGCCTGCATCAGCGGCTGGTCGGCGAGATGCTTCTGGAACACGCTGCGATGCCGCGCGTGATTGAGCGCATGCGCCAGCCCCGAGCGCATCAGGCCGGCAGATGCGATCGCGCAATCCTGCCGCGTCAGCTGCACCATCTGGATGATGGTGCGGATGCCCTTGCCCTCCTCGCCGATCAGTTCGGCATAAGCGCTGTGGAATTCGACCTCGGACGAGGCATTGGAGCGGTTGCCGAGCTTGTCCTTCAGGCGCTGGAAGTGGATCGCGTTGACGGTGCCGTCGGGCGCAAAGCGCGGCATGAAGAAACAGCTCAGGCCGCCGTTGGTCTGCGCCAGCACCAGGAACGCGTCGCACATCGGCGCCGACATGAACCATTTGTGCCCGGTGATGCGCCAGGCGCCGCTATCGGGCTCGGCGCGCGTCATGTTGGCGCGCACATCGGTGCCGCCCTGCTTCTCCGTCATGCCCATGCCGAGCGTCATGCCGCGCTTGGTCCACCACGGCGCAAAGCTCGGGTCATAGGCGCGCGTGCCGATGACCGGCATCGTCTTCGCCAGGATCTCCGGCTGCGAAGCAAGCGCTGCGACCGAGGCGCGCGTCATCGTGATCGGGCAGAGATGGCCGGTCTCGACCTGGGAGGCGATGTAGAATTTCGCCGCGCGCACCACCTCGGCCGCGCCGCCGGCCGGCTTGCCGTCCGCGGCCCCGGTCGAATTGTGCACGCCGGCATGGGCGGAGTGCGCCATCAGCTCGTGATAGGCCGGATGAAACTCGACCTCGTCGCGGCGATTACCCCTGGCATCGAAGGCGCGCAGCTTCGGTGTGTTCTCATTTGCAACGCGGCCGCGTTCCGCCATCACGGCGGAGCCCCAATGCTTGCCGAAATCGGAGAGCTCAGCTGACGCCGACGCCCCGCCATTGGCGGCCACCGCGGCCACGAGCGGCGCGTCCGCCGCGAACAGGTCGATGTTCTCAAACGGCGGCGACTGGTTCAGCACGTCGTGGGTGGCGAACGGAGCCTGCGTCATGGTCTCCTCGGGATTGGTCTTTCTGCGCACATGATACCCGGACAACTGGCCTGCTCCGGTCGGGGATCACGGCAGCTGGAATCGAGGGATAATAAGCCCGCGCGCCGGCGCGGGGCAGCGAAAAATGCGCACTCGGCTAGATGCTTCCGTGGCTCGGCGCGTGGCGGCCGAGCTTACGATCCAGCCAGTCGTTGGCGCGGGTCTTGTTGGCGTCGTTGCGGGACGCCTGGACCGGGAAGATGTCGCCGGCGTGCAGCGGCCGGTCGTCGGGATAGGCCGCCATCTGCAGATTCGACTCATGCGTCGCCCCATCCACCGGGGAGACATAGGCAAACCGGATCTCGATCTTGTGCTTGATGTCGTAGCCCTGCCATTTCGGATGTTTGCGCGCCAGAAGCTCGGTTAGTTCGCACGGCAGCAGATCGGACGTCGAGCTCCGATTTCCCTCCGTCTTTTCCAGATAGCATTGCTCCTTGACGCTGCTGACGCGGGCGTCGATCGGGCGGAAATTCACCCGCTTGTCGAACTCGCGATAGGCATAGAAGCCGGCAAGGCCAATGGCGATCATCCCGTAGACGCCGACACGCATGACGAGCTCCCAAACCGCCGCGACGATCAGATCGTGCGCGTCTTGTCCGCCTTGGTCTTGGAGGCCAGCACCGGAAACACGTCGCCGGCGTGCAGCGGCTTGCCGTTGGGGAAGTAGGACATCTGCAGGCTCGACTGATGCGAGACGCCATCGACCGGCGAGACGTAGACCACGCGCACCTCGATCTTGTGCCTCAGGTCGTAGCCCTGCCACTTCGGATGCTCCTTGCGGAGCAACTCGGCAACCTCACAACGGGTCAGGTCAGAGGTCCACGTCGTCTTGGTGATGACGCCGCGCTCGACCTTTTCGAGATAGCATTGCTCGTTGACCGCGCTGATGCGTGCATCGACACGCTGATAATTCGCACCCTTGTCGTATTGATCGTAGATCGCGATGCCGGCGGCGCCGACGGCAATAAGTGCAAAGGCTGCAAAACGCATGCTTCGTTCTCCCGCAATGCCCGCACCTCACACGGCCACAATTAAAGAGTGTTGAAAGAGCATTCAGCCACTTATGCGATGGCAAGCTTTGTCTTGCCGAAATGCCTTGGATTTGAGGAAATCCGGCGCTAGTGCGCGCGCGTGATCGGGAAATCGTAGGCCGAGCCACCGGCCCCCGGCAGCGAAAAGTGCCACCATTCCTTTGAATAATTCACAAATCCCTGACCGGCCATCGCCGCGACCAGCATGCTCCGCCAGCGCCTCTGCGCCGGCGTGATCGAGCCCGCAGCGGTGTGGGCCTTGACATCGGAACAGTCATAACCGGTGCCCATGTCGACGCTGCCTTCCGGGGCGCGCGCGGCGACCGGCGCAGTGCAGTCGGCATAGTCCTTGGCCGGATCGAATTTGCGCGAATTGTCGGCGGTCAGATCGACCAGCGTGAGGTCGACCGCGGCACCGGTCGAATGCCCCGAATGCGTGGCGATATAGCCGAGGCGGAACAAATCGGCCTTCGAGAACGCCGGGTTATAGCGCCGTTCGGCGGCGGTCTCCTTGCCGCTCCTCGACCATGCCACCATGTCGGCGACCGCGCGGGTCGGCCGGTAGCAGTCGAACATCTTCAGCGACAGTCTTTGTCGCGCCAGTTCCCGCTGCACGGCCTTGAGGCGCAGGCCCACGCCCCGCTTCACCACGCATTCCGCCGCGTCATAGCCCGCGATCGGCCGGCCGATAAAGTTGTTCGCGCCGGCGTAGCGGATGTCCTGGATGATGGTCGGATCGATGTCGCGCAGGAACGCGAAGTCGCCCGGAAGGCCCTGGGCAAGGACAGTTGAGACCAAGCCCGCAACAGCGACGAGGATCCCGACAATTTTCAAGCTCTCCCTCCGGCGCAGCCGCCGGGCTGGTCCCGGCCGTCCACGTCTTGTTCCGGAAAGACCAGCAAAAGCAAGCGATCGGTGGCCCGCCAGGCTCGGGCATGGCGGCCGAGAAGGCGGCCACATCTTACTCGGGGAAAACTCATCTGGCCCCTCTTCGCGCTTGCCCCACCGGCCATCCGCGCCTATAGCTCTGGCTTTAATGACCCCATCATTAAAATCGACTTTTGTCCTCGGTCACCGGCATCTGCTGGGCATCGAGGGCCTTTCCGCTGACGACATCACGGGCCTGCTCGACCTCTCCGAGGAGTATGTCGAGCTCAACCGCCAAGTCGACAAGAAACGCGCCAGTCTGCGCGGCCGCACCCAGGTCAATCTGTTCTTCGAGGCCTCGACGCGGACCCAGTCCTCGTTCGAGATCGCCGGAAAACGCCTGGGCGCCGACGTCATGAACATGTCGGTGTCATCGATGTCGACCCGCAAGGGCGAGACCTTGATGGACACCGCCGTGACGCTGAACGCGATGCATCCCGACATCCTGGTGGTGCGCCACCACGCCTCCGGCGCGGTCGAGCTGCTGGCACGCAAGGTTGACGGTTCCGTGATCAACGCCGGCGACGGCAGCCACGAGCACCCGACCCAGGCGCTGCTCGACGCGCTGACGATCCGCCGCAACAAGGGCCGGCTCGAGGGGCTGACGATCGCGATCTGCGGCGACGTGCTGCATTCGCGCGTGGCGCGCTCCAACATCTTCCTGCTCAACACCATGGGCGCCCGCGTCCGCGTGGTAGCACCCTCCACGCTGCTGCCGCCCGGGATCGAGCGGATGGGCGTCGAGGTCGCGCGCGACATGCGCGAGGGACTGAACGGCGCCGACATCGTGATGATGCTGCGGCTGCAGCGCGAGCGCATGAACGGCTCCTTCGTGCCGTCGTCGGGCGAGTATTTCCACTATTTCGGCCTCGACCAGAAGAAGCTCGGCTACGCCAAGCCGGACGCGCTGGTGATGCATCCGGGCCCGATGAATCGCGGTGTCGAGATCGACACCTTCGTCGCCGACGGCGCGCAATCGCTGATCCGTGAACAAGTCGAAATGGGTGTGGCGGTGCGCATGGCAGTGCTCGAAGCGCTCGCCCGCAACCTGCCGAACGCGTGAGACCGATGCTGACTGACCGCCGCCCCATCCTGCTCGCCAACGCCCGCGTCATCGATCCGTCCCGCGACTTCGACGGTCCGGGCGACGTCCTGATCGCCGACGGCGTGATCCGAGACGCCAAGCGCGGCATCGGCGCCGCCGGCGTCCCCGAAGGCACCGACATCGTCAACTGCGCCGGCAAGATCGTGGCCCCCGGCCTGATCGACATGCGCGCCTTCGTCGGTGAACCCGGCGCCAGCCATCGCGAGACGTTTGCGTCCGCCAGCCAGGCCGCCGCCGCCGGCGGCATCACCACCATCATCTGCCAGCCCGACACCTCGCCGGTGATCGACAATTCGGCGACCGTCGACTTCGTGCTGCGGCGCGCCCGCGACACCGCGATCGTCAACATCCATCCGATGGCGGCGCTGACCAAGGGCATGCAGGGCCAGGAGATGACCGAGATCGGTCTGTTGAAGGCCGCCGGCGCGGTCGCCTTCACCGATGGCGACCGCAGCGTCACCAACGCCCAGGTGATGCGGCGCGCGCTGACCTACGCCCGCGATTTCGACGCGCTGATCGTGCATCACACCGAGGACCCGCATCTGGTGGGCGAAGGCGTGATGAACGAAGGCGAGTTCGCCACGCGGCTCGGCCTCGCCGGCATTCCGACCGCCGCCGAGTCGATCATGCTCGAGCGCGACATGCGGCTCGCCGGGTTGACCGGCGGGCGCTATCACGCGGCCTCGCTGACCTCGACGGAGTCGCTGGAGATCCTCAAGCGCGCCCGCGACGCCGGCCACACTGTCTCGGCCTCGGTCTCGATCAACCACGTGACCCTGAACGAGAACGACATCGGCCCCTACCGCACCTTCCTGAAGCTGGCGCCGCCGCTGCGCACCGAGGAGGACCGTAAGGCGCTGGTCGCGGCGCTGGCCTCCGGGCTGATCGACGTCGTGATGAGCGATCACAATCCGCAGGACGTCGAGGTCAAGCGGCTGCCGTTCGCGGAAGCGGCGAGCGGCGCGGTCGGCCTGCAGACCATGCTGCCGGCAGCGCTACGGCTGATCCACAATGGCGAGATGGACTTCAAGACGCTGATCCGGGCGATGTCGACGCGGCCGGCGGAACTGCTCGGCCTGCCGGGCGGCACGCTGCGCGCCGGCGCTCCGGCCGACGTCATCGTGATCGACGCCGACACCCCCTGGGTGCTCGATCGCGACGATCTCAAGTCGCTGTGCAAGAATACGCCGTTCGACGACGCCCGCTTCTCTGGCCGCGTGACGCGGACCATCGTCGGCGGACGCACCGTGTACGAACACGTCTAAATCGGAGTGGAACCTAACGCGCCGCGAGTTGCGACATCGCCTCCATCGTCGTTCCAACGACGATGGCCGCGACGTAAACGACAAACAAAACCTGCTCCAGCCGCCTGCGAACAGAAGCCATGATAAGCTCCCTCATTTCCACGGCCATGGTGCGGATCGATGGTTAATATTTCATTGATGGATTCGTCCAAATTGGACCGGACCGGCCGTCCAGGGAGCCACCGCGATGTCTGCTGACGCGTTCCTGCCGGTCGCCTTCCTGATCGGCTATCTCCTGGGCTCGATCCCGTTCGGCATGGTCCTCACCCGCCTCGCCGGCACGCAGGATCTGCGCACCATCGGCTCCGGCAATATCGGCGCCACCAACGTGCTGCGCACCGGCCGCAAGGGTCTCGCCGCGGCGACGCTGATCGGCGACATGCTGAAGGGCACGGTTGCCGTCATCATCGCGGGGACGATCGGCGGCCCGAACGCGGCAATGCTGGCGGCGCTCGGAGCGTTCCTCGGCCACCTCTTCCCGGTCTGGCTGAAATTCCGCGGCGGCAAGGGCGTCGCGACCTATCTCGGCGTGCTGCTCGGCCTGTTCTGGCCGGCGGCGCTGATCTTTGCCGTGGTCTGGCTCGGCACCGCCTACACCACACGCTACTCGTCGCTGTCGGCGCTGATCGCCGCGTTCGTGACGCCGCTGTTCCTATGGTGGTTCGGCCACAACGCGCTGGCGTCGCTGTTCGCCGTGCTGACGCTGCTGTTGTTCTACATGCACCGCGAGAACATCAAGCGCCTGCAGGCCGGCACCGAAGGCAAGATCGGCGAGAAGAGGTAGCTCTCCGTCATTCCGGGGCTCGCGCAGCGAGAACCCGGAATCCATTGGGCCGCGCGTATTGCCGTGAAATGGATTCCGGGCTCGCGACTGCGTCGCGCCCTCAGGTGCGCAATTGCGCACCGGGGGAATGACAACGGTTATTTCCTCAGCGCTTCCTCGACGAAGCTCGCCGCCGCCAGCGCCTTCGCGTCGTCGCCGAAGCCCGCAATCACGGTCACGCCGACGGGCAATCCGCCCTCTGCGGTCAGGGTCGGCACGTTGACGCAGGGCACGCCCATCAAGGTCCAGAGCCGGTTGTAACGGGGATCGCCCGTCGACGTCAGGCCCTTGGGCGCCGCGCCCGGCGCCGACAGCGTCAGCAGCACGTCGACTTCGGTGAGAACAGTGGCGAGCGCCTGCCGCGCGCGCACCGTGACGTCCATCGCCGCGTCGTATTCGGCTGGCGTGCCGCCCTTGCTCTCGTCGAGCCGGCCGCGCAGCAGCGGCGGCATCGCATCGTAGTTCTGCCGGTATTCCCAGGCGAGCGACTGGTGCGCCTCGAACTCCTGCACGTCGGGATGGATCCGCCACGCCTCCGCGATGACGTCAGGCACGGCAATCTCGCGCACCGTCGCGCCCGCCTGCTCCGCGGCGCGCGCGGCCCTCTGCAACGCCTCCGCGCCGAATGGTTCAGGCGCGCCGGCGAACGCCTGCGTCACCACGCCGATGCGCGGCGCCGCGAGCTGCGCTGGCACCACGAGGTCAGGCCGCCTCGTCATCGCAGCCAGCCCCAGCGCGACGTCGCGCACGTCGGCGCCAAACAGCCCGACGGTATCGAGCGTCCATGAAAAACACTTCACGCCAACGGTCGGCAGCAGCCGGTAGCTCGGCTTGATCGCGGCGACGCCGCAGAACGAGGCCGGCCGGATTACCGAGCCACCGGTCTGCGTGCCCAGCGCCAGCGGGATCATGCCGGCGGCGACCGCGGCTGCCGAGCCCGACGACGACCCGCCCGGCGTGTGCCCATGATTGCGCGGATTGAGCGTTGCGGTCGGATCGGTCGCCGCAAACGCGGTCGTCGTGGTCTTGCCGATGATGGTCGCGCCGGCCTGCTTCAGCGCCATCACGACCGGCGCATCGGCGCGCGGCTGATGGCCGCGGTAGATCGCAGCACCCATCTCGGTCGGGAAATCGGCGGTATCGATGATGTCCTTGATTCCGACCGCAATGCCGCGCAACGGCCCGGCAGTTTGCGCTCGGGCGCTCTTGTCATGGCAGACAAAGGCGCCGATCGCGTTGTCCTGCGCACCGATCGCCTGCAGCGATTGATCGATGGCCGCTTCAGGCGACAGCGCGCCCCGCTCGATACGCGCTTGGAGGTCGGCAAGTGAGATCATGGGCAGCTTCCCTGGCATTGGCGGCTGCTTTTAGCGCGTTGCGCCGAGCTGCGCCAATGTCGCAGTTGATCACAATCTCAGGTTGGGCGAAGCTGCACCCCGCATGCATGACCGGTCCCCCAGCGCAACAAAACTCACCGACACCGAACGGCTCAACCGCCTGCGGCTGATCCGCTCCGACAGTGTCGGCCCACGCACCTTTGCATCGCTGCTCCGCCATTTTGGCGATGCGGCGCAGGCGCTGGAGCGCCTGCCGGATCTCGCGCGCCGCGGCGGCGCATCGGGCCCCTCGCGCATCTGCACCGAGGCTGATGCGGCCGCGGAGCTCGCGGCCTGCCGCAAGTTCGGCGTCGACCTCGTCGCACCGGAGGAAGCGCATTATCCGGCGCGGCTTGCCACCATCGACGATGCACCGCCGCTGCTCGGTGTGCGCGGTGACCGCAACAGTCTGATGCGGCCGATGATCGCGATCGTCGGCTCCCGCAATGCCTCCGGCGCCGGGCTGAAATTTGCGGGCGCGCTGGCGCGTGATCTCGGGGATGCCGGCTTTGTCGTGATCTCGGGCCTTGCCCGCGGCATCGACCAGGCAGCACATCGCGCCACCGTCGCGAGCGGCACGGTCGCCGTGCTGGCAGGCGGCCACGACAGGATCTATCCGCCAGAGCATGAGGATCTGCTGGCCGCGCTGCTCGCGCGGGGCGCGGCGATCTCGGAGATGCCGCCCGGCCACGTGCCGCGGGCGCGCGACTTTCCCCGCCGCAACCGGCTGATCTCGGGCGCCTCGCTCGSCGTCGTGGTGGTGGAGGCSGCGCACCGTTCGGGCTCGCTGATCACGGCGCGGATGGCGGCCGAACAGGGCCGCGAGGTGTTCGCGGTGCCGGGCTCGCCGATCGACCCGCGCGCCGCCGGCGCCAACGATTTGATCAAGCAAGGCGCCACGCTGGTCACTGAAGCCGCCGACGTAATCAATGCGGTCACGCCGATCATGGAGCGGCCGATCATGCTCACCGCGCGCGAAGACGACGAGCCGCTGGATTTTGCCACGGATGGCGGCGATCGCGCCCGCATCATCAATCTGCTCGGGCCGAGCCCGATCAGCCTCGACGATCTGATCCGGATGGCGGACGTCTCGCCCGCAGTCGTCCGCGCCGTGCTGCTGGAGCTCGAGCTCGCCGGCAAGCTCGAGCGTCACGGCGGCGGGCTGGTGTCGATGATCTGATCAGTCGCGCGATCTCTCACCGTCATCCTGAGGAGCGCGGAACGCGCGTCTCGAAGGATGCACGGCCCGACTGTGGCCGTCGACCCTTCGAGACGCCGCTTCGCGGCTCCTCAGGGTGACGGGTCCATAGTCTCAGCGCGCTGAAGCTGGAAATCACTCCGCATTCCGCGCATCGAAATCATTTCGCGCGCCCTCGATCTCCGGCAGATGCGCGAAGGCCCATTCGCCGAGCGCCATCACAGGCACGGCGAGCCCGCGGCCGAGATCGGTCAGTTCGTAGTCGACCCGAGGCGGAATTGTCGGAAACACCGTGCGCGTCACCAGACCGTCGCGCTCCAGCCCGCGCAGGGTCAGCGTCAGCATGCGCTGCGAAATGCCGTTGATCATGCGCTTCAGTTCGTTGAAACGGCGCGGTCCGTCGCGCAGCAGCATGATGACCAGCACACTCCATTTGTCGCCGACGCGCGACAGCACAGAGGCCACCCCGCGGCAGTCCTGATGCTCCGCCGGATTGGGCGGCGGGCCGGTTACATACATGTGCTCGGGTTTCATCGGTGTGCTCGGGTTTCAAAAATGTGCGTTCTTGCGGAGATTTAGGGCGGTCACTCATATAGCGCCAGTTACAAACCTATACCAAAGGTGACCTCAGCCATGAAACTTCTGCACATCGACTCCTCGGTCCTCGGCCCCCACTCCGTCAGCCGCCAGGTCTCCGCCGCCGCCGTCGAGCGGCTGCGCCAGGCCAATCCCGGCCTGGTCGTGAGCTACCGTGACCTCACCCAGACCCCGCTCGCCCACCTCTCCGGCCTGCACCTCGCCGCCAGCCAGGGCGCAGCCCCCGATCCGTCGGTGCGCGACGACATCGCGACCGGCCAGGCGGTCCTGGACGAATTCCTCGCCGCCGACATCGTCGTGATCGGTGCTCCGATGTACAATTTCACCATTCCGAGCCAGCTGAAGGCCTGGATCGATCGCGTCGTGGTCGCGGGCAAGACCTTCAAATACGGCGCCGGCGGCGTTGAGGGACTGGCCGGTAACAAGCGCGTCGTCATCGCGATCTCGCGTGGCGGCTATTACGGCGCCGACACGCCGATGGCCGCGCTCGAGCACCTCGAGACCTATCTGCGCGGCGTGTTCGGCTTCATCGGCGTCCGGAATCTCGAATTCATCCCTGCCGATGGCATCCAGGTCGGCCCCGAGCATCGCGAAAAGGCGGTCGCAGGCGCGCTGCAGGCCGCCGGCAGCCTGAACGCTGCCTAGTTCCGGAGCAGCTGTCGTCACCCGCGAAAGCGAAAGCGGGTGACCCAGTGTTCCAAAGGCGGTCGTGATTGAACCGATGGGCCGCGGCGTACTGGATATCCCGCACGCGCGGGGTATGACGGATGTGAGGGAGCCTCAGAACCAGACGCCTTGGATGCCGCAGATGACGGCGATGAGCGAAATCAACAGGCCGATGCCGGAAAACAGCGCGACCGTCACAAGCTGTGCCGAGTCTGACGAGTCTGAATTGTCGGACGCAGACGAAACCTTGATCGGGGTCGCAATACGAACTGCTTTCGGCATGACGGCACTCCAAATGATTTCGTGGTGAAAAAAATCCCGCCCTGTTCAAGAGTCCCGGGAACACGTCAAAGGTTCAAGCATGGTCCGGAAAACTGCAAAGCGGTTTTCCGAAGAGATCACGCTTAGACAACGAAGCGATGATAGTCGTGCACGACAGCGGCCGGTGTGATCCGTTTCACACCGGCCGCTCCGTACAATGAGAAACAGATTTTAGCCGCGATAGATCGGCGCCCCGGCGGGCGACGCCGTTGAGCCGCCATCGATGAACAGTTCCTGCCCCTGCACATGGGCCGCGTCGTCGGAAGCCAGGAACAGCACGGTCTTCGAGATGTGATCGGGTTCGCCGATCCGCCCGAGCGGGGTGGTCATGCCGATCCGCTGCTCGAACGCCTTCTCGGCCTCGGGCGTTGCGATCGCAGCACCCCAGATCGGCGTACGCACCGCGCCCGGCGCCACCACGTTGACACGGATGTTGCGCGGCGACAGTTCTGACGCCATCACCCGCGCCATCGCGCGCACACCGGCCTTGCTCGCGGCATAGGCCGAGTAGCCGGGATTGCCGAGCACCGAAATCACCGAGCCGTTGAGGATGATCGACGCGCCGTCGTTGAGATAAGGCGCGACCGCCTGCACGGTGAAGAACACGCCGGTGAGATTGGTGCGGATCACATTTTCGAATGCCGCGAGTGTGGTGCCGCCGACCGGCGTCTGGCCGGGAATGCCGGCATTGGCAAACAGCACGTCGTATTTGCCGAACTTCTCGGCGCCCTGCTTCACCGCGTCTTCCAGCGCCGCGACGTCGGTGGCATCGGCCACGACAGCGAGCGCTTTCGGTCCGAGTTCCCTGGCCGCCGCCGCCAGCGTCTCCTTGTTGCGCCCGGTGATGACGACCTTGGCGCCTTCCGCCACGAACAGCTTTGCCGTCGCGAGCCCGATGCCGCTGTTGCCGCCGGTGATCAACGCCGTCTTGTTTGCCAGTCTCATGTCCGCCTCCAATGTGGTTGCATTATTAAACTTCGTTGCCTACCTAGGGCATCGGGTTTAATATTGCAACCACACAAGGTCGTGATGGCTCATCAAAGCGTTTTCGAGCGAAGTGGATACCGGTTCGCGTGAAGAAAACGCGCCAAAACAAGATTCCGGAGATGCGTGGTGAAGAGAACCAGCCTTGCAGGCGACAGTTGCCCGGTGGCACGCGCGCTCGACGTGTTCGGCGACTGGTGGTCGCTTTTGATTATCCGCGACGCCAGCCTTGGCCGGCGCCGCTTCGGCGAATTCCAGGCCAGCCTCGGGCTTGCAAAGAACATCCTCGCCACGCGGCTGCGCACGCTGGTCGAGCGCGGCATCCTGAAGACGGTCCCCGCCTCCGACGGCAGCGCCTATCAGGAATATGTGCTGACGCCGAAGGGCCACGGCATCTTTCCGATCCTGGTCGCGCTGCGGCAATGGACCGAGGAATTCGACGAGCATCCGGACGAGATCGCGACCATCATGGTCGACCGCGACAAGGGCAAGCCGGTGAAGAAGCTTGCGCTGTTGTCGCAGGACGGCCGCGTACTGGGCGCGGCCGACACGACGCTGAAGCTGAGGCCCGCGCGGAAGGCGGCACGGCGCGTGTCGGCATAGCGCTCTCCACCGTCATTCCGAGCCCGTCTCTTGGCGCGAAATTGCGCGAGAACGTAAGGCGCGTCAGCATCCTCACCTGTCATCGCCCGGCTCGACGGGGCGATCCAGTACGCCGCGGCTTCTCGGCTCAAGCTCAGGCGTCTCTGGAATACTGGATCACCCGCTTTCGCGGGTGTTGACACCGCGTGTTTGACATCTTGAATCGAGAACCCATCCTCATCGTCGTCCTGACGCAAGCCAGGACCCATTACCCCAAATCTCAGCTGTTGCGCGACGCTTGGGCCGCAATCCCGTTCATCACCGAATGCGGTGGTTATGGGTCCTGGCCTTCGCCAGGACGACGAATGGAGAGCGCCCCACCAGCCGCTCACGACAGCTTCCTTCGGCTGCGCGCCCGCAACTGCTCGTCGGCCTCCAGGCGGGTCATCGCGAGCAGATGGTCCAGGATTTCGAATTTGTGGCGCTGGGCGAGTTTGGCGAGTTCGGACGCTGCGGCTGCGATCAGGACCAGGGCGTCATCCGGGCCGCCCTCCCCAGCCATGTCGTCGCTCGCTGGTCGCCGCCGGCCGGGCGGCTTGCGCTTCCGACCGCCCCCTGTGCTGCTCAAAAGGCCTAATCCGATTCCCACCCCATATATAAAGAGATACGTCCTTTCCGGCCGCAACTCTAGGGCGCATTTTTCAACCCTTGAGATAGGAACTCCACAGTTTGAGCCCCACCTTCAATATCTGGCGATTTGACACCGACCGCCCCAGCACCCATGTTCGCCCCGACACGGCGGGCCGCGAGTCTAGCGGAATTCGCCTTCAAGTTTTCCCGTAAGCTATTGGAATGACATGAATATCGTCATTGTGGAGTCGCCGGCCAAGGCCAAGACGATCAACAAATATCTGGGGTCCTCCTATGAGGTCCTGGCGTCGTTCGGCCATGTTCGCGACCTCCCGGCCAAGAACGGTTCCGTCGATCCGGACGCCAATTTCCAGATGATCTGGGAGGTCGATGCCAAGGCCGCGAGCCGGCTCAACGATATCGCCAAGGCGCTCAAGGGTGCCGACCGCCTGATCCTCGCAACCGACCCTGATCGCGAGGGCGAGGCGATCTCCTGGCACGTGCTGGAGGTGATGAAGGAGAAGCGCGCGCTGAAGGACCAGAAGGTCGAGCGCGTGGTGTTCAATGCCATCACCAAGCAGGCCGTCTCCGAGGCGATGAAGGCGCCGCGCCAGATCGACGGCGCGCTGGTCGACGCCTATATGGCGCGCCGCGCGCTGGACTATCTGGTCGGCTTCACCCTCTCGCCCGTGCTGTGGCGCAAGCTGCCCGGCGCCCGCTCGGCCGGCCGCGTGCAATCGGTCGCGCTGCGGCTGGTCTGCGACCGCGAGCTCGAGATCGAGAAGTTCGTGCCGCGGGAGTACTGGTCGCTGGTCGCGACGCTGCTGACGCCGCGCGGCGAAGCCTTCGAGGCGCGCCTCGTCGGCGCCGACGGCAAGAAGATCGCCCGGCTCGACATCGGGTCCGGCGCGGAAGCCGAGGACTTCAAGAAGGCGATCGAGGCCGCGCTGTTCAAGGTCGCGACCGTCGAGGCCAAGCCGGCGCGGCGCAACCCGCAGGCGCCCTTCACCACCTCGACCCTGCAGCAGGAAGCCAGCCGCAAGCTCGGCTTCGCGCCGGCGCACACCATGCGCATTGCGCAGCGGCTGTATGAAGGCATCGACATCGGCGGTGAGACCACCGGCCTCATCACCTATATGCGAACCGACGGCGTGCAGATCGATCCGTCCGCGATCACCCAGGCCCGCAAGGTGATCGGCGAGGATTACGGCAACGCCTATGTGCCGGACGCCCCGCGCCAATACCAGGCCAAGGCCAAGAACGCGCAGGAAGCGCACGAAGCGATCCGCCCGACCGATCTGTCGCGCCGCCCGGCCACCATTGGCCGCAGGCTCGATGCCGATCAGGCACGGCTCTATGAACTGATCTGGAAGCGCACCATCGCGAGCCAGATGGAATCGGCCGAGCTCGAACGCACCACCGTCGACATCGAAGCCAAGGCCGGCGCCCGCGTGCTGGAGCTGCGCGCTTCCGGCCAGGTCATCAAGTTCGACGGCTTCCTTGCGCTCTACCAGGAAAGCCGCGACGACGAGGAGGACGAGGATTCGCGCCGCCTGCCCGCGATGAGCCAGGGCGAGGCCGTGAAGCGCCAGAGCCTCGCCGTCACCCAGCATTTCACCGAGCCGCCGCCGCGCTTCTCGGAAGCATCGCTGGTGAAGCGGATGGAAGAGCTCGGCATCGGCCGTCCCTCGACCTACGCCTCGATCCTGCAGGTGCTGAAGGACCGCGGCTACGTCAAGCTCGAGAAGAAGCGGTTGCACGGCGAGGACAAGGGCCGCGTCGTGGTCGCGTTCCTCGAGAACTTCTTCTCGCGCTATGTCGAGTACGACTTCACCGCCGATCTCGAGGAGCAGCTCGACCGCATCTCGAACAACGAGATCGCCTGGCAGCAGGTGCTGCAGGATTTCTGGCGCGGCTTCATCGGCGCGGTCAACGACATCAAGGACCTCCGCGTCGCCGAGGTGCTGGATGCGCTCGACGAGATGCTCGGCCCGCATATCTATCCGCCGCGCGCGGATGGCGGCGACGTCAGGCAATGCCCGACCTGCGGCACCGGCCGGCTCAACCTCAAGGCCGGCAAGTTCGGCGCCTTCGTCGGCTGTTCGAACTATCCGGAATGCCGCTACACGAGGCCGCTGGCAGCCGACAGCGCCGAGAGCGCCGACCGCATCCTCGGCACCGATCCCGATACCGGCTTCGATGTCACGGTGAAGGCCGGCCGCTTCGGCCCCTACATCCAGCTCGGCGAGCAGAAGGATTACGCCGAGGGCGAGAAGCCGAAGCGCGCAGGCATTCCCAAGGGCACCTCGCCTGCCGATGTCGATCTCGAACTGGCGCTCAAGCTGTTGTCGCTGCCGCGCGAGATCGGCAAGCATCCGGAAACCGGGCAGCCGATCACCGCCGGCCTCGGCCGGTTCGGGCCGTTCGTCAAGCACGAGAAGACCTATGCCAGCCTCGAGGCCGGCGATGAGGTGTTCGACATCGGGTTGAACCGCGCCGTGACGCTGATCGCCGAGAAGATCGCAAAGGGCCCGAGCGGCCGCCGCTTCGGCGCCGATCCCGGCAAGCCGCTCGGCGATCACCCGACGCTCGGCGCGGTCGCGCTGAAGAACGGCCGCTACGGCGCCTATGTCGCGGCCGGCGGCGTCAACGCGACGATCCCGAGCGACCGCACGCCCGACGAGGTCACGCTCGCCGAAGCAATCGCGCTGATCGACGAGCGCGCGGCCAAGGGTGGCGGCAAGAAGGTCAAGAAGGCGGCAAAGCCTGCCAAGGCGAAATCCGAAAGGAAGGCTGAAACAGCCGACGGCGATGCCGAGGCCAAGCCCGCGAAGAAGGTCGCGTCGAAGAAGGCCGCCGCGAAACCGAAAGCGGATGCGACCAGCAAGGCGCGCGCGCCGGTCGCTTCCGGTGCCAAGACGTCGCCTGCAAAATCATCGGCACCAGCGAAAGCGCCCGCGAAGAAGAGCGCCGGCAAGGCACGAGGATAAGTGAAACGAAAACCCGACCATGGCTTTCCGGGCCGGGACGCCATCGTCGCCTTCATCCGCGCCAATCCAGGCAAGGTCGGCACCCGCGAGATCGCGCGCGAGTTCGGCCTGAAGAACGCCGACCGCATCGAGCTGAAGCGGATCCTCCGCGAACTCGCCGACGACGGCACGGTCGCCAAGCGCGGCCGCAAGATCCACGAGCCGGCGGCGCTGCCGCCGACCGTGCTCGCCGACATCACCGGCCGCGACAGCGACGGCGAATTGATCGCCACCCCCGCCGAGTGGGACTCCGAGGAAAACGGCACCGCCCCGAAAATCCGCATCGAGACGCCGCGGCGGCCGAAGCCCGGCACCACCGCCGGCGTCGGCGACCGCGCGCTGCTGCGCGTCGAGGTGACCGACGAGCAAGACGGCACACCCTATCGCGGGCGTGTCATCAAGGTGATCGATCACGGGCGCACGCGCATCCTCGGCATCTTCCGCCGCAACCCCGATGGCGGCGGGCGGCTGATCCCGGTCGACAAGAAGCAGGCCGGCCGCGAGCTCAACATCGCCAAGGCCGACAGCGGCGGCGCCGAGGACGGCGACCTCATCAGTGTCGACCTGATCCGCACCCGCGGCTATGGGCTCGCCTCCGCCCGCGTCAAGGAGCGGCTCGGCTCAATTGCCAGTGAGAAGGCGATCAGCCTGATCGCAATCAACACCCACGACATCCCGCAGGTGTTCTCGTCTTCTGCGCTCCGCGAGGCCGAGGAGGCAAAGCCCGCGACCTTGCAGGGCCGCGAGGACTGGCGCGACGTGCCGCTCGTCACCATCGATCCGCCAGATGCGAAGGATCACGACGACGCCGTGCATGCGGAGGTCGACACCGATCCTAACAACAAGGGCGGCTTCATCGTCCATGTCGCGATCGCGGACGTCGCCTACTATGTGCGGCCCGGTTCGGCGCTCGACCGCGACGCACTCCAGCGCGGCAACTCGGTGTACTTCCCCGATCGCGTGGTGCCGATGCTGCCCGAGCGGATCTCCAACAATCTCTGCTCGCTGGTGCCGGGCGAGCCGCGCGGTGCGCTCGCGGTGCGGATGGTGATCGGCGCCGACGGCCGCAAGCGCTCGCATACCTTCCACCGCGTGCTGATGCGCTCGGCCGCGAAGCTCGCTTACGCGCAGGCGCAGGCCGCGATCGACGGCAGGCCCGATGACACGACGGGTCCCCTGCTCGATCCGATCCTGAAGCCGCTGTGGGCGGCCTATGAACTCGTCAAGCTCGCACGCAACGAGCGCGACCCACTCGATCTCGATCTGCCCGAGCGCAAGATCCTGCTGAAGCCCGACGGCACCGTCGATCGAGTGATCGTGCCGCAGCGGCTCGATGCGCACCGGCTGATCGAGGAGTTCATGATATCAGCCAACGTCGCCGCGGCTGAGATGCTGGAGAAGAAGGCGCTGCCGCTGATCTATCGCGTGCATGACGAGCCGAGCCAGGAGAAGGTGCAAAACCTCCAGGAATTCCTGAAGACGCTGGACCTGCCCTTCACCAAACAGGGCGCGCTGCGTCCCGCGCAATTCAATCGCGTGCTGGCGCAGGTTGCGGGTGAGGATTACGAGCCGCTGGTCAACGAGGTGGTGCTGCGTTCGCAGGCGCAGGCCGAATACTCCGCCGAGAACTACGGCCATTTCGGCTTGAACCTGCGCCGCTACGCGCACTTCACCTCGCCGATCCGCCGCTACGCCGATCTGATCGTGCATCGCGCGCTGATCCGCGCGCTCGGCCTTGGCGAAGGCGCCTTGCCGACCGACGAGAGCGTGGAGACACTGGCCGAGATCGCCGCGCAGATCTCCGTTACCGAGCGCCGCGCGATGAAGGCGGAGCGCGAGACCACCGACCGGCTGATCGCGCATTTCCTCGCCGATAAGGTCGGCGCCTCGTTCCAGGGCCGCATCTCCGGCGTGACGCGTGCCGGCTTGTTCGTCAAGCTGGACGACACCGGCGCCGATGGCCTGATCCCGATCCGCACCATCGGCAGCGAGTATTTCAACTACGATGAGACGCGCCATGCGCTGATCGGCACGCGCAGCGGCACCATGTATCGGCTCGGCGATGTCGTCGACGTGCGGCTGGTCGAGGCAGCACCAGTGGCGGGCGCGCTACGCTTTGAGCTATTATCCGACGGTCAGGCAATTCCGCGCGACAGAAAACGCGACGGCAAAAGAGCCGAGCGCCGCGCCGGATTTGGCAATGGCCCGAAGGGATCGGCCAAGAAGGCGCACAAGGAGCGGAAGGCGCGCAACAAGAAGGACCGCAAGCCGGCGAAGTCGAAGCCCGGCAAATCGAAGCGAGGCAAGTCATGGACGTGACACCGCCGACGGTGGTCTGGACCCGCGATGCGGCCGAGTCCGAGAAGCGCGACGTGTGGAGCGCAATGAAGCGCGGGTTCCGCAGCCGTTGTCCACGCTGCGGAAAAGGCAGACTGTTCCGCAAATTTCTGAAATGCGACGGCCATTGCCCGGTCTGCGACCTCGATTTCTCACCGCATCGCGCCGACGATCTCCCCGCCTATCTCGTCATCGTTATTGTCGGCCATATCGTGGTACCGACCGCGTTGTGGATCGAGACCAACTATTCACCGCCGGTGTGGCTGCAACTTGCGATCTATCTGCCGCTCACGCTGTTCGCATCGCTGGCATTGTTGCAGCCGGTGAAGGGAGCCGTGATCGGCTTGCAATGGGCCCTGCGCATGCATGGCTTTGACGAGAATCCCCCTAGCGACATCCCGCCGGTCTAGCTAAACCGGACGATAAGAAGAAATGAAAGGGATGAAATGACTGAAGCTGCCGCCCCTGCCGCCGTCGTCCACCAGGGCGAAAAAGAAGCCGATCATCATGCGTATTTCCGGCCAAAGGATGCCGCGACGCTGATCCTGATCGACCGCTCCGGCGCCAAGCCGAAGGTGCTGGTCGGCAAGCGCCACGACAAGGTCGTGTTCATGCCGGGCAAGTTCGTGTTCCCCGGCGGCCGCGTCGACAAGGCCGACAACCGCGTGCCGGTCGCCGCCCCGATCACGCCGGAGCTCGAAGCCAATCTGTTGAAGGGCAGTCCGAAGATCACTCCCGGCCGTGCGCGCGCGCTCGCCAATGCTGCGATCCGCGAAGCCTGCGAAGAGACCGGGCTCTGCCTCGGCCGCAAGGTCGAGAAGACGGCGAAGCTCGACGGGCCGTGGGCGCCGTTCGCTGACGCTGGCCTATTGCCCGACCCGTCCGGCCTGTTCTTGATCGCGCGCGCGATCACCCCGCCCGGCCGTGTCCGCCGCTTCGACACCCGCTTCTTCACAGCCGATGCCTCGACCATCGCGCATCGCGTCGAAGGCGTGGTGCATGCCGATGCCGAACTGGTCGAGCTCGTCTGGGTCGAGATCGGCTCCGAGCCGCTCGCGGACGCGCATGCGATGACCAAGAACGTGCTCGCCGAGCTTGACCGCCGTCTCGCTACCGGCCCACTCCGCCACGACGCGCCGGTGCCGTTCTTCCACTTCTATGGCGGCAAGATGCATAAGGACGTGCTGGGGGCGTAAGCCAGCCCCCGTCATTGCGAGCGAAGCGAAGCAATCCATGTCACCGCTTGCTGAACTATGGATTGCTTCGTCACTTCTGTGCAAAATTGCTTTGCAATTTTGTCACGAGCTCCTCGCAATGACGACAGTGAGGCGGCTGCGGACTTATCCTCCAGCCGCCCCTCAAATTGCAAAAATCTTCTGGCGCTGCCGGGATGGCGCGCCGCGAAACGCCTCCCTATCTGTTCCGCTAACGACATCAAGAACGGAACGGGGCAATGGCGAAGCGTCAACTCAAGCTCGGCGCATTCATGCGGCCGATCAGCATCCACACCGGCGCCTGGCGCTACCCCGGGGCCTGGCCCGACGCCAATTTCAACTTCGACCATATCAAGACGCTGATCCGCAAGCTCGAGGCTGGCAAGTTCGACGCCTTTTTCATGGCCGACCATCTGGCCGTGCTGAACATGCCGATCAATGCGCTGAAGCGCAGCCACACCGTGACCTCGTTCGAGCCGTTCACGCTGCTGTCAGCACTCTCGGCCGTCACCGAGAATATCGGCCTTATCGCGACCGGCTCGACCACCTTCGATGAGCCCTATCACGTCGCCCGCCGCTTCGCTTCGCTCGACCACATCTCCGGCGGCCGGGCGGGGTGGAATATCGTCACCACCTCCAATCCGGACGCGGCGCTGAATTTCGGCCTCGACGATCACATGGAGCATGCCGAGCGCTACAGGCGCGCCCGCGAATTCTACGACGTCGTCACCGGCCTCTGGGATTCCTTTGCCGACGATGCGTTCGTGCGCGATGTCGAGTCCGGGTTGTTCGTCGATCCCGACAAGATGCACGTGCTCAACCACAAGGGCAAATATCTCTCGGTCCGCGGCCCCCTCAACATCGCCCGCCCCGTGCAGGGCTGGCCTGTCATCGTGCAGGCCGGCGCGTCCGACGACGGCAGACAGCTTGCCGCCGAGACGGCGGAGGCCGTGTTCACCGGTGGTGGCAGCCTGGCCGACGGACAGAAGCTCTATGCCGACATCAAGGGCCGCATGGAGAAGATCGGGCGCGATCCCGAGCATCTGAAGATCCTGCCCGGCGCCTTCGTGGTGGTCGGCGACAGCGTCGAGGAAGCTAAGGAGAAGCGCGCGCTGCTCGACAGCCGCGTGCATTACGACAGCGCGATCGCCTCGCTGTCGGTGATCCTCGGCACCGATGCCTCCGGCTTCGATCCCGACGGGCAATTGCCGCCGATCCCGGAAACCAACGCCAGCAAGAGCGGCCGGCAGCGCCTCGTCGAGGTCGCCGCGCGCGACAAGCTCACCGTGCGCCAGCTCGCCCAGCGCGTCGGCGGTTATGGCGGGCTCGCTTTCGTCGGCACGGCGCAGACCATCGCCGACCAGATGGAGGAATGGCTGGAGGGGCGCGGCAGCGACGGCTTCAACATCATGTTCCCCTACCTGCCGCAGGGCCTGTTCGAGTTCGTCGACAAAGTCGTCCCGGAACTGCAGAAGCGCGGAATCTTCCGCACCGAGTACGAAGGGCGGACGTTGCGCGAAAATCTGGGCCTGCCGCGGCCGAAAAACCAGTTCTTCGAGGGCTAATTGGCCGGAATCGGGATGATTTCGGCCGGGAAATCCTTGACTTTGAGCGGTTTGTGGCTAGTTTCCGGGCCAAACGCGGGCCGATTTGGCCGGCTCCCGATACCCCTTCATTTTCGAGGATTTGCACATGGCCAAAGCGGTCACCATCAAGGTCAAGCTCGTGTCGACGGCCGATACCGGCTTCTATTACGTCGCCAAGAAGAATTCGCGCACCATGACCGACAAGCTGGTCAAGAAGAAGTACGACCCGGTCGCGCGCAAGCACGTCGAGTTCAAGGAAGCCAAGATCAAGTAAGATCGCCTGCTTCTGACGTTTTCAAACGGGGCCCTCGCGGCCCCGTTTTTGCTTTGTGACCTGGCGTCGTCCCTCATGTCGGGCAAGTCCCGGGCACAGGGCTCACATGATCGCAAGCTTGGACGAGGGAAACGTCGGCGGCTACTCGGTCGCCTACGGCCGCGAGGACATCTACTTTCCGGTCTATGTCACCGCCGCGCTTGCCGCGGTCTTCCTGACCGCGACGTGGATCACCGGCGCGATCTGGTGGCTGGCGCTGGCGGCGGCCGCCGCGGGCTTCACCTATTACAACATCCCCCTGCTCGAGGCCGGTCGTCCGACCATCGGGGCCAACCAGTATGGCATCTTCATCCAGGCCTTCGGGCTGATCCGTTGGCGCGCGATCACGCAGATCGACCTCGTCGAGATCGCCGAGCGCGCGATGACCGTCCACGAATTGCAGATCGCGCTCAATGTGCCACTCGGCAGCGCGCTGGTGGCCGACTGGCGCAAGCGGCCCACCTATCGGCTGCTGATGCGCTTGCCGTGGCGCATGGACCATCGCGGCGTGGTCCGCGTCAATCTCGAGCCGTTCGACCGGACGCCCGACGAGATCCACCGGACGTTCCTCAGGATGTGGCGCTACTATCGCAGCTAAAGCGCGATGAGATTTGGCTGAATCGTCATCGCGCTCCAGCTCGTTGTCTGAGCATGATCCTTTTCGGAAAACCGCTTCGCACTTTTCCGGATCAGGCTCTAGCGGCCGCCAAACGCCTCATCAGGCAGATGCGCATCCGCGATGCGCGCATCCGGATTATGTGTGATGGTCATGAACCAAACGAGGCTGAAGAACAGCGACCACGCTGTGTTCCAATAGAACCAGTTCATCGGATCACCTCGAACAGCTTTGATCCGTGCCAGCCGGCAACGATCGCCGGCCGGCGCGGAATGCCGCCAAGTCTACTGCACGACCTCGCCGTGCAGCGCCAGATCCAACCCTTCGCGCTCGATGTCGCGCGTCACGCGAAGCCCGACGAAGAGATTGATCACGAACAGGATGATCAGGCTCACGACGGCATCATACACGAAAACCGTCGCGACGCCGATGCATTGATTGAGGAACTGCCCGGCATTCCCCTCCAGAACGCCGGCCGTTCCACCATACTGCTCGACCGCGAACACGCCGGTCAGCAGCGCTCCGACGATGCCGCCGAGGGCATGAACGCCGAAGCAGTCCAGCGCGTCATCGTAGCTGAACATCCGCTTCAAGCCGGTGCATCCCCAGTAGCAGCAGACGCCGGCGGCGATGCCGATCGCGAAGGCGCCGACCGGCCCGACGAAACCGGAGGCCGGCGTGATCGCGACGAGACCTGCGACGGCGCCCGAGCAGATGCCGACGACCGTCGGCTTGCCCTTGAGCGCCCATTCCACCAGCATCCAGGTGAAGCCCGCCACCGCAGTGGCGATCTGGGTCACCAGCATCGCCATGCCCGCCTGCATTCCGGCGGTGACGGCGGAGCCCGCGTTGAAGCCGAACCAGCCGACCCACAGCAGCGAGGCGCCGATGAAGGTCAGCACCATGTTGTGCGCCGGCCCCGTCTCGACGCGCTTGCCGAGCATGATCGCACACATCAGGCCGGCCACGCCGGCATTGATGTGCACCACGGTGCCGCCGGCGAAATCGAGAACCTTGACATACGCGGCGTCGTTGCCCGCCGAGAAGATCCCGTCAGGTCCCCAGACCCAATGCGCGATCGGCGCATAGACGAAGATCGCCCACAGCCCGATGAACCAGAGCATCGCCGAGAACTTCATCCGCTCGGCAAACGCGCCGGCGATCAGCGCCGGCGTGATGATGGCGAACGTCATCTGGAAGCAGATGTAGACGGACTCAGGAATGGTCGCGGCAAGCGGATTGGGATTGCCGATGCCACCCTTGCCGATGTCGCTCAGGATATCCTTGAGGAACATGCGATCCAGACCGCCGATAAACGGCGTGCCGGAACGAAACGCCAGGCTGTAGGTCAGGACGGCAAACAGGATCGTGACCAGGCAGGTCACCGCGAAACTGGTCATCACGGTGTCGCCGACATTCTTCTTGCGCACCATGCCGCCGTAGAACAGGCCAAGCCCCGGCACCGTCATCATCAGGACGAGCGCGACTGACGTGAGCATCCAGGCGGTGTCGCCGGAATTCGGCGTACACTTCTCGAGAATCTTGCCGCCGCAGGCAGGCGGCGCCGCCGCATCCTCAGCCAGCGCAAGGTCACTGAACAGCAGGCAAAGAAGCGCCACTCCCAGCAGAGCAATCACGATTCTCACGAGCCTCTCGCGCGTGTATGTCGCAGACTCCATCATCGTCCTCCCATCACAAGAAATGCAGGTGTTCGGAATCGGCGCGGCGCGTTCGGAGCGCGAACGCCGAATGACAGCGCGCACCCGGCTATCGGGATGTCTCCAAGTGCGGTGCGGCGGGTGGCGGGATGCAGCGAAGGCGCAGCGGCATCAGGCCGGGCGCGAGGCACAAGCGCCTCCTGCTCGGCGGCGCGGCGGAGGCCGTGGTGCGCGGATGGCTGGAGAATGACGCCGACTAGCCTCATCGCGGCCAGCCCTTCCCATGGGTCCCCAGGCCGGAAAACCCCTGCAACGGTTTCCGGCACGATTTCTAGCCAGATTCAATCAAGATTCGTGCCACCGGCACGTGCCGAGCAACCCATTGAAGGCACTGCAAATTCAATCCACGCGCGGAACGGCTTCGCGCTCCACTGCACGTTCTCGCAGCAAGTGATCGCTGGAAAAATAGGCAGCAATCGGCGACTGCCCTCGTATGGGGCAGTCGCCGGTTTGCCGGGATCGGAAGCTCAGGCGGCCTTGAGCAGCGGCGGCTGCGCCGGCCGGATCAGCGCGAAGGCAAGCTGGATGATGCCGCCGGCGAGCCCGAGCGCGACACCGATGCGCCAGGCCATGGTGTAGGAGCCGAGCGAGTCATAGATCACCCCTCCTCCGTAAGCACCGAGGAAGCTGCCGACCTGGTGGCTCATGAAGGCAAGGCCCTGGATCATCGCCTGCCAGCGCAGCCCGAACATCTCGGCCACCGCGCCCGCGACCAGCGGACCGACGCCCATCCAGAGGAAGCCCATGATGGCGCCGAACAGCAGCGTCGAGCCCGGCGTTGCCGGCAGCATGAAATACCAGGCGAGCGCCAGCGAGCGCAGGATGTAGATGCCGCCGAGCAGCGCGAGCTTATTCCAGCGCTGGCCGGCCCAGCCGAAGAACAGCGAGCCCAGCACGTTGAAGCCGCCGATCATGCCGAGCGTCTGCGCGCTCAGCATCGGATCGAGCCCGCAGATCGCAAGATACGACGGCAGATGCGTGGTCAGGAAAACGAGCTGCATGCCGCAGACCATGTAGGCGCAGGTCATCACCACGAACGACGCGTTGCCGAACGCGGTCTTCGCCGCCGTCGCCGCCGTCGCGTTGCCGATGTCGTCACCGGCAGGCTTCGGCAGCGGAATCTTGTCGACGCGGCCGGCGTACAAGGCCGCTGGAATCATGAAGACCGAGAGGACGACAAAGCCGGCAAGCCCGACGCGCCAGCCGAACCCTTCATTGAGCATCTGGCCGATCGGCGCCGACAACAGCGCGCCGAGCGAGCCCGCGGCAGAGACTATGCCGAGCACGGTCGAGCGCACCGTCTCAGGCACCGCGCGCGCCGCGACCGACATGGCGATCGCATTCGCGGTGCAGGCGAGCGAAAGGCCGATCAGCACACCGGCGCCGATCATGATGCTGACGAGCCCATGCGCCGCCGTCATCAGCACGAGGCCCGCGATGTAGGCCAGCGCACCGACCACCATGATCGGGCGGAAGCCGTAACGCACGGTCATCGCGCCCGCCAGCGGCTGCAGGAAGCCCCAGGCGAGGTTCTGCACCGCCAGCGCCAGCGTGAAATGGGACACCGAGATGCCGATATCGTGCGTCAGCGGCTGCATGAAGATGCCGAGGCTCTGCCGCAGCCCCATGCTCAGCGTGAGCATGATGGAGGCACCGATCAGAATGGGAAGCGTGGGACGCAGGACCTGCAACAGGGGCATTGTTCTTGTTCTCCCAAAGGGGCGCGGCACGCGTGCCGCAGCCTGCGATTCCCGCTTATTTTAGGTACACAGACCTGTGTAATTAGGCTATACGTGGCCGCTGCTGTCAAGCGAAGAGGATCACGGCCGGCGCATGGCTTCCCCGCCTCCCAAACAGACCATGAAAGAGCGGATCCTCGAGACCGCCGACAGACTGTTTTACCTGCGGGGCATTCGCGCCATCGGCGTCGACACCATCGCGGCCGAGATCGGCATCAGCAAGCGCACGCTCTACAATCATTTCCCGTCGAAGGACGCGCTGATCGAGGCCTATCTGCAGCACCGCTTCGTGCAGCCCCGCCCCTCCGACAAGCCGCCGGCCGAGCAGATCCTCGCAACCTTCGATTCGCTGGAGCGGCGCTTCACGGCGAAGGATTTTCGCGGCTGTCCGTTCGTGAACGCGGTGGCCGAGCTCGGACCGGAGGACGAGGACCGTACCTTCAGAAATATCGCGGTTGCCTTCAAGGAAAGCCGCCGGATCTGGTTTCGCGATCTGCTCCGCCAGCTCGGCGTCGCCGATGCCGAGGGACTTGCGACCCAGCTCACGCTGCTGGTCGACGGCTCGATCGCACAGGACCTGGTGCGCGACGATCCGGCAATGGCGCGCGCGGCCAGGGAAGCGGCGCGCGTGCTGCTGGCCAACGCAGGCGTCAAGGTCGCAAGCTCCACAGACAAGAAGCGCGGCGGATAAATCCGGTTGCACAAACAGGTTCCGTTTGGTTGGTAGCGCGGACCACGCGCGACGGCCCGAGCGGATATTCCGTCATGCGAGATGACCGACGACCGCGCGAACGGCGCGGCGCAACAGGGGAACGACCATGGAAGATCTGAAGGTGACGGCCACCGGCTACGATTTCGCGCCGGCACGCGCCGCCATGCAGCGCTACATCGACAACAATCTCCTGTCCGGCATCTCGTCTGCGGTGATGGTGGGTCGCGACCTCGTCGATGTCTCCTGCGTCGGCTGGGCCGACAAGGAAGCGCAGATCCCGCTGCGCACCGACCATATCTTCCGGGTGTTCTCCAACACCAAGCTGATCACCTCCTGCGCCGCGCTGCTGCTGTTCGAGGAAGGCCGCTTCCGGCTCGACGATCCGATCGAGACCTACATCCCGCAGCTTGGCAACCGGAAGGTGCTGCGGCCGGGCGCGACGTCGATCGACGACACCGAGCCGGCGCGGAGCTCGATCACCATCCGCCAATTGCTGAGCCACAGCGCCGGTTTGAGCTACGGCTTCTTCGATCCCGGCACCGTCATCTTCAAGGCGCTGAACGAGCGCGGCGTGCACAATCCCAACACGACCCTGGCCGAGATGGTCGATGTGCTGGCCGGTCTGCCGCTGATCTATCAGCCGGGCACGTCGTGGGAATACTCGCTCGCGATCGACGTGGTGGCGCGCCTGGTCGAGGTGGTCAGCGGCCAGAGCTTCGACAAATTCATCAAGGCGCGCATCCTCGATCCGCTCGGCATGGTCGATACCGGCTTCGTCGTTCCCGAGCAGGATCAGGGACGCCTGGTCGCGTATTACGCGGGCGCCGATCTCATGGAGCCGATGAATCCGGGCCTCACCCGCACCGACAACGCGCCCTTCCCCGGCGCCTATCTGCGCCCGGTCGCACGGCTCAACGGCGGCGGCGGCCTGGTGTCGACGCTGCCCGACATGGTCGCACTGATCCGCGGCCTGCTGCCGGGCGGACCGACCCTGCTGAAGCCGGATACCATTGCAGCGATGATGTCCAACCAGTTGCCGGACGGACAATGGATCCGCTTCGCGATGATGGGCGAGCAGCCCGGCAAGGCGCATGGGCTTGCCGGCGGCATGATCCTCACCCCCTCGCCGATCGACCATCCCGATGCCGCCGGCGAATTCTACTGGGGCGGCGTCGCCGGCACGCAGTGGTGGATTTCGCCCAGAAAGGGCATCGCCGGCGTGATGATGGCGCAGCGCCAGATGGCGTTCGTCCATCCGTTCTCGTTCGAGTTCAAGCGGATGGCCTATGACGCGGTGAAGCGCGGTTGATAGTGCAGCTTCGTAGCCCGGATGCAGCGCAGCGAAATCCGGGAGGCTGGTGCAAGCGGCTCGATACCCCCGGATTGCGCTGCGCTCCATCCGGGCTACGAGACTACCGGAGTTGATTACGCAGCCGCCGAGACCACGCGGTTGCGGCCGTCGTGCTTGGCGCGATAGAGCGCGGTGTCGGCGCGCTTGAGCACGTCGGCGACCGGCTCGCCCTTGCGCTCCAGCGTGGTGAGACCGATCGAGATCGTGACCGTGATCCGCTTGCCGCCCTTGTCGACGGCAAAGGGCTCGCCCGCGATCGAGCGGCGCAGCCGCTCGGCGACCATGCCGGCGACATGCAGATCGGTCTCCGGCATCACGATCACGAACTCCTCACCGCCATAACGGCAGGCGAGATCGATGCCGCGGATCGACTTGCGGATGCGAACGGCGAATTCGCGCAGCACGTCGTCGCCGGCATCGTGGCCGTAGGTGTCGTTGATCGCCTTGAAGTAGTCGATGTCGAGGATCATCAGCGCCAGCGGCTTGCCGCGGATCGAGGCCTGCTCCGCGAGCGTCGCGAGATGGCTCTCCATGTAGCGCCGGTTGTTGAGGCCGGTCAGCGCGTCCGTGATCGCCATCTCGATCGAGTTCTGCACGTTGTCGCGCAGATGATCGGTGTAGCGGCGGCGGCGGATCTGGGTGCGCGCCCGCGCCAGCAGCTCGTTCTTGTCGACCGGACGCAGCAGATAGTCGTTGACGCCAATCTCGAGCCCACGCATCAGCCGCGTGTTGTTGTCGGCATCCGAGATCGCAAGGATCGGCACCTGGCGCGTTCGCTCCAGCGAGCGGGCCTGGCTGCACAGCCGCAGGCCGTCGAAATTATCGAGGCTGAGCGACACGATCAGCAGGTCGTAATTGCCCTCGGCGGCATGGAACAGCGCTTCAGACGGATTGGTCTCGACGTCGACGGTATGCTCGGCGGAGAGGATCGGCGCCAGCTTCTCGTAGGACGACGGCCGGTCGTCGACCAGCAGGATGCGGCCGCCAGCGCCACGATCCGCGATCGCGCTGCGCTCGGGCGCCTGCATGCCGATCTCGAGCGAGGTGATGACGCGCATGCGCAGCTCGTCGGTCATCATCTTCAGCCGCGTCAGCGAGCGCACGCGCGCGATCAGCACGACGTCGGACACCGGCTTGGTCAGGAAGTCATCGGCGCCGGCCTCAAGGCCGCGCACGCGATCGGCGGGACTGTCGAGCGCGGTGACGATGACGACCGGGATGAAATGGGTCGCCGGATTCGACTTCAAGCGGCGGCAGACCTCGAAGCCGTCCATGTCAGGCATCATGACGTCGAGCAGGATGATGTCGCATTCGGCGCGCGCGCAGATTTCCAGCGCCTCGGTCCCGTTGGAAGCGGTCAGCACATCGAAATATTCGGCCGACAGGCGGGCTTCCAACAGCTTGACGTTCGCCGGAACGTCATCGACGACGAGGATACGCGCTGACATTGCACCACAACTCCCCTATCCGATAAAGCGTCGGACAGTCTCAATAAATTTGCCGACCGAGATAGGCTTGGACAAATAGGCTTCGCAGCCGCCCTCGCGGATGCGTTCTTCGTCGCCCTTCATGGCGAAGGCGGTGACCGCGACCACCGGAATCGTGCGCAGATCGGGATCGTCCTTGATCCAGCGCGTGACCTCGAGGCCGGAAACCTGGGGCAGTTGAATATCCATCAGGATGAGGTCGGGGCGCAGCTTGCGGACGAGATCGAGCGCTTCGAAGCCATTGCTGGTGCCCGAAGTCTGATAGCCATGCGCTTCCAACAGATCGCGAAAGAGCTTCATGTTGAGCTCGTTGTCCTCCACGATCAGGACGGTTTTGGCCATCCCGTCCCTCCCAGACTTAGGAAACAGGCCCGGCTGCGGCACCTCACGCACCGCGCGCGGAGCGCGTCGAAAATGTGAATTCAAACTAGCGCCAGAATCGCTCTAACCCGTTAACCCGACATCCAACTTCCGCAGCGTGGTTTCCGTTGCTTGAACACACGCGGAAGACTCGGGCATGATGGGCCTCTCAATAGAGACCATAAGTTAACGGAAAGGCAAACCGGCGCGTTGAAAAAGCCTGTTCACAACCCCCGGGAAGTTGCTGAAATCGTTGCGATTCAGGCGCTCGGTTTCATTGCCGGCGATCCCGAACGGCTGGGCTTGTTCCTGGCCGAAACCGGAATCGGTCCGGAGACGCTGCGGAACGCTGCGTCCGATCCTCAATTTCTTGCGAGCGTGCTCGATTTCGTGATGCGCGATGACGCCACCGTGAAGGCGTTCGCCGCGGCCTCCGAACTGCACCCGACCAACATCGCCGCCGCCCACCAGGTGCTGGGCGACCCGAAATGGGAGCGCGACGTGCCGTGACGACGGCAGCGGCGGCTCCCGACGGCCCCCTCAGTTTCTGCCGGGACTGCCTCGGCGATCTCGATATCAAGGTGAAGCGATGCAGCCATTGCGGTTCGCCGCGGCTGGTGCGTCACCGCACCCTGCCCGTGCTCGCGCTCGCACATATCGACTGCGACGCGTTCTACGCCACCGTCGAGAAGCGCGACAATCCTGACATCGCCGACCGCCCTGTCATCATCGGCGGCGGCAAGCGCGGCGTGGTGTCGGCCGCCTGCTACATCGCCCGCACCTACGGCGTCCGCTCGGCGATGCCGATGTTCAAGGCGCTGGAACTCTGCCCGGACGCGACCGTGATCCCGCCCGATATGGCGAAATATGTCCGGGTCGGGCGCGAGGTGCGCCAGGCGATGCAGGCGCTGACGCCGCTGGTCGAGCCGCTGTCGATCGACGAGGCGTTCCTCGATCTCTCCGGTACGCAACGCGTCCACGGCATGATCCCGGCCAAGGTGCTCGCCAAATTCGCCCGCGAGGTCGAGCGCGATATCGGCATCACGGTGTCGGTCGGGCTGTCCTGCAACAAGTTCCTCGCCAAGATCGCTTCCGATCTCGACAAGCCGAGGGGCTTCGCCACGCTCGACCAGGATGAGGCGCGCGAGATGCTGGCCAGCAAGCCGGTCGGCTTCATCTACGGCGTTGGGCCTGCGACGCAGGAGAAGCTGGTGCAACGCGGGTTCCGCGTCATCGCCGATTTGCAGCGCGCCGACGAGAACGAGTTGATGAAGCAGTTCGCGAGCGAAGGCCGCAGGCTGTGGCGGCTGGCGCGCGGCATCGACGACCGCAGCGTGGTGCCCGATCGCGGCGCCAAGACGATCTCGAGCGAAACCACCTTCGAGACCGACATCCGCGATTTTGCAATCCTGGAAAAACTGCTTTGGAAGCTGTCGGAGAAGACCTCGGCGCGGCTGAAGAGCAGCGACCTCTCAGGTTGCACCATCACGTTGAAGCTGAAGACCGCGGACTTCCGCCAGCGCACCCGCTCGCAATCGATCCAGACCCCGACCCAATTGGCCGCCAAGATCTTCGCGGTGACGCGCGAGATGCTGGCCAAGGAGATCGACGGCACCGCCTTTCGCCTGATGGGCGCCGGCGTCAGCGCGTTGCGCCCGGGCTCGCAGGCCAACGATTCCGACATGCTCGACCGCCGCTCGGCGCACGCCGAACGCGCGATGGATAATCTGCGCAAGAAGTTCGGCAACGCCGCCGTGATCCGGGGCATTGCGTATGAGGGGCCGGGGAAGCCGGAATAGTCCGGGGCTCGAACGCGACCCGAACTCCGTCATTGCGAGGAGCGCAGCGACGAAGCAATCCATCGCTCCGCACGCGCGGAGGTATGGATTGCTTCGCTGCGCTCGCAATGACGGAGAGCGTCTACCCTCAATCCGCGACCGCAATAGCCTCGATCTCGATCAGCCATTCTGGCGCGGCGAGCGCGGTGACGCCGACGAGCGTAGAGGCCGGCGGCTCCATGCCCTCGAAGAACGCCGAGCGCGCCTTGCCGATGATCGGGCGCAGCTCCGGCTTGTAGCCGACCACGAAGGTCGTGATCTTGACGATGTTGGAATAGGTCGCACCGGCGGCTTTCAGCGCCATGCCGAGGTTCTGCATCACCTGCGTCGTCTGCGCGGCGAGATCGCCGGCGCCGACCACCCGGCCCTCCTCGTCAGTGGACACTTGTCCCGAAATATAGATCGTGCGCGCGCCCGAGGCGACGACGACGTGGGAGTAAGCCGGATTGTGATGCAGGCCGCTGGGGCGAAGATGATCGAGCTTGCTCATGATGTGGCTCCCTGACACGCGTGTTTCGGGAAGCGTACTCGTGTCTGATGGTTCCGACCAGAGCAGTCTCGCGGGCTCGCTCCGCTGTCGTCCCGGCGAAAGCCGGGACCCATAACCACAGAGTTGAGTTGTTGAAAGAGGCTGTGGCTCCAACGTCGCGCAATACTCACCTTCGGTGGCTATGGGTCCCGGCTTTCGCCGGGACGACACTGAATGTGCGGCGATAGCCAGCCCCTCACTTGCAGGGCTTGGAATCCCTGACGTCGAACTTGTCCAGTGCGCCGGAGATCACGAAATCGTTGTAGTCCAGCACCAGCGCGCGGGAGACACCGTTTTCGTAGAGCTCGAATGACATCGCGTAGACCGGCGTCTGCTCGCCGTCCTTCGCCCGGGCGTCGCTGTCATAATAGCTCACCGTTACCGGCCAGCGCGTCATGGTCTTCATCGCATCGCTTGCCGTCGACGGATCGGGCGACGACGGCGCGCGATCGCCAGCGATCGGGCGACCGATCACGGTCAGCGTGTTGTAGACCTTCTCGCCATTGTCGGAGCCGTCATAGACGGTCTGCTCGAGCACCGACTTGCCGTCACGGGCGGCGGCGATGATGTGCTGGATCTGCTCGGTCGGGAACACGATCTTGCCGTCGATATTGAACGTCTTCTTCACCGGCTGGGTCAGCTTCACGGTGATATGATCACCGACCCGCTCGGCGATGCCGTCGACCGGCGAGGAGTCACTGTCGTTCATCCGCGTGTCGATCTTGAAGCGGTAGCTTTTGCCCGACGCGTCCTCCCAGGACGTGGAACGCAGATCGGACAGCGTCACCTTGCCCTCGCCGCTGTCAAGCTCGGACACCTGGCGGAATTCGGAGGTGTAGCCTTCGCAGGAATTGCCGGAAAAATTGTAGAGGATGCGCCCGCGTGCATCGCTCACCGAATTGGAGCCGCGTGATTTCACGAGACTAAGATCGTACAGCGCCTGGTGCGCGAGAAACGGCCCGCTCGCGGCGACGGCAGACCCATGAACCAGAGCGGATCCTGCGGCAACGGCGATCGTAAGCACCAGGGCACGCGACGGAGTCCGGAACGGCATGGTCATGGTTTTTCCTCGGGGAGGCAGGGATTCGCCACAATAGTGACGGTGGTATTGCGCCGCAACTGGGGCAAGTCTGACAAAATCGCAATGTATGCCGCGAAATTGCCGGCGTTTTTGTCAGTTTTCCATGCGATTTCGTACGCCGCGGCCACTCGGCCCTCACGCGACCGTCGCTTGCAACCTGCGGCACGATGCGCGAAACAATCGAAACAAACTTGGCCCTGACCGCGTTTCAGGCTTCGTGCAATCCAATTGGGGGACAAAAGATGGCGGGTACCGTCGAACAAAAACTGGCGTCACAGGGCATCACACTTCCCGAGCCGACCTCCCCGGTCGCGAACTATGTCCCCTTCGTCCGCAGCGGAAACCTGCTGTTCGTCTCGGGCCAGGTCTGCTTCAACGCCGAAGGCAAGCTGATCGCCAAGGGCAAGCTCGGGGCCGGCGTCACGCTCGAGCAAGGCGTTGCCGCGGCGCAGGGCTGTGCGATCAACCTGCTGGCGCAGGTCAAAGCCGCGCTCGGCGATCTCGACAAGGTCGTACGCGTGGTGCGATTGGGCGGCTTCATCAACTCCGCACCTGATTTCTTCGACGGCCCGAAGGTCCTGAACGGCGCCTCCGACCTGATGGTCGCGGCCTTCGGCGACAAGGGCCGCCATGCCCGCACCACCGTCGGTGTCGCATCGCTGCCGGCCGATGCCGCGGTCGAAGTCGAAGGCGTGTTCGAAGTCGCCTGATCGATGCGCGCCCCTGATTGGCTGACGAAACGGCCGGTCGCCCATCGCGGCCTGCATGATGCCGCGCGCGGTATCATCGAGAACATGCCGGCCGCGGCCACCGCCGCGGTTGCCGGCAACTTCGCCATCGAGTGCGACATCCAGCTCACCGCCGACGGCGAGGCCATGGTGCACCACGACGATGCGCTCGGCCGGCTCACCGAGGGCTCGGGCCTGCTGGCGACCAAGACGGCAGCCGAGCTGAAGGCCGTCAAGTTCAAGGACACCTCCGAGCAGATGATGACGCTCGGCGACCTCTGCGCGCTGGTCGCCGGCCGCGTTCCGCTGGTGGTCGAGGTGAAGAGCCATTTCGACGGCGATCGCAGACTGGCGCGGCGGATGGCCGAAGTGCTGTCGTCCTATTCCGGCCCTGTTGTCGGCATGTCCTTTGACCCCGACCAGGTGCTGGCGCTGCGCGAGATCATGCCGAACCTGCCGCGCGGCATCACCGCCCAGCGCACCTATGACGACAGTTCCTGGACCAAGCTGACGCCGGCCCAGCGCGACGGCATGCTGTATCTGCGCCACGGCTTCAGGACCGAGCCGCATTTCGTCGCCTTCTGGGTCAACCAGCTGCCGGCGCCCGCGCCCTGGATCGCCCGCAACGTGTTCGGCTGCCCGCTGCTGGCCTGGACGGTGCGAACGCCGGAACAGCGCGAGCGCGCGGCCCGCTATGCCGACCAGATGATCTTCGAGGGCTTTGTGCCGGGAACCTGACATGCCACTGGCAGTCTTGAACTCGTCGCTGCGACGCACGATGTTGTCGGGAGTTGGTCGTCATCGGCGATGGCGGAATGCGGAGCATGATCCGGAAGTGGAGCCAGCTGTTCCGGAAAGATCATGCTCAAAAGAGACACCGGTCTTCACTCTCGATGGCGTCGTCTGAAATCACCCTGGAAGCTGTAGCTGACATCGGCGGCATTCCGGCCGCCGAATGGGACGCCTGCGCCAATCCGAAGGCGGACGCGGACAGCATCCATAGCCTCGACACAATGGCCTCGCCCGCCGCTGCAGGCGATTGCCAGACCGTCGCAAGTTCGAGCTATAACCCGTTCGTTTCCCACGCCTTTTTCGCCGCCGTGGAAGCTTCCAATTCGGCCTGCCCGCGGACCGGCTGGGGGCCGCGCCATCTGATCGCGAAGCTCGATGGCCGGATCGTCGGCGTAGTGCCCTGCTATCTGAAATCGCACTCGCAGGGCGAATACGTGTTCGATCGCGGTTGGGCCGAGGCCTATCACCGCGCCGGCGGCAGCTACTATCCGAAGCTGCAGGTCTCCGTTCCCTTCACGCCCGCGACCGGACCGCGGCTCCTGATCCGCGACGGGGTTGACCGCGAGGTGATCGGCTCCACGCTGGCGCGGGGCCTGCGGGCGCTCTGCAACGCCACCGAGGCCTCCTCGGTGCATGTGACGTTTGCCCGCGAGGACGAGGCAAGGTTCCTCGGTGCGCACGGCTTCCTGCAGCGGACCGACCAGCAGTTCCACTGGCACAACGAGAGCTACAAGACCTTCGACGATTTTCTGGGATCGCTGAACTCGCGCCACCGCAAGGGCATCAAGCGCGAGCGCCGCGAGGCTCTTGCTGCCGGCATTACCATCCACTGGCTGACCGGTTCCGATATCACCGAGGATGCGTGGGACGCGTTCTTCGAATTCTACATGGAGACCGGCTCGCGCAAATGGGGCCGGCCGTATCTCACTCGAGAGTTCTTCTCGCTGATCGGCGAGAGCATGGCCCGCGACGTTCTGCTGGTCATGGCCAAGCGCAACGGCCGCTGGATCGCGGGCGCCATCAACTTCATCGGCTCGGACACGCTGTTCGGCCGCAACTGGGGCGCGATCGAGCATCACCCGTTCCTGCATTTCGAGGTCTGCTACTACCAGGCGATCGATTTCGCGGTTCAGCGCGGGCTCAAGGTGGTCGAGGCCGGCGCGCAGGGCGAGCACAAGCTGGCACGCGGCTACCTGCCGCAAACCACGTACTCGGCGCACTTCATCGCCGACCCCGGCCTGCGCCGCGCGATCGCCGATTACCTCAAACGCGAGCGCGATTATGTCGCCGAGGTCGGCCGCGAGCTCACTGAGGCCGGCCCGTTCCGGAAGACGGTCGACGACGACGCTTGACGTTTCGGGCGCGACCTAGACATTAGCGCTATAAAATTGAGGAGCCGCCGCATGCCCGCCTACGACAACAACAACCCCTTCGCAAAAATCCTGCGCGGCGAGTTTCCGTCCTACAAGGTCTACGAGAACGAGCACGTGCTCGCCTTCCTCGACATCATGCCGCGCTCGCCCGGGCACACACTTGTCATCCCGAAGGCCCCTGCCCGCAACATCCTCGACATCACGCCGGACGATTACGCCCACGTCGCGCGCGCCGCCCACAAGATCGCAGCCGCCGGAATGAAGGCTTTTGAAGCCGACGGCATCACCGTGCAGCAATTCAACGAGCCCGCCGGCGGCCAGGTCGTCTTCCATCTCCACATGCACGTGATGCCGCGCAAGAATGGCGTCGCGCTGCTGCCGCCCGCGAGCCGCAAGGAAGACGGCAAGGTGCTGGAGGCACATGCGGCGAAGTTGGTTGCGGCGCTGAAGTAGCGGCCTCTCCTCGTCATTGCGAGCGAAGCGAAGCAATCCATCGTTCCGCGTGTGCGGAGCAATGGATTGCTTCGTCGCTCCGCTCCTCGCAATGACGGCGGAGGCAACTCACTCCGTCTCGAAATCCCCGGCCTGCGGCGGCGCCAGCGGGGTAAACTCGCAGCGGTCGGGCTTGACGTCGATCAGCGGCGTCTCGTCAAGGCAGTCGAGGCCGCGCACCAGGATGACGTTGCCCTCGACGCCGACCAGCTTGACGATCGAGGTGCCGATCGGGTTGGGGCGCACCGGCGAGCGCAGCGAGAAGGTGCCCCGGGTGTTGCCATTGTTCTTCGGGCTTTGCAGCACGATGTCGCGGCGCGACTGGTGCAGCCAGTACAGCACTTCCAGGTTCGAGTAGAAATCGACGCCCTTGATCGCGGCGACCCAGGGCTCGAAAATCTCGAGCCGGCACACCGGGCCGTCATGCCGCCCCTGCCGCGGCGTCGCCAGCCGCGATGTCCAGGGCGTGCGGATCCGGCCGATGAAGACGAGCCCGGCATCGCGCGCGGTCGGCATGTCGACGGCGACCTCGCCCTGGCGCAATTCCATTTCACGTACCATGTGTCAATCCAATGATAGATTCAGCGCCTTGACCACATCAGCCCATCGCGCGCGATCGGTATCCACGAACTTGTCGATCTCGGCCTGGTTCTTCGCGCGCAGCGGCGGAAAACCGATCTTGACCAGCGAAGCGCGGAACGCCTCGTCGTTCAAGGCCCGGTCGAGGCTCGCCTTGATCTTGCCGGCGATCTCGTCAGGCACTTTCGACGGCGCTGCAATACCATACCAGACGCTGACCGCATAATCGGGGTAGCCGCTCTCGGCAATCGTCGGCAGGTCGGGCAAATCGGGGATGCGCTCGGTCGAGCTGACGCCGAGTGCACGCAGCATGCCTGATCTGACCGGCGGCAGCGCGGTGCCGAGCGTATCGAACATCAGCTGGATATTGCCGGACAGCAAATCCTGCAGCGCGGGTCCGGCGCCCTTGTACGGCACGTGGGTCATCTCGACGCCAGCCATCTGCTTGAACATCTCGCCGGCGAGATGAACCGTGCCGCCGGTGCCGGCCGATCCGAAATTGAGTTTGCCGGGATTCTTCTTCGCGTAGGCGACGAACTCCGCGATCGTCTTTGCCGGTACCGAGGGATTCACCTCCATGATCATCGGCGCATCCGTGATGACAGACAGCAGGCGGAAATCCCTGGCCGGATCGTAGGGCAGCTTCTTGTAGAGCAGCGGATTGAGCACAAAGATCGAGGCCGCCGTCACGAACAGCGTGTAGCCGTCGGGATCAGAGCGCGCCACGGCGTCGGCGCCGATCGCACCCTGCGCGCCGGCCTTGTTCTCGACCACGACCACCTGCTTGAGATCGCGCCCGAGATATTCGCCGACGATGCGGCCGAGCACGTCGGTCGGCCCGCCCGCGGCATAGGGCACCACGAGCTTGATCGGACGCGTTGGATAGTCCGCGGCGCGCGCCGGCAGCGCCGCCACCAGCAACGCCGTCAGAGCAACAATGAATAGCGATGATGCACGCCGCTGCATGCCGTTTCCCCGTTGTTTTCTTTCTTGGGGAACGAGAGTAGCGGATAATGCGGTCGCCGCAATCAGCCGAGCCAGCATTTGCCTGCGATCATCACGACTTCACCGACGATCACGCGTCGCTTCGCTCCTTGCAACGAAGAAACCATGAACATCAGCGTGGCCTCGGTTTAGGTCCATCGCGCGTTTGCACGATACTTGGCAATCATCTCTCGACAGTCGCCCGGATTTCGCTGCGCTCCATTTGGGCTGCGCCATCACGCCCGGTTCTTCAGCACGAAGCATGCCCCGCCCGCCTTGCGGATGCGGTTGCAGAGGCCGTCGGCCTCAGGACGTGTGTCGGCGCCGATGCGCACCTGGTAGAACGTCGCGCTGCCGCGGCTGCGCAGCCGCGAGCCAAGCAGGCTCGGATCCTGATCGCCGATGACGTTGGACAGCCGCTTCATCGCGCGGGCATACATCGCAAGCGCCTTGTCGCGGCTGAAGCCGGCGGCGAGCTGCACGCCCCACACCTTGGCCGCCGACAGCGTGATGTGCTGCTCGAGTCCGGCCACGAACGGGTTGGGCGCGCGCTTCAACAGCGCCATCAGCTCGCGGCAGCTCCTGGCCGGCGGACGCTCCGGCATCTTGCCGTGGTTACGGGCGGCAGCAGCCCAGTCGTCGACGCTGGAGCCGGTGATCGCGGAGACGTAGTTGCGCGTCTCCTGCGGCATGTAGCCGGTGCCGGCAAGCCAGTCCTGCACCCGGCGCGGGCCGGCATTGTAGGCCGCCGCGGCGAGGCCGAGATTGCCGAACTGGTTGCGCAACTCGCTGAGGAATTCGGCCGACTTCGGCAGCGCTTGGACGGGATTGAAGGGATCAAGGAGCCCACGCTCGTTGGCGGTGCCCGGCATGAACTGCGCGATCCCCTGCGCGCGCTCGCCGCTGCGGGTGATCGGACCGATCGCGTCGGCCTGGAAGCGGCTCTCCTGCCAGATCACGCGCGCGAAGAACTCGAGCGGCAAATCGTTGGCCCGCGCCGCCGACTCGATCATCAGGCACATCGCCTCGCGGGTGTCGCTCTCGCGCGCGTCATCCGCAGGCTTGTCGGCTGTGGCCGCAGGTTTCCCGGGCGTGTCGCCCGGTGCCGCAGCAGGCTTGTCGGCAGGCGCCGCGGGGCTATCCGCCGGAGGTGCGGCAGGTTTCTCGGCCTGCGTATCCGGGAGCGTCGCAGGCGGCTCCGCCGGCGCGGGCCCGCTGGTTTCTCGGCGGGCGTCGCGGGCGGCTCGGCACCTGGCGG
>NZ_LGHK01000101.1 GCF_001908235.1 Bradyrhizobium sp. NAS96.2
CATCGGTCGCCTCGGCGGCTGGGACGGCTACCCATCGTCCAAGCCGCCAGGCCCCATCACCTTCAAAACCGGCCTCGAACACTTCCACGCCGTCGCCCAAGGATGGAGCCTCAGAGATGTGTGCATGCCCTAGTGCTTTCGCAGGGACGACACCGAGGATGGTTCTCGATTCAAGACGCCAAACACGCGGTGTCATCACCCGGCTTGACCGGGTGATCCAGTATTCCAGAGACAGCCGTTATTGAACCGATGGGCCGCGGCGTACTGGATCGCCCGGTCGAGCCGGGCGATGACGACTGAGAGTGGGGATACAACTTCGCATCCTCGCGACATGATTTGTCCGAGCTTTGCACTTCGTTTCGCCGCCCTGATTGCGAAAATTCCGCCACGCGGACGTCTAGACCAAATGCGTAGGTAGTCGTCCGGATATAGACGCCTTCTCGATCTCGCTATGCAAGCTTCAGCCAACAAGAAGAAACGGCATGAAGAAGCTGATCGATCGTCACCGGGACATTCAATACACGCTCACCAACATCGAACCCGACCTCTGGAGCTGGTCATTCGAAATCAACGGCAAGATCAAGCGCGGCACCACGCGCGCGCGGCTCGACCTGCTGGCGCAGCGCCGGGTCTGCACGCTGATCGATCGCGAATTGAAAGGTGTGGAACGGGGCAAGCCGAAGAAGCCTGACTAGGCCATCCGCTTCGCCGCCGACCTGGCCCAAGGCTTGGACTAAGGACTTGGACTAAGGGCTTGGCCTCTGGCTCAAAGCATCATGACACCGCGAGAACGGTCGCAGCGATGTCGAGCCGCGGTCCGGCATAGCGCCGGTCGTCCGGTCCATGCTGTCCGCAGCCGACGCTCCAGAGCGCGGACCACGACAACCGCTCGAGCCCCGTCGCCGATATCGCCGCGAACGACGTCCAACTGATGTCACCGCGGCGTCGCCACAGCACGCCGCCGGGTCCCATGTCCGGATAGAAGGCGATCTCGAGGTCGAAATCCCGCTCATCGCCGAGATCCGGACCGACCCAGTAGTGCGGACTGCGCCCCTGCTCACGCCCGAGGATCAGCGTGAGCGTCTGGTTCGGCCCGCGCAGGCCGAGCCAGAGCGGTGCGATCATGTCAGGCACAGGCGTGCAGAGCAGCGTTTGCGGCGCCGCTACTCCGGCGGCGGTCCGGCCTGACAATCTCAGGGCAACGACCGTCGCCGGCTCCGACGTCCCGGACAATGGCGCAGGGCTGATGCCGCGCGGCAACGGCGACCACGCCGCCTGCTCGAAAGATGGCAGCGGCCATGCGAGCTGCTCGCGGATGGCGCCTTCGGTGTCGAGCACCTGATAGCGGAGACCGTGCTGATCAAGCGCGGCCTGCACGCAATGCAGATACTCGACACCTTCAGGCATCCGGTGCGCGGTGCCCGCACCCGCCGTGCAGATCTGCAGCACGCCGCGATGGACCTGGACGTCGAATGCGAGGATGTGGCTGCAGACATAGGCCGTCACGCCGGCCCGGACCAGGATATCCCAGAAGCGCGCGCTGTATTCGTGGCCGATCTCGCGCTGATAGCTGCCGCTGAAGCCATTGATCGGGTAGACCGGATGATGACCCAGCACCAGTTTGTATCTCGCGTCCTTGTGCTGTTCGAGGATCCCTTGCAGCCAATCGGTCTCGACGTGCCCCTCGCCGCCGAGCCCGCTCCACAGCGTGTGCACGAACACCAGCAGCAGGTCGTCGCGGCGGACCGAATAGGACAGGCCTTCCTGACCGGGCGGACCGTTGCGCGGCAGCTTCAGCACCTCGCGAAACACCGCCTCGCTCGTCTCGTCATAGGTGGTGTGGTTGCCGGTCGTGTGCCACAGCGGCACCGCACGGCGGTCGAGCCAGCCCATTTCGGTATCAAGCCAATGCCGCCATTGCGCGCGCAACGCCTCCGCATCGGCGGTGAGGCCGATGATCTCGTCCCCCGGGAAGAGAATGAATTCGGGCGCAGGATGCAGCCGGCGGACCACATCATTCACTGACGCGAAGGTCCGCTCGTGCAGCGCGCCGGGAACGCCGGAGCAGGCGTCAGCATAGATCACGAACTGGTGGCCCGAATTTCTCGGCAACAGAGACGGAATTGCATCATGCATGGTCGGACCACGTCCTCACGAGCCACATCATAGAGGAACGCGGGCTGATCGCTCAAGGCGGCCATCGGCATGCGAGGTCGTGGATCGGGGCTCTCGAAGTGGTTCGATCCGACGACGGGGGTTTCTGCACACCAAGACGTGACTTTCGGAAAAGCTGGTCTGCCGGCAGGCGCTAGGCGGCGCTGCCGCAAGCTGCTAGCGTTTTGCGCTTCAGATTGCCTTACTCGAGGATCGGAGCAAATGGACAACCGTAGTGATGTTTGGCGCGGCGTCGACGCGATCAAGCCGCGTTTCATCGAATTGAGCGACCGGGTCTGGGCAATGCCCGAGGTCTGCTACACCGAGGCACGCTCCTCCGCCGAACATCTGGCCGAACTGCGCCACCAGGGTTTCCGCATCACCGAGAACCTCGCCGACATTCCAACCGCCGTGATGGGCGAATGGGGTGAAGGCGGCCCTGTCATCGCCTTCCTCGGCGAATATGACGCCCTGCCCAGCCTCAGCCAGGAGGCCGGCGTCGCCGAGCATCGTCCGGTCGAGACCGGCGGCCACGGCCATGGCTGCGGCCACAATCTGCTCGGTTCCTCCGCATTGCTTGCCGCGACCGCGGTGAAGGACTGGCTCGCCGCCAACAAGGTACCGGGCCGGGTGCGCTATTACGGCTGTCCTGCCGAGGAAGGCGGCGCGGCCAAGGCCTTCATGGTGCGTTGTGGCGCGTTCGAGGACGCCGACATCGCCATCACCTGGCATCCGCACAGCTTCTGGGAGGTGGCGGTGACGCCGTCACTCGCCAACACCCGGGCCGACTTCATCTTCACCGGGCGGACCTCGCATGCGGCGGCCTCGCCGCATCTCGGCCGCAGCGCGCTCGACGCGGTGGAATTGATGAATGTCGGCGTCAACTACATGCGCGAGCACATGCCGAGCGATGCCCGCGTGCATTACGCGCTGCTCGACACCGGCGGCATCGCGCCGAACGTGGTGCAGGCCCATGCCCGGGTGCGCTACTCGATCCGCGCCCGCGACCTGCCCGGCATGAACGAGTTAGTCGAGCGCGTGCACAAGATCGCGCAGGGCGCAGCCCTGATGACCGAGACCAAGGTCGAGATGAAGATCATCTCCGCGGTCTCCAACATCCTGCCCAACACCCCGCTGGAACAGACGCTGCACCGGATCATGGAAGACCTCGGCCCGCCGCATTTCGACGATGCCGACAAGGATTTCGCCGACAAGATCCGCGCAACCTTGACCGACAAGGACATCGCCTCGGTCTATTACGCGATCGGCATGGAGCCGACCGACCGGCCGCTGGCCGATTTCCTGGTGCCGATCGACGCCAAGCGCAATCCGCTGATCGGCTCGACCGATGTCGGCGACGTCAGCTGGGTGGTGCCGACGGTGCAGGTCCATGCACCGACGGTTGCAATCGGCACGCCGTTCCACACCTGGCAGGTTGTGGCGCAGGGCAAGACACCGGCCGCGCACAAGGCGATGGTGCAGGCCGCCAAGGCGATGGCCGGCCTCGGCGTCAGGGCGCTGATGGAGCCGGAGCTGATCGCGGCCGCCAAGGCCGACCTCAAGAAGCGGACCACGCGAACGCCCTATGTCAGTCCGCTGCCGGCGAATGTTGCACCGCCGTTGGACATGTCGGTCGCCTGAGCGCCGCATCCTGCGGGCCGGACCTGCGCTTCGATGCGCAGGCCGGCAGCCGCTTCGCGCGAAAATATGGTTGCGTGGCAAAAAAGCATCTCGGAACAAAGAATAACGAACAAATTTTCCGCAGTGCGAGGCGCGCATCAGCGCGCTTTGGCGCCGATATGCTGAACCGATGTGCGCCACGGGGAGGTTCTGCACAAGCGATAGCCAAAAGACCTAGACGCTGAAGGGCGGGAGGCGTTGACCTTCGCGTTCATTCGGTGTGCCATCTGCCGCCAGAACGGTGGCCGGTTCCAAAGCCCGCCGCAAACACACGTGAGCCGGACCGAGGGGACAATGTTCGACAATAATCTGCGAGGCATGATCGACGACGTGAAGGACGGACGGATGGACCGCCGCGCCTTCGTCAAGCGAATGATTGCCGTCGGCCTCACCGCGCCGATGGCCAACCAGATTCTGGCGATCGGCGGCGTCGCGATGGCGCAGAGCCCCAACCCCTACAAGCCGACCAGGCGCGGCGGCGGCGGCCCGCTCAAGCTGCTGTGGTGGCAGGGCCCGACTTTGCTCAATCCGCATTTCGCCACCGGCACCAAGGATCAGGACGGCTCGCGCATCTTCTATGAACCGCTGGCAAGCTGGGACGTCGACGGTCATCTCAACCCGATCCTCGCCGCCGAGATCCCCTCGATCCAGAATGGCGGGCTCTCGGCCGACGCCAAGACGGTGATCTGGAAACTCAAACCGGGCGTCAAATGGCACGACGGCAAGCCGATGACGGCCGACGATCTGGTGTTCAACTGGGAATATGCCAGCGACCCTGCGACCGCGGCCGTCTCGATTGAAACCTACAGCGGCCTGACCGTCGAAAAGATCGACGATCTCACGATCCGCATCACTTTCAAGAAGCCGACACCGTTCTGGGCCAATGCCTTTGTCGGGGCCTATGGCTGCATCATCCCGAAGCATCTGTTCGCGGAGTACAAGGGCGGCAAGTCCCGCGAGGCGCCCAACAATCTGAAGCCCGTCGGCACCGGCCCGTACAAGTTCGTCGAGTTCAAGCCGGGCGATCTGATCCGTGGCGAGATCAACCCCGACTACCACATGGCCAACCGTCCATCCTTCGACACGATCGAGATGAAGGGTGGCGGCGATGCCGTCTCGGCGGCACGCGCGGTGATCCAGACCGGCGAATATGATTTCGCCTGGAACATCCAGGTCGAAGACGAGGTGCTGCTGCGGCTCGAAAAGGGCGGCAAGGGCAAGGCCCTGTTCGCGGTCGGCGGCGACATCGAGTTCATTGCGATCAACTTCACCGACCCCAACACCGAGGTCGACGGCGAGCGCTCGTCGATCAAGACCAAGCATCCGATCCTGTCCGATCCGAAGGTACGTCAGGCGCTGGCGCTGCTGGTCGACCGCGACTCCGTCAAGAAAGCGATCTACGGCCGCGCCGGCCGCACCACCGCCAACTATCTCAACGGCCCCGAGGAGTTCGTCTCCAAGAACACCAAATGGGAGTTCTCGATCGAGAAGGCGAGCGCGCTGCTCGAGCAGGCCGGCTGGAAGCCGGGCTCCGACGGCATCCGCGAGAAGGACGGCAAGAAGCTGAAGCTTCTGTATCAGACCTCGATCAACGGGCCGCGGCAGAAGACCCAGGCCATCGTCAAGCAGGCCTGCCAGAAGGCCGGCATCGATGTCGAGCTGAAATCGGTGGTGGCCTCGGTGTTCTTCTCCTCCGACGTCGCCAACCCCGACACCTACGCCCACTTCTATGCCGACATCGAGATGTTCCAGATCCCGATGACGCAGCCCGATCCCGCTTTGCACATGCGCCGCTACCACTCGCGCAACATCGCCACCAAGGAGAACAAGTGGCAGGGGCCGAACTTCCCGCGCTGGGCCAACAAGGATTATGACGCCGCGGTCGATGCCGCCGATACCGAGACCGATCCGATCAAGCGGGCGGACCTCTACATCAAGGGCAATGACCTGATGTGGCAGGACAATGTGACGATCCCCGTGATGCATCGGCTCGCGGTGGAAGCCTCCTCCAACACGCTGCGGCCCGCGCTCTCCGGCTGGGCCAACCAAACCGACAATCTGCAAGACTGGTATCGTGAAACTTGAGCCGTGAGGGGGCTCGAGATGTGCTCCTTCCTCTCCCCGTTCTTACGGGGAGAGGCTTGGGATGAGGGGCTCCATCCGCAAATGCGTTGGAAGGTGAGTTCACCTGAGAAATCCCCTCACCCGGAATTCGGGCCGTGCTTGAATTCCGACCTCTCCCCGCACGCCGGGCGAGGTGAAGCTCGCCTTTCGATTGGAAGCAAGATCAACGTGCTCAAGGTGCGAGCGTTAGTTAGATGATCTCTCGATGAGTCAATATATCCTGCGCCGTCTGATGATCGCGATCCCGAGCCTGCTCGGAATCTCGCTCGTGCTGTTCGTCGTGCTCGCGCTCGCGCCCGGCGATCCGTTCAGCGAGCTCGCGACCAATCCGAACGTGCCGCCCGAGGTGCAGGCCGCGCTGCGCGCCAAGTTCGGCCTCGATGACCCGATCTATCTCCGTTATCTGCACTGGCTCGCGGCAATGGTCCACGGCGACTGGGGCTTCTCGTTCGTCAGCCGGGTCGATGTCGACACCCTGATCCTGCAGCGGCTGCCGACCACGCTTTACGTGGTCGGTTCGTCGCAGCTGCTGGCGCTCCTGATCGCGATCCCGGTCGGCGTCTATGCCGCCACCCGGCCCTATTCGCTGTTCGACCAGCTCGCCAACACCTTCGCCTTCATCGGCTTCTCGCTGCCGACCTTCTTCACCGGCATCCTGTTCATCCTGGTGTTTTCGGTGAAGCTGGACTGGCTGCCCTTCGTCTACACCAGCGTACCGGGAAGCGGCATCCCCTGGCTGCTGGAGATGATCCGGCAGGCCATCATGCCGGTGATGGTGCTCGGCCTGTTCCAGGCGGCCTCGATGACCCGCTTCGTACGCTCGGCGATGCTCGACGTGATCCGGCTCGACTACGTCACCACCGCACGCGCCAAGGGCCTCGGACAGGCCAAGGTGATCGTCAAGCATGTGATGCGCAATGCGATGATCCCGGTGGTCACGCTGATCGCGCTGCAGATGCCCGCCGTGTTCGGCGGCGCCATCGTCACCGAGCAGATCTTCCGGATTCCCGGCATCGGCTCACTCCTGATTTCCTCCATCCTCGCCAATGATACGCCGGTCGTAATGGCCGTGACCTTCGTCTTCGCGTGTCTCGTGGTGCTGTTCAACCTGATCGCAGATGTCCTCTATGGCTGGCTTGACCCTCGCATCTCCTTCCGCTGAGCGGCGCGGCTATTCGCCCTGGCGCGAAACCTGGCGGCGCTACCGCCGGCACAGGCCGGCGGTGATCAGCGCCGTGCTGCTGCTGCTGCTGATCGCGGCCGTCGTGATCGGCCCGTTCATCTGGCGCGTCTCGATCAGCGACATCGACGTGGTGGCGGGCCTGCAGGGTCCCTCGCTGGCGCATCCGTTCGGCACCGACGATCTCGGCCAGGACCTGCTCGCCCGCATGATCTATGGCGGACGCATCTCGCTTGCGGTTGGCCTTGCCGCGATGCTGGTCTCGGTGTTCGTCGGCACGCTGATCGGCGCGCTGGCCGGCATGTCGCGCGGCGCGCTGGGCTATGGGCTGATGTGGCTGACCGACCTGTTCCTGTCGCTGCCGCAACTGCCGCTGCTCCTGATGCTCATCTATCTGTTCCGCGACGGGCTCAAGGCCGTGTTTGGCCCGGAGGGCGGCATCTTCATCCTGATCGTGCTTGTCATCGGCGGCCTGCGCTGGATGCCGGTCGCCCGCCTGGTGCGCGCCCAGTTCCTCTCGCTGCGCGAGAAGGAATTCGTCGAGGCGGCGCGCGCGCTCGGCGCAAGCCCGGTGCGGCAGGTGGTGCGCCACATCCTGCCCAATGCGCTGGGCCCGGTGATCATCGCCGGCACGATCGACGTTGCCGCTGCGATCATCGCCGAATCGACGCTGTCGTTCCTCGGCCTCGGCTTCCCGCCTGACACCCCGACCTGGGGCCGCATCCTGTATGACGCCAAGGACTTTCTCGACATCGGCCCGCACTGGGCGCTATTCCCGGGCGGCGCGATCTTCATCGCGGTGGTCGCCATCAACTTCATCGGCGACGGGCTGCGCGATGCGCTCGACGCGCGCAAGGTGATCTGATGGCGCTGCTCGACATCAAGGGCCTGAAAACCCATTTCACCACCGACGCAGGCGTGCTGCAGGCGGTCGACGGCGTCGACATCTCGATCAACCGCGGCGAGACCCTGTGCGTGGTCGGTGAGTCCGGCTGCGGCAAGACCGTCACCGCGATGTCGATCCTGAAGCTGATCGCGATGCCGCCGGGCAAGATCGTCGCAGGCGAGATCATGTTCGAGGGCCGCGATCTGGTGCCGCTGTCGAGCCACCAGCTCGACGACATCAGAGCCAAGGAGATCGGCTTCATCTTCCAGGAGCCGATGACCTCGCTCAATCCGGTGCTGACGATCGGCGAGCAGATCGCCGAGAGCCTGCGCCGCCACGAGGCGGTGACCAAGAAGCAGGCGCTCGAGCGCACCATCGAGATGCTGAAGCTGGTGCAGATTCCCAATGCCGCGGGCCGCGTACATCACTATCCGCACCAGTTCTCGGGCGGCATGCGCCAGCGCGTGATGATCGCGATGGCGCTGGCATGCCGGCCGAAGCTTGTCATTGCCGACGAGCCGACCACCGCACTCGACGTCACCATCCAGGCGCAGATCCTCGACCTGCTTCAGGACATGAAGGAGCGCTTCGGCATGGCGGTGATGCTGATCACCCATGCCATGGGCGTGGTCGCCGAGACAGCGCAGCGCGTCGTCGTGATGTATGCCGGCAAGGTGGTGGAAGAGGCGCCGGTCGACGAATTGTTCGGCAATCCGCGCCATCCCTATACCCAGGGCCTGATCCGCTCGATTCCGCGCATCGATCTCGACGCCGAACACAAGACGCGGCTGGAGGCGATCGGCGGCTCGGTACCGATCCTGATCAACCCGCCGCCCGGCTGCCGGTTTGCGCCGCGCTGCAAGCACGCCATGAGCATCTGCACCGAACGGGAGCCGCGCCTGCGCGAGATCGCACCCGGCCATCGCATGGCCTGCCACCTCGGAGACGCGTCATGAGCGAGCCGCTGCTGCGAGTTTCCAATCTGAAGAAGCACTTTCCGGTGCTCGGCGGCCTGCTGTCGCGCGAGGTCGGCCAGGTCTATGCCGTCGACGGCGTGTCGTTTGCGGTCAACCGCGGCGAGACGCTGGGACTGGTCGGCGAATCCGGCTGCGGCAAGTCGACCACCGGCCGCTGCGTGCTGCGGCTGATCGAGCCGACCTCGGGCGAAATCGTGTTCGACGGCCAGAGCGTGACGGGTTTGGGCAGCGGCGATCTGCGCGCCATGCGTCGCAACATGCAGCTCGTGTTCCAGGACCCGTTCGCCTCGCTCAACCCGCGCATGACAGTCGGCGCGATCCTCGGCGAGCCCTTCATCATCCATAACCTCGTGACCTCAGCCAGCGAGCGCGAGGACCGCGTCGCGAGCCTGCTGGTCAAGGTCGGGCTGAAGGCCGAGCACATGCGGCGCTATCCGCATGAATTCTCCGGCGGCCAGCGCCAGCGCATCGCGATCGCCCGCGCGCTCACCCTGGAGCCGAAGCTGATCGTGTGCGACGAGCCGGTCTCGGCGCTCGACGTCTCGATCCAGGCCCAGGTCATCAACCTGCTCGAGGACCTGCAGGCCGAGCTGAACCTCACCTATTTGTTCGTGGCCCACGATCTCTCCGTGGTCGAGCACATCTCCGACCGCGTCGCCGTGATGTATCTCGGCCGCATCGTCGAACTCGCCAAGGCCAGCGACCTCTATCGCAACCCGCAGCATCCCTACACCAAGGCGCTGCTCTCGGCGGTGCCGGTGGCCGATCCCAAGGCGAAGCGCGACCGCATCCGGCTGAAGGGCGACGTGCCGAGCCCGATGAATCCGCCGCAGGGCTGCCACTTCCACACGAGATGCCCGATCGCCGAGGAGCGCTGCCGGCAAGCGTCGCCGGAATTGCGGGAAGGACGCAACGGGCACTTCGTGGCGTGCCATCTGGCGTAGGGTGCTTCTGCGGCGATCAAGCTGCTAACGCGCGCCCACGCCCGCCCTATCACCGTCACCCTGAGGAGCGCGCAGCGCGTCTCGAAGGGTCGACGGCCCCGCTGGTGGCCGTGCATCCTTCGAGGCTCGCTCCGCTCGCACCTCCAGCGACAACGGCAAAGCCGTTGCGCGGGGATGACGGGAC
>NZ_LGHK01000102.1 GCF_001908235.1 Bradyrhizobium sp. NAS96.2
GGGTTTCTGCCGCGCGCGCGGTTGCCGCGGCGGCCGAAGCCTTTACCGAGCGCAGGAGGGCCGGCGGCCTCGCTGCATGAAGTTGCTTCGTGACATCAGAGTGATGCCTGTGGTGCTGGTCGCGATCTTCGGCCTGATGGTGCTGAAGGTCGCGGGCCTTGTGCTCGATGGCGGTTACGTGTTCGCCGAGGACGCGCCGGCCAGTCCGGCCGGCCCGTCCTGGGCGCAGCAGAATTTCAACTTCCCCGGCGCCGGCAAGGCGGTCATCGACAGCAAGAACAAGCCCGATCCCGGCGACATCACGGGATCGGTCGAGAACAAGGACGCCAAGAAGGACGACAAGAAGGAAGAGGCCCCGAAGCCGGCGGTGCCGGCCGCGGAGCCCTCCAAGCCCGACGGCGTCGTGGTCAATCTGGATGCGCCGGCGCCGGTGTCGGCGTCCGAACGCGCGATCCTGGAACGGTTGCAGTCGCGCCGCCAGGAGCTTGAGACGCGCGCCCGCGAGGTCGAGATCCGCGAGAGCCTGTTGAAGGCGGCCGAGAAGCGCATCGAGGCCAAGGTCGAGGAGGCCAAGGCCAACGATGCCAAGGCGAACGCCGACGCCGCGGCCAAGGCGGAAGCCGACGCCGCACGCTTCAAGGGCATCGTCACCATGTACGAGAACATGAAGCCGAAGGATGCCGCCAAGGTGTTCGATCGTCTGGAGATGAACGTGCTCTACCAGATCGCCTCGCAGATCCAGCCGCGCAAGATGTCCGACATCCTGGGCTTGATGCAGCCCGAAGCCGCCGAGCGGCTTACGGTCGAACTCGCCCGCCGCGCCGGCGGCGACAAGTCGGCATCGACAGACGATCTCCCCAAGATCGAAGGCAAGATGCTTGCGCCGAAGACGAATTGACGGGGTCTGATCGAGGAGCCCTTCAATTGCCAGCTGTCGGCAGTTTCAGCCGTAAGCCGGATCCGGCCTGAGATCAGGTTGCCTGCATTTCATCCAGATGATCGCGATCACCGTTGCGCACATGAACGGACCAACGGGTACGAGCACGAACGGGAAAGCGTAGCCGAGTACGACGATGACGCTGAGACCGATGCGGATGGCTCGCCGATTGGCGACCGGAGAGCCCTGATCGAGGTCAGCCTTCATCAGGAAGACCAGCGCCATCGCCAGGATCGGAAGATCGTAGATGACGAAGTAGGGAGACATCAGCGGCGTTGCCGCAAGGAGGCTCGCCGCTTGAAGGGCGAAGCTGACGTTGCGGCGCCATAGCACGACCACCCAAACCAGCGCGGCTGCCGCGATGGCCATATGGAGCGACCAAGCCAGTCCGTAACCAAGGCCGGCAACCCGCAGCAGGCCATAAACACTCGACAGATTGTACCAGGCGACCCCTCCACCAGCCTGAAGCCGCGTCGAGACAGTCGTTGCCCCTTCGACGAATGCCTTGAACGTATCCCAGCCGAAGCTCGCTCCGGTGAGCAGCATGAGAGCCAGCGTTGCCAAAGCTGCGCTGATGATGACGCTCCAACGCCTGGTCGCGATCAACACGAAGGGAAGAAGGACACCGAATTGAGGTTTGAAGACGAGCAGCGCGATCAGAAAGCCACTGAGGAGCGGGCGCCTGTCCAGCGTCAGCAGGATGCCCCCGAGCAGCGCTGAGGCAAGCAGCCCGGTTTGGCCGTGAAACACATCGTAGAAGACCGGCGGGGTCGCGAGTGCCAGCAGCAGGGCGCCCGGGCGTGGCCGGATGGCGTAGATGACAAGGAGCCAGCAAGACAGTTTTGCCGCGCTCCAAACCCAAAACGCGGTCGGAAACGGCAGCAGTGCGAGGGGCGCCAGGACCAGGAGAAACACTGGCGGATAAAAGAACGGCAGTGGAATCTGATCGTAGGGATAGCGGAGTTGATCGATCGGCGGCATCCGAAGGAGAAGCTGCTGATGCAGTTGCTCCCAGTCGTAGGCAGCGGCCGCGCGGCCATCGAGCGCCAACGTGCCCGCGCCCCAAAAACATGAAAAATCGAACCCGGGGCCCTCGCCGTTGCCACTGACGAACGGCAAGACCGCAAACGCGATCAGGAGAGCACAGACAATTGCCTGCGCCGGGTCGTCTCCTGCAAAAGCATTCCGGCGTGCGACTTCGTTCATAACTTTAGTTTGAAAAGAGCTTAAATCAATCAATGGTCGAATTTATCATTGCGTTTCCGGGCCAGGCAAGGCCGGGCGTTCCCGGGCTGATTCGGAGAGTTAATTCTCAAGAATGCAATGCTCCCTGCCGCGGCGTTTGAGATCAGCGCGATGGGCCGCGCGGCAATAGGGCGACCACTCGTCGTTCGCGGCGCTGGCTGTGAGCAAATGCGGAACCAGGCGCATACGCCGCGCCCCGAAAATGCGGTCGATGGGTTTACGTTAACAGCTCCTTAACGCCGCCCGATCCAAGATCGGGGCGCGTGGGCGAGGGCGCTTCGCGCTGGTATGGCTGAGGTCCCGAGAAGACGTTTCGAGATGGCGCGAACGGCTGCCGCTGGAACATGGTCGCTAGGCCGCGCCTGGGCGCGGACCGCACGTCTGTGCCTGCTCGCCACCGGCCTTGCTCTGACGACCCTCACATTCTCGACTGCGGCGCATGCCGACGACCCGGTGCCGGGCGAGGCGACATTCTCGGCCGCGAACGGCTATGCCCGGCTGGTGCTGAAACTGAAGGAGGATGTCGAGTCGGAGGTCACGACCGCCGGCTCGATCATCGTGATCCGCTTCAAGCGTCCGGTCGATATCCCGGTCGAGAAACTGTCGGATGCGGTGCCCGACTATGTCGGCGCCGCCCGCCGCGATCCGGACGGCTCGGCGATCCGCCTGTCGCTTGCGCGCCGCGTCACCGTCAACACCATGACCGCCGGCGAGCGCATCTTCGTCGACTTCCTGCCCGACAGCTGGACCGGCCCGCCGCCGTCGCTGCCGCAGGAGGTGATCCGGGAACTGGCGGAGCGCGCCCGCGCCGCCGAGCGTCTGCTGCGCATCCAGCGCGCCGCCGATGCCGCCAAGAAGAAGCCGCCGATCCGCGTTCGCGCGCTGGTGCAGCCGACCTTCGTCCGCTTCGTGTTCGAGGTTCCGGACGGGGTCAGCGTCTCCTCGGTGCTGAACGAGCAGAAGCTGACGCTGTCCTTCAACTCGGTCCTGAGCTTCGACCTTGCCGATGCCAAGGTCGCTGCCCCGCCGAACGTCGCGTCGATCAGTTCGCGCGCCGATACGGACACCTCGGCGGTCGACGTGACCTTGATCGGCGATGTCGACGTGCATTCTTTCCGCGACGAGAAGAACTACATCGTCGATGTTGCTTTCCAGCAGAACGAGCAACAGCAGACGGCAAAACCCTCGCTGAGCTCGTTGTTGCCGACGCCGCGTGGCAAGAAGGCTGCGGCGGCGATCGCGCCGGTGACATCGGAAAGCTTCGCGCGGCAGGCCAAGATCGAGATCCGGCCCGATCAACCCAAAGCGGAGCCTGCCAAATCTGAGCAGGCCACATCCGAGCAGACCAAGTCCGAGCCGCCGCAATCCGAGCCGGCCAAGGCCGAGCAGGCCACGACCGAACAACCGGCCGCAGCGCCCGCGAAAACCGAACAGCCGAGATCGGAGCTACTCGATCCCGAATTGCCGAAGATCGCGGCCGCACCGGCGGCCGACGTCGAGAACGCGGTCGCGCCGCGCGAGGGCAGCGCCGGTTTCGCGGCAGAGCAGAACAAGGCGCCCGTCAGCGAAGCGCCGAAGCCTGCGGCCGCGCCGGCAATGGAGGGGCCGAAGCCTGCCGCTGCACCATCGCAGCCTGCCGAAACCCGCGCCGGCGCCAAGTCCAGCGTCAAGTCCTCGGTCGACGCCCAGCGCGACAGCGACGGCCTTCGCGTGACGTTCTCATTCCCCGGCCCGACGCCGGCGGCACTGTTCCGCCGCGCCGACACGGTGTGGATGGTGTTCGACACGCCTGAGGCGATCGATGTCGATCCGATCCGCGCCAAGGGCGGCTCGCTGATAGCGGACGTCAGCCGGATTGCGCTGGAGAAGGGACAGGCGGTGCGCTTCCGCCTCAACCGGCCGCAGATGCCGTCGCTCGAAAGCGACGACCGTTCGCGCGGCGTGAGCTGGGCGCTGACCTTTGCCGACCGCGTGCAGAAGCCGCCATTGCCGCTGTCAGTGGTACGCAACATCAGCGAGCCGTCGCTCGCCAATGTCAGCGTGCCGCTCGCCAATCCCGGCCAGCTGCACAAACTGGTCGATCCCGATGCCGGCGATACGCTCTGGGTGGTGACCGCACCGCCGCCGACCCGCGGCATCATCAAGCGCCAGGATTTCGTCGAGCTCTCGCTGCTGGAATCGATCCACGGTGTCGTGGTTCATCCGAATGCCGACGACGTCAAGGCCGAGGTCGGCGCCGACAAGGTGATGCTGGGCCGGCCCGGCGGCCTGACGTTGTCGTCGGCCGATGTCGCCGCCGAGCGCGCGACCGCGGCGGTGAAGCCGCTGTTCGATCCGGACGAATGGCACAAGAACCAGTCTGAGAATTTCCTCAAGCAGCTCGACGGCCTGATTGCGGCGGCTTCGTCGGCCAATGCCGAGCAGCTGCCGCAGGCGCGGCTCGATCTCGCCGAGTTCTACATGGCGCGTGGCATGTACCAGGAAGCCCATGGTGTCGCCAACCTGATTCTGTCCGAGAGCAAGCGTGGCAGCGAGACGGCGTCCGTGGTGATGGTGCACGCGGTCGCCAGCATCCTGATCGGCCACCCCGAACGCGGCCTGAAGGATCTCGCCAATCCCGTGATCGGTAACGGTTACGATTCCCAATTGTGGAAGGGGCTGGCTTTCGCCCGCGAAGGCAAATGGGCCGAGGCGCGCGAAAAATTCAAGAATGCCGAGTTCTCGGTCGCGACGCTGCCGCCCGACCTGCAGCGCATCGTCAGCATGGATTCGATGAAGGCCTCGCTCGAGGTCAAGGATTATGCCGGCGCCGCGCGGCGCAAGAGCGATCTCGACGTGGTCGGCGTCCCCGACGGGCTCAAGCCCGCGGTTGCGGTGCTGCGCGGCCGGCTCGCCGAAGCGCTCGGCCAGGAAAAGGATGCGCTCGACGCCTACCGTTTCGCCGCCAATTCGGCCGACCGCCAGGCCGCCGCCGAAGGCAGGTTGCTCGAGACGCTGCTCAAGCAGAAGCGCGGCGAGATCGGCCGCGACGATGTGCTGAAGGAGCTCGAGCTATTGTCGATGCTGTGGCGCGGCGACAATATCGAATTGAAGACGCTCTATGTGCTGTCGAAGATCTATGCCGAGACCGCGCGCTACGCCGACGCCTTCGCGGTGACGCGTGCCGCGACCCGGCTGCAGCCGAACGCACCGGAATCGCGCCAGGCGCAGGATGCCGCCTCTGCGCTGTTCGTGCAGCTTTATCTCGGCCCCAAGGGCGACGAGATGGCGCCGATCGATGCGCTCGGCACCTTCTACGAATATCGCGAGCTGACGCCAATCGGCCGCCGCGGCGACGAGATGATCCGCCGTCTCGCCGACCGCCTCGTCGGCGTCGATCTGCTCGACCAGGCCGCCGACCTCCTGCAATACCAGGTCGACAAGCGGCTGGAAGGCGCGGCGCGCGCCCAGGTCGCCGCGCGGCTTGCGATGGTCTATCTGATGAACCGCAAGCCCGACCGCGCCGTCGGCGCGCTGCGCTCGACCCGGATCGCGGACCTCTCCGGCGAACTGCGCCAGCAGCGGCTGCTGCTCGAGGCGCGCGCACAGAGCGACGTCGGGCGGCACGACCTTGCGCTCGACATCATCTCGAACATCACCGGCCGCGAGGCGATCCGGCTGCGTTCGGACATTTACTGGGCGTCACGGCACTGGCGCGAGGCATCCGAGCAGATCGAGCTCTATTACGGCGACCGTTGGCGCGACTTCACTCCGCTCAATCCGAGCGAGAAGGCCGACGTCATCCGCGCCGTGGTCGGCTACGCGCTCGCCGAGGACGCCATCGGGCTGTCCCGGTTCCGCGAAAAATACGCGCCGCTGATGTCCGGCGATGCCGACAAGCTGGCGTTCGACGCGGCCAGCAAGCCGGTCGCTACTTCGAGCGCGGAGTTCGCCCAGATCGCGCGGATGGCCGCGAGCGTCGACACGCTCGACGGCTTCATCCGCGAGATGAAGACCCGCTTCCCCGATGCCACCGCCCGGGCGCCGCTGCCCGATCCGGTGTCGACCGGATCGGTGCCCGACATGCCGAAGGCCGCGCCGGTGAGCGTGCTGCCGGCGATCAAGGGCGAGCGACGCGCCAGCGCATCGCCCTAGCGGTGCCGGCCTTACGGCCCTGGTGACACCCAAGCGGTCGAAATGGCTCCCTTGGCGTCGAGCGCGATGCGCCAATGCGACGCGCCGTTCTCATGCCTCACGCTGTAGACATCCTCGCCCTGGGCACCGACGCCGAGGAAACGCGTGGACTCGATCGCGCCCCAATCCTCGAAGCTGCGCTGCATGTTCGGCAGGTGCTCGCGGGTCGCCGCGGCGAGCGCAGGGGTCATGTCGTCGTAGTTGGGGTGCCCTGATGTCACCGATTCGAACAGGCGGTGCAGCGCGGCTTCAGTCCCCGGGGCTGCCGATTGATTTCTTACGCGCTCCGTCGTGCGGGCCGCGATCTGCTGCGCCGCCGCGGCGTCGATCCGTGGCATCAGCTTGTCGCCGTTTTGATGCAGGATCAGCGACGTGACCTGGCCATCGGCGCCGGTGACAAGCCGATCTGCGCGTCGACCTCCTTGGCGAAGAATTCGGTCCGGCTTTCAGCAAAGAACGGCACCGCGCGCTGGCCGGTGAGTTGGATGGAAAGCTGCTGGCCGTCGCGCGTCACGCTGAGGACGGCCTGCTCGCTGAGCTGGTAGTATCCGGCATAACGATCGAGCACCGCTGTCGCGACTGCGATCTCTTGCCGCACGGCGTCCGACGGCGGGGCGGCAGCCGCCACGTCGGACGCTGCGCCGGCCGACTGGATCCGCGCCGCCAGCGTGTTCCAGTCTCGCTGGCCGAACAGCCTGGCGATCAGCTCCAGGCTGTCGCTTTGGGTGAGGGGGATCGATTTGGCGCCGAGCGCTTCGCGCAGCGTCTGCGCCATGGCCTTGGCATCACGGAAGTCGCGCATGGAATAGTCCTTTGCATCGACGAACGGAAAGCGTCAGGGGCTTGCGTTGCTGACCCGTTCGCGCGGGCAAAGGAAGCCTGAACCATGGCTTGATACATTCACCGTCCCCGGGCGGGGTGCAAGCGGCGGGTGGTATCGACCCAGGCTGAATGTTTGCCGCAGACCCGCAATTTGTCAATTGCAACAGCCCGTGATCGCCTGCGTCCTCTCGACATCCTGCCGTCAAATCGGCAACCATGGCTGATGTGCCAGCCGGGAGGACGTCGTCACATGAGCAAGCCGATCAAGACCGAAGCCGAACTCGTCGCGATGGCGCGTGCCGAGTTGAAGGTACATGCCGATTGCCCCGACGGCATGGACATCTCGGTGCTGCGCGACGGCGACAGCTGGGAGTTCCGCGCCAGCGCCAATGAGGCGACGGTGGCAAGGCCGGGCTATCCCGAATGCGTCGCGATGCTGGTGCAGATCGGCGATCACCTCAGCAAGCAGTATGACGTGAAGGGATAAGCATGATCCGGAAAAGTGCGAAGCGGTTTTCCGGCGCGACAAACGCGACGCGTTTGCGCGGAGATCATGCTCAAACAATGAGCTGAAGCGCGATGACAATTCAACTCAATCTCATCGTGGTTTAGCGACGGCCGCGAAGCGGGGGATCGATGGACCGCATCGACGCCATGAAGGTCTTCGTCGCGGCAGTCGACGAGGGCAGCCTTGCCGGCGCGGGGCGGAAGCTGCGGCGATCGCCGGCGGCGGTGAGCCGGGCGATTGCGTTCCTCGAGCATCATGTCGGGGCCGAGCTGCTTCATCGCACCACGCGTTCGCTGAAGCTGAGCGACGCCGGTGAGCGCTATGCGTCGGCGTGCCGGCGCATCCTGAGCGAACTCGATGAAGCCGACATCTCGGCCGGCGGTGAGCGGGCCGCGCCGCGCGGCACGCTGACCATCACTGCGCCCATTGTCGTGGGTGAGGACGTGCTGCGGCCGGTGCTCGACGCCTTCATGACGGAATTTCCGGCGGTAACCGTGCGGCTCGTGATGCTCGATCGCACGGTCAATCTGATCGACGAGGGCATCGACGTTGCGCTGCGCATCGCCCATCTCGCCGATTCCAATTTCATCGCGATCAAGCTCGGCGAGGTGCGCCGCGTAGTCGCGGCCTCGCCGGGCTATCTCGCGCAGCATCCGGTGATCCGCGAGCCGGCCGATCTGGCGAAACAGCAGATCATCGCGATGACGCATTTCGGGCCGGACTCCTGGAGCTTTCCGCCGGCCGCGAAGTCGAAGATCGCGCGCGCGGTCCAGTTCACGCCACGGCTGGTCGTCAACACGGTGCGGGCGGCAGTTGCCTCGGCCAGCGAGGGCTACGGCGTCACGCGGCTGTTCTCGTATCATATCGCCGAGGAAATCCGCGACGGGCGGCTGCAGATACTGCTCGCCGGTGACGAACCCCCGCCACTGCCGGTGCATCTCCTGGCGCCGCAGGGCCGCTTCGATGTGCCGAAGGTACGTGCCTTCGTCGATTTCGCCGGCCCGCGGCTGAAACGCTACTTCGAGCGGCTGTCGCGCGAGGCCAGCAAGGCCAATGCCAAGGCGCGACGAAGCTGAATCGTCATCGCGGTTTGGTTTCCTGTTCGAGCATGATCTCCGCGCAATCGCTGCGCGTTTGTCGCGCCGGAGGCCGCTTCGCACTCTTCCCGACCATGCTCATTCGTTCGCGCCGCGGCAGAGTGTCTGCCGAATAGCGGGCATTCGCGCGGAAGGCGGATGTATCTAGGTTGCTCTCCATCGAAGCGGCGCTGGGTCGCTTCAACAACGGATGGAGAGCAATCATGGGTGCAGAGCAGAAGGTTGCCATCGTTACCGGTGCATCGCAGGGCCTCGGCGAGGCGATCGTGAAGGCCTATCGCGACCGCAACTGGCGCGTCGTCGCCAATTCCCGCAGCATCAAGCCGTCGTCGGATTCGGACGTCCTGACTGTGCCGGGCGACATCGGCGATCCCGAAGTTGCCGAGCGCATCGTCAAGCAGGCGCTCGGCCGCTTTGGCCGCATCGACACGCTGGTCAACAATGCCGGCATCTTCGTCGCCAAGCCGTTCACCGACCATACCGACCAGGATTACGCCGCGGTGCTGGCGACCAACCTCAACGGCTTCTTCTACATCACCCGTCGCGTCGCCAAGGAGATGGTGAAGCAGGGATCCGGGCACATCGTGCAGATCACGACCAGCCTGGTCGATCACGCCAACAGCAACGTACCCTCGGTGCTGGCCTCGCTGACCAAGGGCGGTCTGGCTGCCGCGACCAAGTCGCTCGCGATCGAATACGCCGCCAAGGGCATCCGCGTGAATGCGGTGGCGCCGGGTGTGATCAAGACCCCGATGCACGCGCCCGAGACGCACGACTACCTCGCCAAGCTGCATCCGGTCGGGCGGATGGGCGAGATGAAGGACATCGCCGATGCCGTGCTGTTCCTGGAAGGCGCGGGCTTCGTCACTGGCGAGATACTGCACGTCGATGGCGGCCAGAGCGCCGGGCATTAGGGACAGGTGGGTGTGATGCCTATCGTCACCGTCCAGGTCACGCGTGAGGGGACGACGCCGGGTACGTCGTCCACCACACCGGAGCAAAAGGCGGCGCTGATCAAGGGCGCCAGCGAGCTGCTGCGCGATGTGCTCGGCAAGCCCTTGGAATCGACCTTCGTCGTCATCGAGGAAGTCGACACCGACAATTGGGGCTGGGGCGGGCTGCCCGCGCTCGAGTATCGCAAGAAGCTCGCCGCTGCTGCCTCTTCCCGCTGACCGCTTCTGCCAAATCGAACTAGGCGCCTCTCCCGATCGGGAGAGGCGAGGCGTGATCGCTGCGAGCGATTGCTGCGATCGCAACTAATCATTTTTCACGAACGGCCGGAGGGCCTACGCCATGTCCATGTCAGCCAACGTCGATGATCACGGGCGCCATCACGCCGAACCGCATCGCGATGCGGGCGGGCCGCTGTGGCTGTCCGCCGCCGCAGGGCTTTGTGCGTCGCTGGTCGGGCTCGGGCTGGCGCGGTTTGCCTATACGCCGCTGATCCCGGCTTTGATCGCGGCAAAGTGGTTCACACCGGCGGAAGCGGTCTATCTCGGCGCCGCCAACCTCGCCGGCTATCTCGCCGGCGCGTTGATTGCCCGCGACCTCGGCGCGCGGATCGGCTCGGTGTGGGCGCTGCGCGGCATGATGCTGCTGGCGGCGATCACCTGTTTTGCCTGCGCGGTGCCGATCTCCTTCATCTCGTTCTTCGGCTTCCGCTTCCTCGCCGGCATCAGTGGCGGCGTGATCATGGTGCTGGCGGCGACCGCGATCCTGCCGCACACCGCGCCAAGCAAGCGCGGTCTGATCGGCGGCGTGATTTTCGCCGGCGTCGGACTCGGTGTTGCCGCGTCAGGCACGCTGGTGCCGCTGTTGCTGCAGCAGGGCGTCAAGCAGGCCTGGTATGGCCTCGGCGTGCTGTCGGCGGTGTTGACCGCGATCAGCTGGAAGGCGTGGCCCGCCGAGGCGTCCGCCGCGCATGGCGCAGCCGAGCCGCGCGTCGCGTCGCATGGCGTGCGGTCGCCGTTGGTGATCGTGCTGTGTGTGGAATACGGGCTCAACGCACTGGCGCTGGTGCCGCACATGGTATTCCTGGTCGATTTCGTCGCCCGTGGTCTCGGGCAGGGGATCGCGGCGGGATCGTATTATTGGGTGCTGTACGGCATCGGCGCGGTGGTCGGCCCGCTGCTGACCGGACATCTCGCCGATCGTGCCGGCTTCGCGGCGGCGCTGCGGGCGGCGTTCCTGACCGAGGCGGTCGCGGTCGCGCTGCCCGCGGTGACGACCTCGCCCGCTGCGCTGATCGTGTCGAGCCTCATCGTGGGCGGCTTCACGCCCGGCATCGTGCCGCTGGTGATCGGCCGCATCCACGAACTGATCCCGCATTCGGCGGCGAGCCAGCGCTCAGCCTGGGCGCAGGCCACCACGACCTTCGCGCTGTTCCAGGCGGCGGGCGCGTACGGCCTGTCCTGGCTGTTCGCGCAGAGCGGCGGCGACTATGCACTGCTGTTCGTGATCGGCGCGGCCGGCGTGGCCGCAGCGCTGGCGATCGAACTGTTCAGCGTCGTGGCGCTGGGACGCAAGCGGAGCTAACCGCGCAGCGCCTTCGTCAAGGCCGCGACGAGGCGGTCGGCATCGGCCTCATCGTTGTAGACGTGCGGCGAGATCCGCATCCGGCCGAGCCGCAGCGCGACGTGGATGTTTTCGGCGGCGAGCCGCGCGATCAATTCCTTCGGGATGCCGCCGGCCGTGCCGAGGCTCAGGATATGCGGCGCGCGCACGCTCTGCGCCAGCACGCTGAGCCCGAGATCGCGGACGCCGTCGGCGATTCGTTGCGTCAGCATCGCGAGCCGTTCGCTGACGGCGGCGGCGCCCCAGTCCGCCATCATCTCCATGCCGATCGACGCCATCTCGAGCGTGATGAAGTGATCGCGCTCGCCCATGTCGTAGCGGCGGGCATTGTCGACATAGGCGAGATCGCCGAAATAAACCGGGTTCTCGGAATTCACATTGCGGCGGCCGGCGGAGGTCTGCTCCAGCGGCACGCCGTTCTGGTGACGTTTTGCAACGTAGAGGAAGGCACGGCCGTAGGGGCCGATGAGCCATTTGTAGGTCGGAAAGATCACCGCATCAGGATCGAGCCTGGTCACATCCATCGCCGCGACACCCGCACTTTGCGTCGCGTCGATCACGAACATCGCGCCCTGTCGGCGCAGCACAGCTTGCACTTGATCGACGTCGATCATGCCGCCGTCCGACCAGTGCACCGACGAGATCGAGGCGAGGCCGACCGGCGGCGCGCCTGACCGCTCGATCGTTGCAAGCACGGCCGATGTCCAGTCGCCGTCGGCCGGCTGCGGCACGGTATCCACGACGAAGCCTTGCGCCTCGGCGCGGGCGTGCCATTCCAGCACCGGCGAGGAGTGATCGTTCTCCAGCACGACGACGCGGGTGCCGCGCGGAATGGTCAGCGCCTTCGCGACCGTCGCAACGCCGTAGCTGATCGAAGGGATCAGCGCGACGTCGTTTGGATCGGCATTGATCAGGCGTGCCGCAGCGGCGCGGGCGCGCTCATGCTGGCGGGCGGCAAAATCGGCTTCCATCCTCCAGGGCTGGCCCTTGCGTCCGACTGCGGCGCGGCCGGCCTCCAACGTCTTGAGCGGCAGCGGGCTGTAGGACGCCGAATTCAGGTAGCAGACCTCGCGTGGGATCTCGAACAGATGGCGCTGGGAGGGAAGCATGTCGTCTCGTTGCTGGAATTTGGGGTGATGGCGTGACGCGGAGATGCGTGCGCTCAACCGTCGTACTGGTCCGGCCCCATTGCCCACGGCGCCTGGTCGTAGCCGTTGGCGAAGGTGCGGTTGGTCTGGTCAGGATTGCGGTTGACCAGCGGGCGCAAATACATCGGGTGGGTGGCGCTGCGCACCTCGTGCTCGACGGTGAACAGATGCCGGCCATCGGCGGGATCGACGATGTCGCAGAAGCGGTACTGGAACTGATTGTCCTCGCGGGAGACCAGATTGCGCGCGCGCAGCCGCCTGTAGGGGCCCGAGAAGTCCGTGATGTAGATCTGGACGTGATGGCCGTCGAACTCGCTGGGTGCAGAATCGGTCTCGCGGAATTGCAAATACTGATCCTTGCCGACCTTTGCGCGCGCGATACCCCCGTCCACGCTGGCGGGGATGCCCATGATCTCGGGATAGAACCGGCTGATCGCTTCGGCCGTGCCGCGCGGCACGTCGAACTCGACATAGGGCATGCCGAGCGCGATGCGCCCGAACCGCTCGGCGTCCGGTTCAAAGCAGCGCAGGCGATTGCCCCAGGGGCAAATCGCCTCGACGTGATCATTGTGCTCGCGATAGCTGAACGCGGTGCCTTCGAGCTTGGGCGCGACCGCAGCGAGGCGCTGCAGCAGGGCCTGCCGTCCGGCGATCACGATACCTGTGTGGCCGCGCAGCACCTGTGGCCTGCCGCTCGGCAGGTGAAACTGGCTGCGGCCGGCATTCACCCACATGTTGCTGTCGGAGACCATCAGATAGGGATCGCGGGTCAGCCCGATGCCGGCGACATAGAACAGCGTGGCGAGGCGCTGGTCCGGCACCTGCACATTGACATGCTCGAGATGGATGGCGTTGCCGAGATCTTCTGCGGCGCGGTCGAATGGCTGCTGCACGGCACGGCTCCCTGGATGCGGTGCCGCGCATGATAGTGCAACGGCACGGCCGATCCAGCTGACCGGCCATGATTGTTTCGCGGGGCTACCCCCCGTAACTCTGCACCAGGCTGCCGGCGACCAGCGCCCAGCCGTCGACCAGCACGAAGAAGATCAGCTTGAACGGCAGCGACACCACCACCGGCGGCAGCATCATCATGCCCATCGACATCAGCACCGAGGCGACCACGAGATCGATGATCAGGAACGGCAGGAACAGCAGGAAGCCGATCTCGAAGGCGCGCTTCAGCTCGGAGATCATGAAGGCCGGCACCAGGATGCGCAGCGACATCTCCTCCGGCGTCGCCGGCGGCGGTTCGCCGGAGAGGTCCATGAACAGCTTCAGGTCCTTCTCGCGGACGTTCTTCTGCATGAAGCCGCGCAGGGGCACCGCGGCACGCTGCAACGCGTCCTCGACGCCGATCTGGTTGGCGACCAGCGGCTTGATGCCGTCGTCATAGGATTTCTGCAACACCGGCCCCATCACGAAGGCGGTGAGGAACATCGCCAGCGCGATCATCACCGAGTTCGGCGGTGCGGTGGCGGTGCCGAGCGCGGTGCGCAGCAGCGAGAGCACGACCACGATGCGCGTGAACGACGTCATCATGACCAGGATCGACGGTGCGATCGACAGCACCGTGAGCAGCGCGATCAGCTGGATCGCGCGCTCGGTCACGCCGCCATTGCCGCCGCCGAGATTGATGGAGATATCCTGCGCCATCGCCGGATCGGCGAAGGATCCGGCGGCGATCAGGACAGCGATGAAAAAAACTCTACGCGGGACGGCCCCGAACCTCACGAAGGATTCTTCGGTCGGCCGAGCAGCGATGCCATCTCGTCTTCGAGGTTCTCGAACCCGCTCTTCTGTCCGCCGGCAGGCGGGGCTGATGGTTCGCTGCGCGGCGCGCGGACCGGCGGCGCCTCGGG